>CANITX010000007.1 GCA_947470575.1 Rhodospirillales bacterium
AGCGCATCGAGGATCGTTTCACGGCACCGGCCCAGGCCAAGCTGTGGCCGCAGTCGGTGCGGCATACTCAATGGCCGGGCACGGGGCGCAAGGGCGATCCCGCCTTCGACCGCTTCTATGCTTCGCAAGTGGAAGGGTTGCGCGATGGCGAGGCTATCGAAATCCTCAACCGCGATGCCGGCGTGGCGTTGCTCGATGCCATCGGCCCGGCCATCATCATGACGCACTCGCAATCGGGGCCGCTCGGCTGGCTGATTGCCGATGCCCGGCCCAACCTGGTGAAGGGCATCCTGGCCTTGGAACCCAACGGTCCGCCCTTTCGCGACGCCGAATTCTCCGGTGGCGAGACCTGGTACTGCTATACGAAGGAGACGACGCGGCCATGGGGCATCACCCGCCTGCCACTAACCTATGATCCCGCCGTCCAACGGCCGGAGGACCTGACACCGACGCCAGACTCGCAAACCCCGGGACCCAACCTGGTCCATGGCTTCCTGCAAGGCGGCAGGGCGCGCCGCCTGTCGCGGCTGGCCGGCATCCCTATCCTCATCCTCGCCACCGAGGCCTCCTATCACGCTACCTACGATCACGCGACCAGCCGCTTCCTCGAACAGGCGGGCGTTGCCCACGACTTTTTCCGTTTGGAGGATAAGGGGCTGCGCGGTAACGGTCACATGGCGATGTTGGAGAAAAACAATCACGCCGTGGCCGATCTGATGATCGACTGGTTGGCGCGGCATATGGCCGATTGATTTCCGGGCGGGCGGTTGTGCGGCGCGCGGCCGACGTGCGATATTAGTGGCAATCAAAATCCGTTGTGGAGGCGGCTTCGTGGCCATCGAGATCAAACAACTCCATCCCTTGTTCGTCGGCGAGGTCAGTGGAGTCGACCTGAGTCAGCCTTTCTGCGACGGACTGGCCCAGGACATCGTGGCAGCATTGGATAAGTACGGCGTCCTCGTCTTCCACGACCAGAAGATCACGGACCAGCAACAAGTGGCCTTCAGCCGGTTGTTCGGTCCCATCGAGACGACCCGCTACCTGCTGCGCCCCGGCGAGCCGCTGCGCCTCGACAAGCACTTCGCCGACGTTTCCAATATGGATGCCCACAACCGCGTCGTCGCCCGCGACGACCGCAAGTGGATGGGCATTCTCGGCAACCGCTTGTGGCATACGGACAGTTCGTTCAAGCAGATCTCGGCGACCTACTCGCTGCTGTCGGCGCATGTGGTGACGCCGACCGGTGGCGAGACGGAGTTCGCCGACATGCGCGCCGCCTACGACGCGCTCTCGCTCGAGATGAAAGAGCGCATCGAGAATCTGGTGGCCGAGCATTCGATCTTCAATTCCCGCGAGAAACTGGGCTTCACCGATTTCACACCGGAGGAACGCGCCGGCACCCCGCCGGTGGCCCAGCCCATGGTCCGCGTTCATCCGGGATCGGGACGCAAGTCGCTCTATATCGCCTCCCACGCTGGCTTGATCTATGGCATGTCGGTGCCCGAGGCGCGCATGCTGCTGCTCGACCTAATCGAACACGCCACGCAGCACCAGTTTGTCTACACTCACAAATGGCGGGTCGGCGATCTGTTGATGTGGGATAACCGCTGCAATATGCATCGGGCACGTGATTTCGACAGCTCGCTGCCGCGCGACATGCGCCGCACCACCGTCTGCGATACCGCCAACGACAAACGCCCCGCTGCTAAACGCGCGGCAGCATAATACCTACCGTCCTTATGCGACGACTGTAACGCCAGAGGAGAAGGCAATCCGACATGGCGTGTGGCGGGTATCTTACGACGCATGGCGTATGCCGGTTTAAGGCGCATGCCCTGGGCCAGAGACTTTTTAAAATCATCACCCTGCCGTTGCAACATTGACACGGTTGGAAGGCGCCGGTATCGAGTCCTGCAACCCAGGGGAATGTCCTCGCTATGAACCTACCCACGACGGAGACGGCACGCATCGCCGTCATCGGCCTCGGCTATGTCGGTCTGCCTTTGGCTCTGGCTCTGTCCCGGCACTTTCCCACCCTTGGATTCGATATCGATAAGGGACGTATCGCCGAGCTTCGCCGCGGCATCGACCGGACCGGTGAAGTCGAGCCTGCCGTCTTGCGTGCCGGCCTGCTCAGCCTGGCTGACGATCCAGCATCCCTGGCGGACCGCAATGTCTTCATTATCGCAGCACCCACCCCCGTCGATGCCGACAACAGGCCCGACATGTCGGCTCTGCTCGCGGCCTGCCGAACGCTGGGCGCCCATCTTGGCAAAGGCGGCGTCGTGGTGTCGGAAAGCACCGTCTATCCCGGCGTCACCGAGGATGTCTGCGGACCGGTCATCGAAGCGGCATCGGGACTAAAGGCCGGCCATGATTTCTTTCTCGGCTATTCGCCGGAACGCATCAACCCGGGCGACCGGGAGCATACGGTCGAGCGCATCCGCAAGGTCGTCGCCGGCCAGACCCCCGAAGTCGCGGCGCTGCTCGCCGGCCTCTACGGCGCTGTCACCAGCGGCGGCGTTTACGTCGCCCGCAACATTCGCACAGCCGAGGCCGCAAAGGCCATCGAGAACGCACAACGCGATATCAATATCGCCTTCATCAACGAAGTGGCACAGATCGCCCGCCTCTTGGGCCTCTCCATTCACGACGTCCTAGAAACGGCTGGCACCAAGTGGAACTTTCTGCCTTTCCAACCTGGTCTGGTCGGGGGCCATTGTATCGGCGTTGACCCCTACTACTTGGCGCATTGCGCCCAGGCATTGGGCCATGAACCGGAAATCATTCTGGCGGGGCGGCGCATCAACGACGGCATGGCCGATTTCATCGCCGGTTGCGTTGACGAAGAAATCCGCCGGGATGGCGGTGGCACCTATGCGCGAATCCTGCTGTTGGGTCTCACATTCAAGGAGGATGTACCGGACCTGCGCAGCTCGAAGAGCGTCGACCTGATCCGCGGCCTCACCAAGCGCGGACACACGGTCGATGTTCACGATCCGATGGCCGATGCCGATGAGGCGCGGCGGCACTACGGCGTCGAATTGCTGACCGGCCTGGAGAAGGCCGCCGGCTATGACGCCTTAGTTGGCGCTGTAGGCCATCGCAGTTACCGTGACTTTTCCGCCGCCACCTTCGAACGGCTATTGCGCCCAGGCGGCTTGATCGCCGACATCAAGGGAATTTGGAGCAAGACAAAGCTGCCCAAGAACCAGCGCCGCTGGCAACTCTAGACGCTCACGCTTCACGTGCAAGCCGCCACTTGACCGTGGTGAGGTCACCGTTCACAGCGCCGCGCACGACGATCTGCTGGCAACGTCGCGGCACGCCGGGTGCACCCAGATATACGCTGTCCTCCAGCTGCGGCCGCCCGCCGGCAGCACGGAATCGCCAACCGTCCCCAGAGGGCAAGCGCAGAATGACGCTATCCCCACTGGCCGCCAGCGAGGCCCGTACGCCCGGATGCAGGTGAAAGCGAATGGCGAAGGAATGACCGCCACGCGCCGAACTTCGCGAAACACGGGCCAGAACATCCTCGCCGCGGAGATCGCCGCCGTCATCTGAAACGTAAAGTAGGCGCCTGTGGATGAGGCCCATGACATCGGCATAGCCGTCGTGACTGGCCTCGATCAGAACATTGCCGTCCACTTCGCGCCGCTCGCAGGTCACAGCGGAGGGGCGGCGGCGCAGCCCGCCGGCAACGACCTCGGCACTGTTTTTCTCATCGACCGAAAGGGTCGAATGAGCGGCCGAGCCACGCATTGCCAAATGCCACTGCACATCGTCGACCGTGCGAGCCCCGCAATTGACGATCAACCGGTCCTTGCCGATGCTCATCTCGAAGGAGAGCGCCCCGGCATGGGCAACCGAGTCATAACCCGGTAAGGGCGGAGCCCCACCGTCGAATAGAAGGAGGCTGCGCCCGGCGGCGATCCGCTGAAACCCGCTATGCGGTGCATTGGTCGGCGGTCGGCCGCGCGAACCGCTAAGCGCCAGGATCGTCTGAACCTGATGTTCGTCATCCTCCAAACCGTCATGGAAAAGACCCAGCCGGCCATCGCCATAACGAAGGGCGCGCAACATGGGTGCAACGCGATCGATGGCGCCCTGAAGATCGGCCGGAACTTCAACATGCCCCGTGATCAACAGGTTGCGGATGTCGATCATGTCGCGCAGTACATGGGCGAGGATGGCTGGACTTCGCTGCACATGGCCACCATCGGGTAGCAGCTGCCGACTGAGTTCACGAGACAGTGCCGCAATACCAGCGGCCAGCATGCGATCCTGTCCAGCCAAACATACGCCAGCAGCCAGCAATCCCTTGATGGCGGCGAAACGTCGATGATCGGCTGGTTCTTCTTCCACTGTACGGACGAGGTGACGCGCCTGGCGAGCGGCAGACCGCAACAGGCGGGCCGCCATTTCAGGCTCAGCGGCAGCGCGTAGAAATCCAAAATTTGCAAACCAGGAAAACAACCGGTTGCCGACCACGTCCGGCCGCCAAGCCAGTCTGGACCAATTGTCGAATGTCTGTATCCAACCATCGGTCAAACCGACAGCTCTGCGCCGAGCTGCCTCGGACCCCAGGGCACGAAGGTCGCGCAACCAAGTGAATCCATGCAGCTCGGCTCGCGCGACAATGCCTGTCGGTGGACGGCGCCAAGGATCATCGGACAAGCGGACTCGATCGCCAGCCACGATCAAATCGCCTTCGACCATGACCGAGCCCGTGTCGCGATCGCCCGGCCACGGATCGGCAGGTGTACCCCTTAACTCGGCCGGGGCTCTGTTGCCCAGGAGAAGGCCATATAGCGGATTGGCGTAAACGAACGGCAACAGGCGAGCACGGACGGCCGGCGCAATGCGGCCCAGGGACATACGAAAAGCAGCTGTATTGGCGGCAGGCATCGTCCGGACATCGACGGTTTACGGCCTACGCGGCATAACGAGCCGGGATTCCGTCTGGAGGTTAAAGGCTAATCCTGGTAGCAGGTTCACGATGGGCGGGCAAGCAAGGCGACCCCTCACGTCACCTATCGCCGCCTGAGGGATCGAACGCGTGAGCGAGAGTAAACCGCATCCATCTTCGCCTGCCTCGACGAAGAGCCCGTCCTCCGGCGATAGCGGGCGATTTATCCATATCGATGCCCTGCGGGGACTGGCGGCGCTGGCCGTTGCCTACTTTCATTTCTTCGGCGTTCTTACAGCCGGAGCCAATAGTATGTCGGTCCTGAACGCCGCCATTGTAAGGCTCATCGTTGATTGGATCGATCTTGGGCGGGCCGCCGTACTGCTGTTCTTCATTATCAGCGGCTACGTGGTGGCACGCAGCGTTCGGTCCGCCCCCAGCCACAACGTCGCGCGCTTCGCCATTCGTCGCCTGCTTCGTCTATACCCCATGTACTGGGCGGCTTTGAGCCTCTATCTGATATCGAACGGCACCTATCGAGTCGAGGACATCTGGCCCAACCTGGTCATGATCCAGGTGCCGGGGTGGCCACCCCACACGATCATCGGCGTTGCTTGGACAATGACGATAGAAGTCGTCTTTTACGCTGCCTGCGCCGGCCTGTTCCTTCTTGGCCTTTTGCAACGTTTGCCAAGTCTCGCCGTCACCGGCGGCCTGTTCCTGGGACTCGCTACTATAGCAGCCCTCGGCCGGGTATTTTTCGCCTTCCATATTCCCTTCGAATGGCCGCTCTTCATGTCGCTCATGTTCGCCGGTGCTCTGCTGCGCGAACTCGATGAAAGCGGCATGGCTCGCCCCGGACCCATCCTCGCTATGGCTATGACGGTCTATCTACCGATTGTCCTCAGCCTGTCTCTGCTGATGTTCTGGGACGAATCGATTCACCAGAAAAGTTGGTATCGCCATTTCAATGCCTATGCCGTCGCCATCGTAACCTTTCTGACCGTTCATTATTTCTGGCGCATTCGAAGCCGGCTGCTGGCCTACCTGGGGCAAATCAGTTATTCGATCTACCTGTTGCATGGAGCTATCGGCGGTATGGTCATTGCCGGGCTCAATCAGGCTGGTATCAATCCATACTTGAACCCGCATTTTACGGTGGCATTGATTTTGTTGATGACGGTTCTCGCATCAGTAGTGACCTATCACACCGTTGAGGCCCCCTTCATCGCCGTTGGCCACAAATTGGCCGAGGCTATCGGACGTCGACTGCGTTAAAAGCTGAGCGTGGAACGGCGTTTGATGAGGATTCCAAAGCGGCATGAGAAGGCGCCGCTCGAAACACGTGGCTCGACGGATATACCTCGGATGACCTTACTCCCTGACCTGCCCCCGGAACGCGAAAGAAGCATCGGCATCCTGTTTGCCGTCATCGGCGGCCTGATTGCGCCGCTGATGCCGTTCGTGTCTCGTGCACCGACCGTTCTTGCACTCGCCGCGGCTATTGGCGGTGTCATTCTGTTGTGGCGAAGGGGTGTTCGCCCAGCCGTACCGGATCGTCGCCTGCTATGGATACTTGCCGGGTTGTTGACGTGGGCCGGCCTTTCCGCGTTTTGGGCCATCGATGCCCTCGAAGCGCTGGCCAGTACGGCGAAACTGGCCGGAAATCTGTCTCTCGGCATAGCCCTCGTCGCCATCGCTGAAAAGGTGAACCCTGCCGAGGCCAGATTAGCTGGTAAAATGCTGGCGGCAGGATGCATTCTGACCATGGTCTTCATGGTCATCGAGTTGCTGAACGGCGCTCCAGCATCCGCGCTCATCGTCGCCCCACAATTCGATGCCGACCATTTTGCCTTCGAACTGCAAACGTACGGAGCTTATTGGTTCAACGCCGCGATCAGCTTGCTGTCTTTGATGGTCTGGCCCCTTCTCGCGAACGGATACCGCTTGCCTGCTGCAATCCGAGGCATCTTACCGATCGCCGTGGCGTGGTTGGCACATGTCATCGGATTTAGCGCCGGCACATTGGCTTTGGTCGCAGGGGTATTTTCAGCTTTGCTGGTATGGAGATGCGGGCTCTGGGGGAAACGCTTGATTGCCGCCCTGCTGGCGTCCGGTATCCTGATCGCGCCACTACTTCCCCAAACCATTCTAAACCCGGAACGCATGAGCGAGATGAGCAATATCGTCCCCACGTATGATTTGCCGCGCTTCTACATCTGGGCATTTGCTGCCGATCGGATCGCCGAGCATCCTATCTTGGGATGGGGGATGAATGCGTCGCGCAGCATGCCCGGGGGCAAGGAACGGATTGTCGACCATATTCGCGACAAAACGTTTGGCGAGAGGATGCCGCTACACCCGCACAACATCGCACTACAGGTATGGCTGGAATTAGGTTTGATCGGCGCAGTGCTGTTGGCGGGATTAGCCGCGTATCTAATCCTGCACAATACGGCACCGCCCCGAACACCGCGAATCGCTGCAGCGGCTGTAGGCTTGACGATTACGGCAGGTTTCCAGTTCGCTCTCAGCTACAGCGCTTGGCAGAGTTGGTGGCTAACCTCTGTCTTTCTTGCGGCTGCGTTCCTGACAATTTCCGCCAGAACGATTCAGGTTAGTACTTATCGCATATTATGAGGCGCCGAGGCATCGTAAACGACACGCGTAGAATCCATCCATTCCACCCACGTCCGCAAGATGGCAAGGCAGGCTGCGCAGGTCGCCAGCAGCATCGACGAGCATGCCAAGACCGCCGACTTCGAAAGCACCGATAGGCTCACGCCGAAATGGCGCACCTGACGCGAGAAAGGCCGCGATGCGCTCCGGTCCCTCCTCCGGCTGCAACGAACACACGGCGTAAATCAATCTGCCCCCCGGAACCACCATCTTCGCAGCTGCATGCAAGAGACGGTCTTGTATTGGCGTCAGGCGCCCGACATCGCCCGGTCGGCGGGCCCACAGAATATCGGGATGGCGGCGGATGGTACCGGTGGCGGTGCACGGTGCGTCCAACAGCACCGCGTCGGCCGGCACCACCGGGCGCCAGAATTCGACATCGGCCGCGATCAGCGATGCGGTCAACGACAAGCGGCGCAAGTTGTCGGCCAGACGGGCGAGGCGCAGCGTGTCCCGCTCGACAGCCGTAACAACGGCACCCGCCGCCGCCAACTGCGCCGTCTTGCCGCCGGGTGCAGCGCAAAGGTCGATCAAATTCCTGCCCCCAACAGCACCGAGCAACCCTGCTGGCAACGCGGCAGCGGCGTCCTGTACCCACCAGGCTCCAGCCGCAAATCCGGGAAGAGCCGGGATCGCACCACGGTTGGCAAGGCGGATCGTACCGGTCGGCAGGAGCTGGCCACCGAGCTGAGTTGCCCATTGCCCTACGTCGGCTTTGACACTGAGGTCGAGAGGCGGCTCAGCAAGGTGTGCCGCCGCTACATCTCGGCACGTTGCTTCACCATAAGCACGAGACCAGGATTCCCAGAGCCAATCCGGTGTGTTCAAACGCGCGGCATCCTGCTGGGCCAATAACTCGGAGCCATTCCGGTCGACGCGCCGGAGCACGGCATTGACCAAGGCAGCGTAGGAAGCGAGTCCACGCTGACGCGCCAAGCGAACCGTCGTATCGACCGCGGCATGAGCCGGCGTTTTCAGGAAAAGTAGCTGGCAGATTCCCAATTGCAGCAGGGGTAGGATAGCACGCGCGCGCCCCCGCGGCGGGCGATCGATACAGGCGGCGATCACTGCGTTAATTTGCCCGAGGCGACGTAACGCTGTGCTCACCAGGTGGCGGACGAAGGCACGGTCACGCTCAGCTAGGGTAGCGAAGCTTCCCAACCCCTCCAAAGCGCCGCTCAGTGGCTGCCCACCTTCAAGAACGGCGACGAGCAGGTCGAGCGCCACCTGCCGCGACGGCAACGTGCTGGCATAATTCATCCGGGTGGAGATGTCGGTCGGCATCGGCATTTTCGATCATGTCAGGCAGTTGTGGATTTTCGTGCTCAGGGTTCCTACCATAGGTACCGCGCAGATGCGCCCGGAACTGAGAGCCGCCAAGGAACCGCCGCCCCCATGACTGATCCCAACTCGTCGAGCGAGTCGACCGAGGATACTCCGCGGACCGCATTGATCGAGGAATTCACATCTCACCCCATTGATGTGAATTCGAAATCTTCTACCCCGGCGCCCGAAACGGGTGGCCCCAAGGGGCCGGATCCGACCCGCTATGGTGATTGGGAGCGCAAAGGCCGCTGTATCGATTTTTAGTTTCGGATATTCAGCCTTTATGGTTTCACCTAGGAATCGGCACCCGGGAACCTGTCGGCCGAAGATAGTTTCTGAATGATCCGACCACTCCCATTTCTTGCCCTCGTCGGTCTACTGATAGGCATCGTCGGATATTTCGCCAGCTATGTACCGCCAGGAAATCCTTTCGGCGGCTCATTCGAGGATATTTCCGTCGACTTGATCGCGGCTCCGACGTCTACCGTGGCGGCACTTAAAATCAGGCACGCATCCTCCATGCCGCCTGTCGATATCGCGCTTTTTGGTGATAGCCGTATATTGCCGGTGTCTGCACACGATGTTGGCTATCCAAGTTGCAGGTTTTTCAATTTTGCCTTAAGCGGCGAATCCATTCGTTCCAGTGTTGCGTTGATGGAGCACCTTGCCGCCATCGGCAAGGCGCCTCGCCTTGCCATCGTTGGCATCGACAATTTCGAGAGCCAATACTTCAGCAATCCCACTTGGCTGCCCCCAATGAAACGTTGGCAATCGGCGTGGACCGATCTGGCAGTCGGCTGGCAGCGGCAAGACGTATCTATGACAAATTGGCTGCGCATGGGATGGCGTCACCTGCACACATCGGGGGAATCAGTACGCTACATGTTCGCACGGCAATTCCTCATCTCCGGCGCCAATCTGTGGCTCGACACAGCTATGCCGACAGGTAATGGACATGAAGCCAAAAGCCATCAGAGGCCACACTATCGCATCGACGGCAGCCTCTCATATGGCGTTGCCGGCAAGGACGGGCAGGCGGACATCCCGTTACCATCGGCTCCCGAGCAAATAATCGTCGGATATCTACGTCATGATCTGCAACGTCTGGCGCGCCAGGAACGGGATGGGCGGCGAGTTATCATCTATGAATCTCCCGTTGCTCCGACCAGCACCCGTCGATTCGCCCAGCAACCCAGCGCCTATGCAAAATTTCACAGAGAGACGTTCCTCGAAGAATGCCGGAAGTTGGGACTTGCCTGCCAAGCAGACCCAGGCTTGTTCGCTCCTGATGCGGGATGGCGTGACTCTAGCCACCCACCACCGGGCCCCTTAGGGGCCTACATCCAAACACTGATATCTGAAGCTGTCTCGGGTGATAGGGAATCGGTCTGCAACAATGATCTTTAACCAGTATGCCTTCGTATTCGCATTTTTACCTCTGGTGTTGGTGGCCTTCTATTTCCCACGGGCCGCGACGTTACGAGTTCCCATCCTGGTCGTTGCGTCATTCGCATTTTACAGTGTGTCGGGCTTTCAGCACGCGGTCATGCTTTTTGCAGTTATTGTCTGGGTCTATTTTCTGACACGGGCACCTACTGTAAAGGGCAGCCGGATACGGTTGATCGCCACGATTACACCACCCTTGCTTGCGCTCATATATGGCAAGTATCTAGGGTTTCTCCTGTCTTCGTTCTTAGCTATTACCAATCTGCCATCAGAACCTTTTGGTATTTTTGAAAACATTCTGCTCCCAGCCGGAATTTCTTTTTATACCTTCCATTTGTTGTCCTTTGCCATTGACCGCTATCGTGGCGATATCCCAGAGTCGCCGCCCTTTGAGCGCTTCACGGCCTACATTGCATTTTTCCCACAGCTCGTAGCCGGTCCGATCGTTCGCTATCACCAGATGGGCGGATATCTGGAGCGACTACCCCAGTTTCGATTGACAACCGAAGATGCAGCCCGCGGCATCGCCCACATTTGTATCGGCATGACCGCCAAGGTTCTGTTAGCCGATACCCTCGATGCCCACCTGGCAGCATATGTAGCCGACCCGGGCAGCCTTTCTGTTTTGACGAGCCTATATGTCGTAGCTGCATACAGCTTTCAGATTTATTTCGACTTCTTCGGATATTCGCTGGTGGCCATCGGGCTTGGATTGCTGTTTGGCATTCGCCTGCCCCAGAATTTCGACCGGCCATACGAGGCACGCAATCCCCGTGAATTTTGGCGGCGATGGCATATGACCCTATCTTTCTGGATACGCGACTACCTTTACATCCCTCTTTCCGGTAATCGCCGTTATGTGCGCAATATCCTAATCGTGTTCGCTATTTGCGGCTTTTGGCATGGCGCTGGATGGACCTTCCTGGCGTGGGGTGTGTTCCATGGCGTTTTGGTCGTCGTCTACCACCGGTTTTCCCGAGTTTGGGACAGCCTGCCGATTCTCCTCCAGCAAGGATTAACCTTTGCCCTAGTATCCCTCGGCTGGACTCTGTTCCTATTCGACTTCTCTGAGTTACGCCAGTTCATGATCAGCCTGGCCGGCCTGGCCCCCGTACATCAGGCAGACCCGAATATCGGCATGTGGACGATGCTGGCCATCGCAGCCTTAGCCTGCTTCGCCTTTCCTTACGAGCGTTGGGCCGAAGGTATCGGCGATGGTCGCCTGACAGTGCTGGCACGAACTGCAGGCTGCGCCATCATGCTGGTCTGGACACTTCTCTTCTTTGACCGTTCAAGCGACTTTATCTATTTCCGCTTCTGAGAACCTGCCCGCCTCAGGCGCGGGGCATGCGGTTCCAGGCATCGAGGGCGGCTATCTTGTAAGCTTCCGCCAGCGTCGGATAATTGAAGGTATTTTCGATAAAATACTCAAGGGTACCCTTTAGGTTCAGCACTGCCTGACCGATGTGGACCAGTTCCGTGGCGCCTTCGCCGACGATATGGACCCCCAGAAGTCGGCGGGTCTTGATTGAAAACAGCATCTTCATCAGGCCATGCTCGATGCCCATGATGTGCCCGCGCGACGTTTCGCGGAAGCGGGCCAAGCCGCACTCATACGGGATGCCGCGCTGGCGGACCTCTTCCTCGGTCATACCGACGGAGGAAATTTCCGGCACCGCATAAATGCCGTAGGGATAGAACTCCGGTGCCGGCGGTGCCGGCGTGTTGAAGGCATGGCACGTGGCGATACGCCCCTGCTCCATAGACGTCGATGCCAAGCTGGGAAATCCGATGACGTCCCCCGCACCGTAGATATGAGGCACCGACGTCTGAAAGGTCTGGGGATCGACAGACAGGCGGCCGCGATCGTCTGCGCTCAGGCCACAGGCGGCCAGGTTGAGTGCTGCCGTATCGCCCACCCGGCCGGCGGCGAAGAGCAGCATTTCCGAACGCACCTGACGTCCATCCTCTAGAACGACGACCGGCCAGCCGTTGCTGAATTCGATGTGATCGACCTTGGTTCCCAGGCGGATGGAAATGCCTCGATCGCGCAACTGGTGTGTAAACTCGGCGATCAGTTCCCGATCGACGAAATCGAGTATGGTCGGCCGCGACTCGATCAAGCAAACGGCGACATCGAGAGCGCTGAAAATAGTTGCGTATTCGACCCCGATAACACCACCGCCAACGACCGTCATGCTACGCGGCAGACGCGGCAAATCGACAATATCGTCGCTATCGAAAACGCTGATGCCGTCGAACGGAACATGTGTAGGGCGATAGGGGCGCGAACCGACGGCGATGAGAAAGCGGTCGCCTTCGATGACCTTGACCTCATCGGGGGATACGCGCACCTCAATCCGGTGTTGATCGAGGAAGCGTGCTTCCCCTATCAAGCTTTGCACGCCGTTGCGGGCAAATTGGTGCTCCAACACATCCACTTCATGATCCAGGGTCTTATGTAGGCGCAACAGCAAATCCTTGGCATCGAGGTCTTTTTTGACCCGATAGGCACGTCCGTAAAAGCCGCGTTCCCGCCAGCCGGTCAGATTGAGCACGGTTTCACGCAGGGTTTTCGACGGAATGGTGCCGGTATGCACGGACACGCCGCCGACGCGCCGACCCTTTTCGACCACCAGAACGGAATGGCCGAACTTCGCGGCCTGAATCGCGCCGCGCCGGCCAGCCGGGCCGCTGCCAATGACGACAAGGTCGTATGTGACCATGCAGGTGTATCCTAATGTAGCCCTTTGACCCGCCGTAACGTAGCAGTCGGGCTAGGGAATAGGAATAAAAACCGAAATCCTGAATTTAGCCCCAGGGCCGGTGTGTGCGACGGGTCGTGCCGGTATTCGGTATGGGCGACGGACGGGAAACGACGACCATCTCGCGCAATCGGCGGATTCGGTTTTCCATATTGGGATGAGTCGAAAACAGGCCGTCCACCGCGTGCGCATGCAGCGGGTTGACGATGAATAGATGCGCCGTCGCCGGATTAGCTTCCGCCTCGGGGTTATCGACCTGCCGGGCGGCACCGTCGAGCTTGGCCAATGCCGAAGCAAGCCATAGGGGCTGACCGCAGATTTCGGCGCCTTCACGATCCGCCTCATACTCGCGGGAGCGTGAAATCGCCATCTGCACCAGCATCGCGGCGATCGGCGCCAGGATGACCACGGCGACGGTGCCGATGGCGCCAAGCGGATTGTTATTGTTGCGGTCGTTGCCGTGGCCGAAAAAGAACGCGAAGTTGGCGAGCATGCCGAGCGCCCCGGCAATCGTCGCCGTGACGGTCATGATCAGGGTATCGCGGTTCTTCACATGCGCCAGTTCATGGGCCATGACGCCGGCGATCTCTTCGCGGCTCAGCGCCTGCAGCAGGCCGGTGGTGGCGGCGACGGCGGCATTTTCCGGATTGCGCCCGGTGGCAAAGGCGTTCGGTTGCGGATTGTCGATAAGATAAACTCGAGGCATCGGCAGTCCAGCGCGTTGCGCCAGATCTGCGACAATACTGTGGAACTCTGGCGCGCTGCGGGCATCCACCGGCTGCGCGCCGTACATGCCGAGCACCATTTTATCGGAATTCCAATAGGCGAAGGCATTCATGACAATCGCAAGACCGAAGGCCAGCACCATGCCCTGCTCGCCGCCAATCATGAACCCGACGGCCACGAACAACGCCGTCAACCCGGACAGCAGGATTGTCGTGCGCAGATAGCCTCTCACCGAACCCGCTCCTCATGTATTTCCAACGGGACGCACCGCGCGTCCCGCGCAACGGACTAATTGCGTTGCAGAGGGGCCAACTTCAAGCCCCGGCCTAGCATCACGATATCGCGGCCCTAACGATTCATCCGGTTATCGACCAGATCCGTGACGACGCCGGGATCGGCCAGCGTCGAGGTGTCGCCCAAATTGGAAAAATCGTTTTCGGCGATCTTGCGCAGAATTCGGCGCATGATCTTGCCGGAACGCGTCTTGGGCAGGCCCGGCGCCCATTGGATCAGATCGGGCTGAGCGATGGGGCCGATTTCCTTGCGCACCCATTGCACCAGTTCCTTGCGCAGCTCTTCCGTCTGACGCTCCCCGGCGATCAAGGTGACATAGGCGTAGATACCTTGGCCCTTGATGTCGTGGGGATAGCCAACGACGGCGGCTTCCGCCACCTTGGGATGGGCGACCAGCGCGCTTTCCACTTCGGCCGTACCCATGCGATGCCCCGAGACGTTGAGCACGTCGTCGACCCGGCCGGTGATCCAGTAATAGCCGTCCTCGTCGCGCCGGCAGCCGTCGCCGGTGAAGTACCAGCCAGGGTATGCCGAAAAGTAGGTTTCGACGAAGCGCTGGTGATCGCCGAACACCGTGCGCATCTGGCCGGGCCATGAATCGATCAGGCACAAGTTGCCCGAGCAGGCCCCCGACAATTCCTTGCCTTCCGCATCGACGATGGCCGGCTTGACACCGAAGAACGGCCGGGTCGCGGAGCCGGGTTTGAGCGCCGTGGCGCCGGGCAGCGGCGTGATCAGAATGCCGCCGGTTTCCGTTTGCCACCAGGTATCGACGACTGGGCAGCGCCCATCGCCGACCACGTTGTAATACCACAACCAAGCCTCGGGATTGATCGGCTCGCCGACCGAACCGAGGATGCGCAGCGACTTGCGGCTGGTCTTCTTCACCGGTGCGTCGCCCTCGCGCATCAGGGCGCGGATAGCGGTCGGCGCAGTATAGAAGATGTTCACCTTGTGCTTGTCGCAGACCTGCCAGAAACGCGACGAGTCGGGATAGTTCGGCACGCCTTCGAACATCAGCGTGGTGGCCCCGTTTGCCAGCGGACCGTAAAGGATGTAGCTGTGACCGGTGACCCAACCGACGTCGGCGGTACACCAGTAGATGTCGCCATCGTGGTAATCGAAGACGTACTGATGGGTCATCGAGGCATAGACCATGTAGCCGCCGGTGGTGTGCAGCACCCCCTTCGGCTTGCCGGTCGAGCCCGAGGTATAGAGGATGAACAGCGGATCCTCTGCGTTCATCTCCGCCGGGGGACAGACAGGCGACGCCGCCTTTGTTACCTCGTGGTACCAAACGTCACGGCCTTCTTTCCAAGCGATAGAGCCGCCGGTGTGGCGCACGGTCACCACATGGCGCACGGTCGAACATTTTACGACAGCGGCGTCGGTATTGGCTTTGAGCGGAATCTTGCGCCCGCCGCGCACGCCTTCATCGGCGGTGATGACGCAGACCGACTTGCCGTCTTGAATGCGCCCGGCCAGCGCATCGGGCGAGAAGCCGCCGAACACCACCGAGTGAATGGCACCGATACGGGCGCAGGCGAGCATAGCCACCGCCGCCTCGGGAATCATCGGCATGTAAATGGTGATGATGTCGCCCTTGCCGAAACCAAGGCTTTTCAGCGCGTTGGCAAGGCGGCAAACGGCCTCATGCAGCTGGCGATAGGTGATCGCCTTGCTATCCTTGGGATCGTCGCCTTCCCATAGGATCGCGGTCTGATTGCCGCGTTTGGCAAGGTGACGGTCCAGGCAGTTGGCTGAGGCGTTCAGCGTACCGTCGTAGAACCACTTGATGGAGACGGGTGCCTTGAAATCGGTGGCCTTGATCTTGCTATAGGGCTTGATCCAGTCGATGCGCTTGCCATGTTCGGCCCAGAAGCCCTCCGGATCATCGACAGAGCGCTTGTACATCGCCAAATATTTAGCGTTATCGCACCAGGCCGACTTTGCAAGGGTGTCGACTACCGGAAAGAGGTGCTGTTCGCTCATAGTGCCTTAACCCTCCCTGTCAACGCGGCCGTCGATGCGGCCGACCTTCGCTTTTGCTCGCACGCGGCGGACCGGCGGATTATCTCAGAAGGCCGGCCGGTGACAAGGGCGGCACCCCACCGGTCTGGCCAGGCCTTGAAAGCCGGTTAGTGCAGCAACCGGTACTGAACAAGGTAAACGCCGGCACCGGCCAAATAGCCAACCAGCGCCAAGCCGCTGATCTTCTTCACGTACCAGAAGAAATGTATCTTCTCCAAACCCATGGCGGCGACGCCCGCCGCCGAGCCAATAATAAGGATCGAGCCGCCGGTACCCGCGCAATAAGCCAGGAACTCCCAAAGAAAATGATCCGGTGGGTATTGCATCATACCATACATGCCCATGGAGGCAGCCACCAACGGCACGTTGTCGACGATCGCACTGACCAACCCGATGATAAAAACGATGACTTCCAAACGTCCTATAGTTTGGTCAAGCCACTGGGCCAGAGAGGTCAGGATATGGGTATGCTCCAGCGTCGCAACCGCAAGGAGGATGCCAATGAAGAAGACGATCGAACCCATATCGATCTTGCTCAGCGCGTGAACCAAGGTCAGATGGTGCTTGAAGGCATCCTCCTTTCGGCGATGCACCAGATCGCCCACCAGCCAAAGGATGCCCAGCCCGAACAGGATGCCAAGGAACGGGGGCAGATGCGTCATCGTCTTGAACGCCGGCACCGCCACCAGAACCCCCAGTCCGAGTAAGAACATCAGGTTGCGCTCGAACTCGGTGGTGCGGATGCCATGGGTACTTTCGACCGCTTCCGGAGACACCACACTGCGTCCCCGCAAGGCATAGGCCGTAATGCCCAAGGGTACCATCAAGCTCAGGGCAGCCGGCAGAAACACCCCTTCGACAATGGCCATGGCCGTAATCTGACCGCCGATCCAAAGCATGGTGGTCGTCACATCGCCGATCGGTGACCAGGCACCACCGGCATTGGCTGCTATGACGATGATGCCTGCGAAAAACAAGCGATCTTCATGCTTGGCTAGAAGCTTCCGCATCAAGGAAATCATCACGATAGTGGTCGTCAGGTTATCGAGGATAGCGCTGAGAAAGAATGCAACGAAGCCAACGAGCCACAGGAGGGTTGGCAGTTTCGATGTGCGGACGCGCTTGGTGATAACCTCGAAGCCGTTGTGAGCATCCACGACTTCGACGATGGTCATGGCGCCCATCAAGAAGAATACGATCTGAGCGGTCGCCGTCACCGACTCGCCCAATTGCGCACCCACCGTGGACGCATCACTATGGGAAACCGCATAGACGGTCCACAACAGGCCCGCGCCCACGAGGGCGGACGCCGACTTATTGATCTTGATCGGATGTTCCAGGGCGATGGCCGCATAGGCGACGATAAAGATAACGACGATTGCGGTCAGCATGCGGCAATGCTTCGTTCAAAAGGAATCGGGAAATTCATGATCGAGGAGCCGCCGAGACGGGCTAAAGCGGCAAGGGAGATAGAAGACGGACCTGACAATCCCGCCAGGGCGCGGCGAAAATGCCGGCGGGAAATGTGCGCGACACAGGTAGCGAAAGGGTGCGAAACGTGAACACACGCGCAATGGCTCCCGCGCGGCGGCCCGCCCGGCGCATAACTTGCCAATGCCATTACCACTCGTGCGCAGGCTCTCGAAGCAACCCTACACATCTCAAACAATGCCCTCAAGTTGCGACCTGCCGGCACCTGGATTTCCGGATATTCCAAGTGCCTACCGGCGGCATATCCGATGCGAACGGCAATCTTAAGTACGCCCCTGTTCCCCCGGCAAGGCGGACTGGCGGTGGAGCTAAGCCTTAGTCCTTACACTTTGGGCGATGCCCGCCGACCTCCAAATTTCAGTTCCTGAAAAGCGGCACGAAGCTTCGGTGTCGCATAGTCGACAAAGGCGCGGACCTTGGGCGCGACAAGGTGGCTTTCGGGATAGACGAGCTGAACAGGGACGGACGGTGGACAGAGCGGTAACAGCACGGGCGAGAGGCATCCTTCCTGGATCTGCTTGGCAACCATATATGACAGCGCGACAGTGATTCCTTCTCCGGCTTCCGCCGCGGAGATGGCGGCCACGGCATCATTGATCTCGAACCGCGGTTGCAGTGTTACCCGACTGGTGCCCTTTCCCCCCACGTAGGCCCATTCTCGATTCGGCATGAGCCCCGTGAACGCAATGATCGCATGCAGCTTAAGGTCGGATGCTGACTTCGGTACACCTCGCTTGGCAAGGTATCCCGGGCTGGCAACCAGGATGCGTCGAACATCGCCCACCTGACGCGCAATCAGTGTCGAATCCGGTAGCACGCCGACGCGCAAGGCAAGGTCAATACCTTCGTCGACAAGGTTCGTTACTCTGTCGAGCAGCAAGACGCTGGCCGTGACCCGCGGATTCTCGCCAAGAAACCTGGTAACGATGGGCGGCAGGATGGAGCGGCCCATTGTCACGGAGGCCGAGATCGTCAGGTGACCGGTGGGCATACTGCCCTCGCCGATCACCTCTTTCTCGGCGGATTCGATATCCGACAACAGATGACGGGCGCGCTCCAGGAACAAACGGCCGGCCTCGGTCAGGCGCACCCGGCGCGTCGTCCGCGTAAGGAGTTCAACGCCGAGACGCTGTTCGAGCGATGCGATCGCCCGGGTAACCCCTGGCGGCGACCCGCGCAGTCGCATCGCCGCCTTAGCAAAGCCGCCGGTCTCGGCAACGGCAACGAAGACCGCCATCTCATGAAAACGATCCATCTCACAATTCCAATAATTGGAATATTAAATTACATTCAATACCTATTATTTTAATCCGTCCAGAAACGCATATTCCGGTCATCGGCGATGACTTGCCGAACCAATGTGCACGTCCATGGCCCTCGACATCTTTTTGGCACCGGAACCTAAGAAGTAACCCGTCACCCACATCACCTGTGTGCCAGGCCCATCCTTCGAGCCCGGCCTTTCCAAGAGTTGCAGCATCCCATGGAAACGAAACCACCCTTACCGCCCTTCACCCGAGAAACGGCGATCCAAAAAGTACGCATGGCTGAAAACGCGTGGAATTCACGCGATCCGGAGCGTGTCGCGCTGGCCTACACGCCCGACAGCCAATGGCGCAATCGCGCCGAATTCCCCAGGGGGCGGGACGAAATCATCGCCTTCCTAAAACGCAAGTGGGCGCGTGAACTCGATTATCGGCTGATCAAGGAAATCTGGGCGTTCACAGCCGATCGCATCGCCGTTCGCTTTGCCTATGAGTGGCATGACGCCAACGGCCAATGGTTTCGTTCCTATGGCAATGAAAACTGGGAATTCGACACGGGAGGCTTGATGCAGCAGCGCTTTGCCAGCATCAACGACCTACAGATTGCCGAAAGAGACCCCAGGTATCGCTGGCCGCTGGGCATCCGTCCCGCAGACCACCCTGGGCTCACCGATCTCGGGCTGTGAAAATCAGATAGCGAAGGGCAACAATCGTGGGTCACAGGTTCGCAGAAATCGCGTTCACGCCGAACGTAAAGGCAGTGCAGGAGCTGAATGGCAGCCGCCGAAGCTATGCCCGCTTGGAGGAAGGCGAGGATCACCATGACATACTGGGCCCCAACGAGGCTGGCTTCATCGCCGCGCGTGACAGCTTCTACATGGCAACCGTTGGCGCGACCGGCTGGCCTTATATTCAGCATCGAGGCGGACCGGCCGGATTTCTCCGCGTTCTCGACGAAAGGACTATCGGCTTTGCAGATTTTCGCGGCAATCGGCAGTACATCAGCATGGGCAACTTGCAGTCAGAAGATCGCGTCTCGCTCTTCCTCATGGACTACGCCAACCGCGCCCGCCTGAAAATCCTCGGCCGCGCACACATCGTCGACACCGATAGCCGCGAAATGTTACAGCGCTTGTCGCTGACGGATTACAAGGCCCAGGTAGAGCGGGGAGTGCTCATTGCCATTGAGGCCTTCGATTGGAACTGCCCCCAGCATATCGCGCAACGCGTCACGCACGCCCACGTCGAAGCGGCGACCGCCCCTTTGCACCAACGCATCGCTGAGTTGGAAGAGGCATTGGCGAAGGCCATTCCGAACGGCCCGTGAAACCTTGTCGTAAGCAGGTCGCAGCGCTACGCCCGTACCGATCTTTAGGGAGTGCCCGGCATGGGGTTATGAGCCGGCGGTGCTAGAGATATCGACAAAGACGGCTTCATCCTCGACGGTCGCCGCCACCCGCTCCAGGCTGTCGCCGAGGCAGGGACCGGAAATGCAGAGGCCGTCTTCGATGCGAAACATCGCGCCATGGGTGGAACACAGGATGTGAGTTTTATCGAGGTTGAGGAACCGCCCGGGAGCGAAGTCCAGCGGCGCCCCGATATGCGGGCAACTGTTGCGGTAGACAAAAGCCGCACCGCCACGCCGAACAACGATCAGGTCATGGCGGACGCCCTGGTCGGCAACCTGGAATCCGGCTGAATCGCCGTCGGTAATTTGCGCCAGGGCGCACAGCCGGGTGCGGTTCACATCAGGTCTCCGAACGCGGGAAATCTCTAAAGGTCGATGAAAACCGCATCGCCCTCGACCGTGGTGTCGATCGCCGCCAGATGTTCGCCGAAGCAGGGGCCATCGATGCATTCGCCGTCTTCGACACGGAACAGCGCCA
Organism: Rhodospirillales bacterium; assembly: GCA_947470575.1. Taxonomy (GTDB): domain Bacteria; phylum Pseudomonadota; class Alphaproteobacteria; order Rhodospirillales; family CAMCUA01; genus CAMCUA01. The sequence continues at coordinate 20,819 of CANITX010000007.1, forward strand.
TATGGACGGCGCAGAGAATATGGGTCTTGGTGTCGTCCATGCATTGACCCGCCGGATAATCGAGCATGTCGCCTTGGTGCGGGCAGGAATTGCGGTAAACATAAACTGCGGCGCCTTTGCGCACGGCAATCAGGTCGTGGCTGACGTCGTCTTCGGTGACCTGAAACCCCGCCGAGCCGCCGTCGGCGATGTCGGTCACCGCGCAAAGCTCGATGCGGCTCACGCTGACGTGCCTCCCAGCGCGCACAAGATGCGCCACGACACATCGTCGATGGGCATCACCGACAGCCGGGATTGGCGCACCAGGGCAAGATGCTGCAGTCGTTCGTCCGTCTTGATCAGCTCGAGCGTCACCGGCGTCTTCAGCGCCTTGACGGTCTTGAAGTCGACCATGCCGAAGCGGCCGCTTTCGTCGCTGGGATCCGGATAATGTTCGCGTACCACCTCGACAATGCCGACGATTCGCCGTTCGGCGACCGAATGATAGAAGAAGACCTTATCGCCCTTCTTCATGGCTTTCATGTTGTTGTCGGCTTGGTAGTTGCGCACGCCATTCCAGTGCTCGACACCCTTTTTTACCTGGTCGTCCCACGACCAGGAACTCGGTTCCGTTTTGACCAGCCAATAGGCCATTTCTCTTCCTCCCCTGCGCACCGGCAGGCATAGATAGCCGAAGGGTGGGCCGGGACGCCAGCCTCAACGGGGGTGGGAGCCCCCCCGCCCCTTCGTCCTGTTCGAAAATCTGCTCCAATTCCTTGGCCCATTGCTTGGCGGCCGCGGCCATCCGGTCGTCGTCGCGATAAATCTTGTGCTGGTCGCGCAGGCCTTCCTCGTCACGTTGCTTGAAGGTCTGCACCGTCCGCTCCGCCTCGGTGGCGGAAAGACCCAGGTGGGCCAGCACCGAACGCGCCGTGTCGAGGCTGGACATCAGCGTCTCGCGCCAGATCAGGCTGACACCGATATCCATCAGCTGATAGGCGTGCTGGCGGTTGCGGGCGCGGGCCAGGATGCGCAGATGGGGGAAATTCTCCTTCACCATGCGGGCCGTGCGGATCGAAGCTTCGACATCGTCGATGGCCAGGACGAAAAGCGCCGCCTTGTCGGCGTGGGCGGCACGCAGAAGATCGATGCGCGAGGCATCGCCATAATAGATCTTGCTGCCGTACTTGGCGACGAAATCGACCTGCTGCGAGCTGATCTCCAGGGCCGTATACGGAATCCTTCGGGCTCGCAGTATCCGGCCGACGATTTGCCCGTAGCGGCCAAAACCCGCGATGATCACCCGGCTTTCCTCTTCGATCTTGACATCGAATGGACGACCGGACGATTCGGGACTCTGTCCGCTTTGCAACCGCGCGGCCACCAGAAGAAGGACCGGCGTTATGGCCATCGAAAAAGAAACGACCAGGACCAGAAGGTCCGCCAGTTCCTTTGCCATGACGTTGCCGCCGACGGCGATGGTGAAAATGACGAAGGCAAACTCGCCGCCCTGCGATAGGAATATGGCGAGACCAAATGAAGAGCGCCGACTATGCCCGGACAGCGCGCCAAGTCCATAGAGGATGGCGAACTTCAAGGCCGTCAGGCCGGCCACGAGCGCCAGCACGAGTCCCGGTTGTGTCAACAGAAGGCCAAAATTGACCGACATGCCCACGGCCATGAAGAACAGACCGAGAAGCAAGCCCTTGAACGGTTCGATGTCGGCTTCCAGCGCATGGCGGAATTCGGAATCCGCCAGCAAGACCCCTGCGACAAAGGCGCCGAGCGCCATCGAGAGCCCGGCCGCTTCCATGATCAGCGACGTGCCGATGACGGCCAGCAGGGCCGAGGCCGTAAACACCTCGCGGATGCCTGATCGGGCGACCAGACGCAGTACGTGGCGAAGCGCCAGGCGTCCGAACCCGATGACGGCGGCGACGATGGCAGCAACTTTAATGATGGGCAGAACAACGTCGGCCGCTCCGCCGACGGTATCGCCACTCATCCCGAGCAATGGCAGCAGCGCGACAATAGGAATGGCGACCAGATCCTGAAACAGCAGGATTGCGAAGGCCGTCCTGCCGTGATGGGTGACGAGCTGGCCTTTTTCGGCCAACAGCTGCAGGGCGAACGCGGTGGAGGACAAGGACAGACCCAGCCCGGCCACCAACGCCGTCTGCCACGGAACCCCGAAACTCAACGCAATCAGCGAGATGACCAGTGCGGTACCGGCAACCTGTACACCACCCAGCAGGAAAACCGGCCGGCGCATTGTCCACAAGCGCTTCGGCTGCAGTTCGAGGCCGATGACGAAAAGCAAGAGGACGACGCCCAGTTCGGCAAAATGCAGGATGCCTTCGACATCCTCGACAAGATGCAGGCCCCACGGACCGATAGCCGACCCGGCGACCAAGTAACCCAATACCGAACCGAGGCCGAGCCGCCGCGACAGCGGCACGGCGATTACCGCGGCGCCTAGGAATACCGCAGCCAGGCTCAACAGAGACATCGGCGGGAGACCTTTCCCCGATCAGGTGAAGGGATGCATCGATTCTGGTCGGAACGGACGGGACAGCAGCCCGGCAATCGTTTCGTCGAGGTCGGCATTACGGTTGAGGACGGCGTCGACAGCGGCACAGATGGGCATGTCCACACCAAGCCGGACGGCGAGTTCGACAACGGATGCGGCCGTGGAAACGCCTTCGGCCACGGACCGCCGGCCGGCAAGAATATCGGCCAGCTTCTCGCCCCGGCCAAGAGCGACGCCCAGCGAATAGTTCCGCGACTGCATGGCATTGCAGGTGAGTGTTAGGTCGCCGATTCCTGCCAAGCCCATCAGGGTCGCCATCTGTGCGCCCTTGGCAAGGCCAAGGCGGACGATTTCCGCCAGCCCGCGCGTAATCAGAGCAGCCTTGGCGTTGTCACCGAGTTGGCGACCGCCGACAATACCGCAGGCAATGGCCAGGACGTTCTTCACCGCCCCGCCGATTTCCACTCCCACGAGGTCCGTTGCTGTGTAGATGCGCAAGCGCGGCGTGCCAAGCGCCGCCGCCAGGGCTTCGGCAACCGCCGGATCGGCGGCCGCCAGGGTGACTGCGGAAGGTAGGTTGCGGGCTACTTCAATCGCGAACGTCGGACCTGAAAGCACGGCGGGGATGGCGCCAGGCAGGGTCTCGGCGACGACCTCGGTTAGCAGCGCACCGGTATGTGTCTCGATACCCTTGGCGCAGATCACCGCCGGCGTGCCGGCCGCCCAGGACGGCGCCAAGCTGCGGCATAAGCCACGCAAGTGCTGGGCCGGCGCGCAAAGCAAGACCGCATCGGCCTGCGCCGCATCGGCGAGGTCGCCGGTAGCGCGGATTTCCGGATCGAGTCCGATTCCCGGCAAATACATCGGGTTGACATGTTCTTTGTTAATAGCGGCGACAACCTCGGACTCATAGGCCCACAGCACGGCATCGCGGCCGGCCCGCCGTGCCGCCAAGGCAAGCGCGGTGCCCCAGGCGCCGGCGCCGATGATTCCGATCCGCTGCATGTCGTCCTTATGCCCCGGCATCTGTCGGCAGGGCAAGGCGAAGTCCCGCCGTCATGCCTTGACGCCGGCAAAAGCGGCAGGCGGGGCGTCCGGATCGAGCGGCCAGCGGGGACGGGCAGCGAAGTCGAGCGGATCGGTCAGGCCGAGGCGCAACCGTTCCAGCGCCGCCCAGGCAATCATGGCGCCGTTGTCGGTACACAAAGCAGGGGGCGGCGCCACCAGGCGCATGCCGTTGGCTGTGGCCAGGGACTCGAGGCTGCCGCGCAGCAGGATGTTGGCTGCCACACCGCCCGCCACCACCAAGGTGTCCGCTGACGGATATCGTTCGCGGAACAATTCGATGGCATTGCCAGTACGATCGACCAGGCTGTCAGCGACCGCTTGCTGAAAGCCGGCGGCCAGATCGGCAACATCGATGGCGGTCGGGTGACCACCAGGCAGGCCTTCCACGGCATAACGCACCGCGGTTTTCAGCCCCGAAAAAGAAAAGTGACAGCCTTCGCGCCCCTTCATCGGCCGCGGCAGGCGAAATCGCTTGGCATCGCCGCCGACGGCCGCTTGCGCGACGGCGGGACCGCCCGGAAACCCCAAGCCGAGCAGCTTGGCCGTTTTATCGAAGGCCTCGCCCGCCGCATCGTCGATAGTGGTGCCAAGCCGGACGTAACGCCCCACACCTTCGACGATCAGCAACTGGCAATGCCCCCCGGAAACCAGCAGCAGCAGGTACGGAAATTCGATCCCGTGGGTCAGTCGAGCCGTCAGCGCATGGCCTTCAAGATGGTTGACGGCGACGAACGGAAGGTCGCGGGCAAAGGCGATGGCCTTGGCCGTGGTGACACCGACCATGACGCCGCCGATCAGCCCTGGGCCTCCGGTCGCGGCGATGGCGGCAAGATCGGTAAAGCCGACCTGGGCATCGTCCAGCGCACGCACGATCAGCCCGCCCAAGTGATCGAGGTGGGCTCGCGCGGCGATTTCCGGCACGATGCCGCCGAATGGCTTATGTTCTTCGAGTTGGGAAAGCACGACGTTGGAACGGATGTGGCGACGGTCGTCGACCACCGCGACGGCGGTCTCATCACAGCTGCTTTCGATACCGAGAACGATCATCAATTTGCCAATCATGCCTTGCCCGCGTCGCCCGGGACTTTACTAATAGGCCATCGCGACCGCTACCGCCGAAGGATTCCGAATATGGTTGCTCGTTCTCCCCTGCGCATCGGCACCCGTGGCAGCCCGCTGGCCCTTGCCCAGGCCGAAGAAACCCGTCGTCGGCTGACAGCCGCCTTCCCGACGCTAGGCACCGCCGGTGCGATAGAGACGGTGATCATCCGCACCACGGGCGACCTGGTCCAGGATCGCACACTGGCCGACATCGGCGGTAAGGGACTGTTCACCAAAGAGATCGACGAAGCCTTGCTGGCAGGCAGCATCGACCTCGCCGTCAATTCCATGAAGGACGTCCCCACCTGGCTGCCCGACGGCATCGTCATCGGCGCGCTGCTGGAACGGGAAGACCCGCGCGATGCCTTCATCGGCCGCCAGGCGGCGAGTCTGGCGGCGTTGCCGGCGGGCAGCGTGGTCGGTACGGCGTCGCTGCGCCGCCAGGCGCAAATTCTGCATGGGCGCCCCGACCTGAAGGTCGTGCCCTTGCGCGGCAACGTCGAGACGCGCCTGCGCAAACTGGCGGACGGCGCCGTCGACGCCACGCTGTTGGCCATCGCCGGCCTTAACCGACTGGGCAAGGCGGCGTCGGCAACCTCGCTGATGAATGTCGAAGACATGCTACCGGCCGTCGCCCAAGGCGCCATCGGCATCACCTGCCGGGCTGGCGATACCCCTGTACGCGAAGCACTGGCGGCGCTCGACCATAGCGAAACGGCGCTGCGGGTGACTGCCGAACGGGCCTTTCTCGAAGTATTGGACGGGTCTTGCAAGACGCCGATCGCCGCCCTGGCCGAGATCGACGGGGATGGCGGATTGAACTTCCGCGGATTGCTCGCCCTGCCGGATGGCAGCGGTCTGCTGCGCGTCACGCGACAAGGCCGAGCCCGCGATGCCGCCCGGCTTGGACGGGAGGCGGGCGAGGAGTTGCGACGCACGGCACCCACATCGTTCATGGTCAACGCCCATGGCACCCGATGAGCAATCGACAGCGCCTGCTGATCACCCGCCCAACCGACGACGCCGAGCCCTTGACTCGTTTGCTGCGTGGCATGGGCTTCGAATGCCTGGTTGAACCGATGCTGACCATCGTTCATGAACCCGGCCCGGCACCGGACCTGACGGGTGTGCAAGCCTTGTTGATGACCAGCGCCAACGGCGCGCGCGCCTTCGCCTCGCGCTCATCCGAACGCCGCCTGCCCGTGCTGGCCGTCGGCAACGCGACGGCGCAAGCGGCGCGCCAGGCCGGCTTCGCCCAAGTCGACAGCGCGGGTGGCGACGTCGACGACCTAAGTCGCCTTGTCAGGGCCCGATTGGACCCTGTGGCCGGCGTGCTGTTGCATGTTGCCGGCAGCCGGGTGGCAGGCGATCTGGCCACCCAGCTCGCCGATGCCGGCTTCGCCTATCGCCGCGAAGCACTCTATCGAGCCGAGACGGCACAAGGCTTATCGGCGGCAACGATAGCGGTGATGACGGCAGGGATCATCCACGGCGTGCTCTTTTTTTCTCCCCGAACCGCTGCAACCTTTGTAAGGTTGCTCGATAAGGCCGGCGTCATGGCGATGGTCGCGCGAATGGATGCCTTCTGCCTCTCTCCAGCGGTGGCCGAAGCGACGCGCCCGGCGCCGTGGCGACGGTCGATGGTGGCCGAACGCCCGGACCAGGATTCCTTACTCCTCACCGTCCAGGCAGCGGTGTCGGACGAGCCCGCCCGTCGCTGAACACGCCAGGAAAGCCCGCATGGCCAGAAAACCAAAAATAGCGACCGAACCGCCCGAAGCCGCAACGCAAACGGCCCCGTCCGCATCGCCTATCCACGAGACCGCATCTCCGGAGCCAACCGCAGCCGAAACCACGGCAATGCCGTTGCCGCCGCCTGCCGTCGCTGCACCATGGCGTTATAGCTTGGGCGGCATCCTCGGCGCCGTTGTCGCCGCTTCTATTTTGGGTGGCGGTGTGGTCGCCTCCTGGCCCGTGTGGGCGCCCCGACTGGCGGCGCTGCTACCCATCGCCATGCAGGACCCTTTTTCCGATACGCGCATGATCGGCATCGCCGATCGACTGGCTTTGCTGGAACAACGCCTGGAGACGTTGCCCAGCGACAACCCAAATACCAACGACGGCAAGCTCGACGAATTGGCCGCCACACAGCAACGTTTGACGGCTGAAGTCCGGACTTTGGTATCGCAAGTCGATAACCTACGGCAGTCCGTTGTCTCCGTGGGAACCGACACGCGTCGGCCGGACGAAGACACTGCCCTAGCGACGCGGCTGACAGCCATCGAACAGGCCGTGCAGGCCTTGTCGATCCGCCTCAATGACGGGGCCGCCCGGATCGCCGGTCTCGATGCCATCGAGGCCCGGTATCGGGAACAGGCCGACGCCATCGCCAAGCTGTCTAGCCGCATCGAACAACTAGCCGGGCTATTACAGACGGAACGCCAGACCTTGGCCGCGGCGACACCCCGTCTCGACTTGGCCATAGCGCTTTCCGGTCTGCGTCAGGCGCTGTCGTCGTCCGCTCCGTTCCGTCAGGAATTGGCAGCGGCCGAAAAGGCGCTGCACGATAGCGGCAGCGATACCGCCCTACTGGCAGCACTGGCAACGCAGGCCCCGCACGGCATACCCACCTTGAGCGTACTGCGCCGAAGGTTCGAGGCCCTCGCCGCGGATATCGTGCACGCCGATGCGCCGACAGGGAGTGACAGCTGGTTCGAACGTGTCGCCGAGCGGATCAAGGGGCTGGTTACGGTGCGCCGTATCGGTAGCCCTGAGGGCGCGTCCGACGTAGATGCATCGGTAGCCCGTGCCGAGGCCGCCCTTGCCGCCGACGAACTTGCAGAGGCCGTCGGGGAATTGGAGAGGTTGCATGGCAAGCCCGCCGACACCGCCCAAAGCTGGCTGGAGGATGCCCGGGCACGTTTAGCCGCCGAACGCACGCTGACCGAACTCGAAGTCCGCCTCGCTCGATCGGCACCCGGCGGCGGGGGCAGGTGAACCGTGGGACGCAGCATCCGCTACGCCATTGTTTTCACAATTCTTGCCCTGTTGGCGATCTGGCTAGCGGATCGCCCGGGAACGGTCACGCTGCGTTGGCAAAGCTATCAGATCGATACCTCTGTGGGCGTCCTGATCGCCGCTGTGGCAATCGTCGCGGTCGTTGTCGCGCTCGCCTATCGCTCGTGGCTGTTCATCCGAAGCGCGCCGTCCCGGCTGCGCCGCACACTCCGCGAACGCCGCCGCCGCCGGGGTTACCAAGCCCTGAGCGCCGGCATGGTGGCAGTCGCTGCCGGCGATGTCGATGAGGCCCGTCGGCAGAGTCGGCGGGCCGAAGTGCTGGCTGAGGACCCGCCGCTGACCATGCTGCTGCAGGCCCAGACGGCGCAACTGGCCGGCGACGAGCAGGCCGCGAACAAGTTCTTCATTGCCATGTTGGAGCGGCCGGAGATGGCCTTCCTCGGCCTGCGCGGCCTGTTGACCCAAGCCCTGCGCACGCGCGATCGGCCGGCCGCCTTGGAGTTTGCCCGGCGTGCCTACCGGCTGCAGCCGCGCAGTACCTGGGTGGCGGGCAGCCTGTTCGATCTTCAGGTCGGCACCGGTCAGTGGGCCGACGCCGAGGCGACCCTGGACGAGTCCGCCCGCGCCCACCTGATCGATGCCAATATCGCGCGCCGCCGGCGTGCCGTTCTCGAATATATGCGCGGCCGCGAGGCCGAGACAGGTGGCGCTTCGGACGAAGCCTTGCGCCGGGCGCGTAAGGCCAACGACCTGAGCCCAGAGTTGGTCCCGGCCGCTGCCTGGCTGGCGCGGCAGTGGTTGAGCATCGGTAAGCGTAGCCGGGCGGCAAAGACGGTGGAGCGAACCTGGGTCCATGCACCGCACCCCGATCTGCTGGCAGCCTTTCGTGCTTCCCAATCCGCGACCGACCCGTTGCAAACCATGAAGGCCGTCCAGCTCTTGATTGCCGCCAATCCGGATCATAGGGAAAGCCATCTGGCCCTGGCGGAGACGGCTCTGGATGCCCGTCTCTGGGGCGAGGCCCGCGAACATCTGGGCCGGGCTGGCGGCGGCGACCCGCCAGCCGGGGTCTGCCGGTTGATGGCCCGCCTGGAGGAAGAGGAACACGGCAATATGGAGGCGGCACGGGCTTGGCTGATGCAAGCCTCGCGCGCCGATCTGGATTCGGCATGGTGCTGCCGTTCGTGCGGCAACGTCGTTGCTGCATGGGTTCCCGTCTGTACCAACTGCGATGCCTTCGACAGCCACGAATGGCGATCCCCCCTGCATCTTGCGCGTCTTGCCGCACCAACGGCAGCAACAGCGCTGCCGGTCGGGAATTCGAGCACCGCCCTCCTTACCAAAGAGGCGACCGGCTGAGGCCGGGTCATGCTTGCCCTGGTCATCGATGCCCTGGATCAAGGAGCCTGGCGGCAACTAGCCGATGGTTTCCTCGACCTATCGCTACCCCAGTCGTGGGCCTACGGCGAAGCCAAGGCAAAAGGCGGTCCCTGGCACGTCGAACGCGGCGTCTTCCGCGCGGACGAGCGGATTGCCGGAACCGTTCAGGTGTTGCTGCGGCCGCTGCCCTGGGGCCTGCCCGGGGGTCTCGCCTGGATCAGCCGGGGACCCTTGTGGCGGCAGGCCGGCGACACCCATCCCGAAGGAGTCGCTCCGCTGCTGGCAGCCTTGCGCCGGCACTACGTCGACGAGCGCGGCTACTACTTGCGGATCGCGCCGCCGGTTGCCGAGACGTCCTTTGACCTCGACCTGCTGCCGAGATTCGCGGCTACAACGTCGGCCGGCTGGGCTTCGGCGCGCATCGATCTGACATTGCCGGTCGAAACCTTGCGTGCCGGCCTGCAGCAAAAATGGCGCAACGTGCTCAACAAGGCGGAACGGTCGGCCATGGCCATCGAATGCCTGACGCCGACGAGCGGCGATGGGCATTTCGCCGCCTTCCTCGACGACTATCGGAATTTCCTGGCCGAACGCCGGATCGCCACCACCGTCACCCCCGAACTGCTGCGATCCCTGGCGGCGGCAGCGGGCGGCACGCTCGATCTGCTCGCCGCCGTGGCCGACGGCAAGGTGCTCGGTTGGGCCTTGATCGCCCGCTGCGGCCGGACGGCCGAATATCTGGCCGGCGTCGTCAGCGATGAAGGACGCCGGCAGGGCGCCGGACAATGCCTGTTGTGGCAGGCTCTGCTCGCCGCGAAAACACAGGGCTGCACAGTCTTCGACGTAGGCGGACTGGACCCCGATCTGACGCCCGAGGGCGTCCGTCATTTCAAGGAAGGATTGGGCGGCCTGCCCTATCGCTTGGCCGACGAGATCGAGGCCCTTCCCGGCGGACCATTGGGCCGGCTGATCCGCTGGCGGGTCGGCCGGGCCCGGGCGGCTGTGTGATGCCCAACCGCTTGCGCCATCACTTGGCCGGACCTCTGCTCATCCTGCACCGTTTAAAAGCGGCGGCGGTGGGCAGCGGCGGTTTTCGAATATTGCTGCTGCACGATGTGCCTCCCACCGACCGGGAAGCCTTCGCCGACGTGGTCGGCCATGTGCGCCGTCACCACGGCGTGCTGAGCCCCGACGAGGCGGCGGCTTGGCTCGACGGGCACCCGCGGATAGCCATCCGGCGCGGCAGGCCGCCTTGCCTGTTCAGCTTCGATGACGGCTTCGCTTCCAACGCCGAGGTCGCCCGCGATATCCTGACCCCCGCCGGCATTGCCGGACTGTTCTTCGTCTGCCCCGGCCTGATCGACTTGACACCCCAAGACCAGCCGGCGGCAGTGGCGGCGGGGATCTTCGACGGCCGGATCGACGGCGCGGAACTGGACCGCCGACTCAGGCTCATGACCTGGAACGAGGTCGAGGCGCTGGCCGTCAGCGGCCATACCATCGGCGCCCATTCCCTGACCCACCGGCGGCTGTCCAGGCTGCGCGGGGGCACGCTGGCCCATGAAATTCTCGACTCGGGTGCCCGCATCGAAACGCGGCTGGGGACGCCGGTGACGTGGTTCGCCTATCCCTTCGGCGACATCGACAGCATCGACGCCGAGACCATGCGGATCATCGCCGGGCGCTACCGCTTTTGCCGCAGCGGCGTGCGCGGCGCCAACGGACGGACGACACACCCGCTGGCATTGCGCGGCGATCACATCGACCTGACGGCGCCATCCGCGTGGCAACGGCTGACGCTGGAAGGCGGGCTGGATGGGCGTTATCGCGCGGCACGCCGGCGCCTGGACGATCTGGCGGACAAAAGTCTCTGACCGGCGGCGTCATGCCGTCCAGCGGCGAATATCGTCACCCGTCACGCCGCTATGTACGGGCAAAAACAGAAGCCGCCGGCGCAGGCCGATAGCGACGGCATGATGCGCCGGATCGGACAAAACCTCGGGCGCCAGGTCCGGCCAGCTTTCCACCGGGCAACCGCGGGCGCGATAGCCGTCGTAAAGCGCCGCGGCAGACCCCGCCGTCGCTTCGGCCACGAAGCGATAGGGCGCGCCCGGTCCCGCGTCCAAGAAGGGGCGAAGATCGCTACGCCCGGCCAGGGCCGCCGCCCACAGTCCGGCATTGCGCCGTCGCATCACCGCTTCGGCGACGGGATCGACGCGCGCCATCGAGGATAAGGCCAGCCGACTCGGTGCCGAAGTCTCAGGCAGGGTAACGAAAGGCGGATCGCGATCGAACTCGGGAAGGCGCCGACGGGTCGTGGCGGCACGCAAAAAGCGAGGCATCGCTGTCTGCAACAGGCGGCGGATCAGCCACGGCCACGGCGACGGCGAAACCGACGGGACAGCAAGATCCAACGCCTCCCGGGACAACAGCAGGGCGCCGTCGGGAAGGGCGAATAGCTTGTGCGGGCTGTAGAACACCGCCTCGCCCTGTGCTCCGATCCCGCCGACCGGAACAAGCACATGGGCCGCGTCCTCGATCAGGGCGGCACCGACGGCATCGCAAAAAACCCGCGCCGCCACGCCATCCGCCGGCCAGCCGAAATAATGGACGAGGACGAACAGATCGGGGGACCGAGTTGCCGCCAACTGCCGGCAAGCGGCCCATTCGGGTTCCAGTTTTCCGGAAATCGGATAGTGAACGACTTGGGCTCCGGCTAGGCGCGCCGGGCCGCTCGACTGGTTGCAGAAATAGTCGGGCAACCACAGCACCGGATCGGCCCCGCCCATGGCAATGCGGCGTTGCGCGACCAGCCCGGCCAAGGCAAAAGCGGAACGGGAAAACCACCGCGCGCGATGGTGCCCGGCCCCCGCCGGACGCCAGGGCGCAGCCAGGGCATCGCCATCGGGTACGACAGAACAGGCCGCCGCCAACAGGCTGGCGAGACGGGGCAACGGGGCCGCAGTGCTCATGACAGGACACTCATCGCCGGCACCATAAGGCCCGCGCGGGCGCCAAGCCAGTCCATCGGCCGATCCGGGCTATGCGGGCGAATGCGTTGACGATGACAGGCGCGCGCAGTAATTAGGGCCGCAGTAAGGACGGCCACCGGGCATTAGCCCGTGGCATTCGGGGCCGCAGTAGCTCAGTTGGTAGAGCATCGCATTCGTAATGCGAGGGTCGGGGGTTCGAGTCCCTCCTGCGGCACCATCCCCTTCCTCACGTATCCCAATCCACTAGCGGACGTTCCGCCAGGACCGCCATCTTGTTTGACGCCATTCCCTCGCGGCACGAGGTAAGAGAAAGGGGGCGACCGAGAAAGGCCGCCCCCATCATACAAAGCCCTAAATGTCAGGTCAGGCAGGGTTGCGCCGGCGAGCTGCCCCGAGAGCGACCAGCCCGAGACCGAGCAGGGCGAAGGGCGCCGGCTCCGGCAAGGCTACCGATGTCGCCCGCACCGAACTGTCGAATTCGACGTTGAAGGTGTAGTCGCCGATGGCGTCGATGTGGAAAACGTTGCCCAGGGTGATGTTCTGCTCGCCCGCCGGACCGGCGACACCGGGACTTTGGGCCGTCGACAGCGCCCGAGTGGTCTGGATGTGGGAGACAGTAGCAATGGTATCGCCATCGTGGATCAGGTTGACTCGCAGGCTCAGCGTGGCCCGTGCGGTTTCGTTGGCCGCAGTGGTTTCGACCCGCACCTGACGCAGGGCGGCAAGGCTCCACGATAGGTCGATCTCGCCGCCCGAGGCGTTCAGCTCGGCCTGCGACACGTTGAAGGTCCAGGCCATCGAATTGGCCGTGCCCGTCTGCGCCGAACCGGCCGTTCCGCCGGAGACCTGAGCACCCGACTGCGTGCCGAAATGGCCGCCCGGACCGCTCAGGATGACCGTGTTGGACATATGCGTGTCGGCGACGGCGTAATTGGTGGCCGGGCTCAACAGGGTCGGACGGTTAGCGCCGAAATAGGCATTGTCGGCGGCGATGCCCAAGGTTCCGTTGACGATCTGCAACTGGTTGACCGTGCCGCCCGAAGTGGTGGAGGTCAACACGGTCGGAGAGCTGATCGTGCTGCCGTTCAGCGTCGCGCTGAGTTGCTGAGAGGTGAATTCGAAGCTGTTGAAACCGCCGAATTCATTGGTCAGCGAAAAAGACGTCACTTCCAAGGCGCTATACGCAAAGGCCGTCGCGTTGGCTGGCGAGGAGAACGACGTCAATTGGCTGAGTATTGCGGCACCCGTTAGTACCTTTAGCCCAAGAACAACATGCTTCCTTGACATCATTTGGCTCCAAAATCCCGAACGCCACCCGGAGGGGCTGTAATGTTTCAAGAGACAACGCGACAGCTTGCGGGCATTCCGCAAATGTCATGGCCAATAATCTCAGGACAACTCACGCTTGGCTGTGAGCTGTGTCACACAGGGCAACAGATGAGTTGAAAACATCGATGACGCAGGCAGCCGTAATTCCGCCGGACTCGCATATAACCAATAATCATAATAACTTAATGGGATTTATGCACAGGGTCTATGCACAGAGTCGATACCTCACCCGATGTCGCCGCATAGGAACTCGAACGCCGCATGCGGCAGTATTTTCCTTGCGCCAAACCTTGCCTATCGCCGTGAAGCAGGCTTGTTCCCGTTGGCGAGATCGCCTTCAGACAAATCGCTTGGGCGCTCAATTCCGCGGCAATCTTCGCTGTCCGCTTGCCAGCCACGCCGCGCATTCCAGACCGAGGCGGTCACGCGCCGCGGCCTCGTAGCGCTGGTTATCTCCGGCGGTCAGTACATCGCGCCAGCGGCCGTTGGTGCCCTTGTTGATAAATACGTCCGCGCCGCCATCCCAAATAGCACCGCCGAGCGGCGTGCTTTTCGTCGCGTTGGCTTTCATCCAGTCGAAAGTGCAGTGCTCGACTTGCGCTGGAAATCGCGCTTCGTCGATGTCGACGCCGAGGAAGCCGGCGATACGTCGCATCGCCCCCGGCAGATCTCGCTTGAGTTCGTCGAAATGCAGCAGCATGAGATTCGGCAGATCGCGAATTTCCCACCAACTGCGGATGTTCTCCCAGAACGGCCAGAACGGGTGGCCATCCCGATCCATCCAATCGAGGAAATATTGACGGATCGATGCCGGCGGTGGTTCGATCGGCGGGCCGACGCGACCCGGCGTATCGTTGAGCAATTGGTACCAGAGTGCATTGGCGTTGGCATGATGGTTGTACATGCTCCACACCACGTCCCGCCCGTCGCGGGCGACATAAATATATTTGGCGCGGGGCGAATAAACGAGGGCATCGACCGGCAGGTGAGTCTTGATGAAGCGCCGGTGCTGCTGGGCTTCGAGCGCTTGGAGCTTCGCCTCGGCCGGCGGCACGCGCAAATCGAGCCAGGGCGACATGTCGGCCACCGGCAGGTCTTCGGCCCCGTCGAACAGCAATTGGGCGACGATCTGCTGCGTCCAGGTGGTACCGGACTTGGCATAGGTCGCGATCACGATGTCGTCGTCGCGAAACGCGAAGCCGTTCCATACGGTGCTGTCGAAATGGTGATTGTGCAGTTCGCGCACCTTCGTCGGCCATTGCGACGGCGTCGACAGCATTTTCCGGCTCCATCCTCAATTTGACTTCGATCCCTTCCGGTTCTGTTCGGATGATATCGACAAATCCGGGGGGAACCGTTCGGTGGCACGACAGCTTCCGCCCGTCACCCTCGCACAAACGGAATACCCTGCCCATATTCAATGCGAGCCGTAGAAGTGCCCTCGCTGTAGGATGCGGCGCCAGAACAGGAGAACGTTCTCATGGCTTCCTCGGCCCAGCCTTGCGCACCTTGCCAAGCCCAAACCAAGCAGACACTTCATAGCCGGCCCCATGAAGGCTTGCGCATGGTGCGGGAACGCAACTTCCCGGGCACCACGTTCGGCAGCGTCCGCGAAACGGAATACGCCTGCCGGGATTGCGGCGGCACGCTGACCCATTCCACCGACATTACCGAATGCGCCTGGCGGCTCGTCACCGCCAAGAAGGCAAAAGACACCCTGGCGCGCTTTCGCCGCTAACGGAGAAGCCGTCCGCTCAGGCTGCCTTGCCGTGGCTACCGGCGCCTGACATGTCGAGGCCGACGCCTTCGAGATGGCCGAAGACCTTGGCCAGGCGTGCCCGATCCGCCTCGGGCAGCGGCGGACGCAGGATGGAAGCGACGTTGGTATCCATATGCTTGACGTCGCTGGTGCCGAACAGGATGACGTTGCAGCCGGGCTCATGACGGACGTAGCGGTAGGCCGCGTCGATCAGGCTTTCGGCGCCCCCCTTGTGCAGCAGAAAATTCAGCGGTTCCTTGTCCTCGGCCATCGACGCGGGCAGTTTACCGGCTTCGACCTGACCCTTGATCTCCGCCTGCAGGCGGCCGGGAACGCTGAAGATATTGCGCACGACGAACATCATCAGCGTGCCGATATTTTTCTTGATGACGGTCGGCAGGATACGCTGGCGCGGCGTCTGATTGAGCATGTGAAAGGCCATCATCACGGCGTCCCACACGTCGTCCTGAAGCGCCCGACTCATCATCGACTGTGTCGGGTCGTTGGGCGCCGTTTCGGTGATGCCGAGGAAGCGAAACTTGCCTTTGTCGCGCTCCTTCAGCAGCGCCGGCACGACATCCCTGTAAAGCGCCTCGTATTCGCTTGGAAACACACCATGGAGATGCAGGACATCGACGTGATCGGTGCCGAGCTGACGCAAGGAATTATCCAGGCTGGCCACCGCATCGGCGACCGAAATCACCTTTCCTTCCCGCCGTGGCGTCAGCTTGGTGGAGACGACGACCTTATCGCGCGGAACGACCTTGATCGCCTTGCCCACCACGCCCTCGGTACCATAGGCGGCCGCCGTGTCGAGCAGGTTGACGCCAAGGTCCAGGGCATGACGGACAAGAGCGACCGCCTCGGCCTCGCTCTTACCCTTGCTCAAGCCCAGGCGGCTGCCGCCACCGCAACCGAGGCCGGCGACGCTGACCTTGAGGCCGGTGCGGCCCAACGTCGTGTACTGCATGTCCATGGCCAGTGCCCTTTCGCCGCTCAGGCCACTTTGCCCTGGCTGGACTTATCGGGCAGGTCGAGGCCGACGCCTTCCAGATGGCCGAAGACCTTGGCCAAGCGGGCACGGTCGGCCTCGGGCAGCGGCGGGCGCAGGATCGAACCGACATTGGTGTCCATATGCTTGGTATCGCTGGTGCCGAACAGGATGACGTTGCAGCCCGGCTCGTGGCGAACATAGCGGTAGGCCGCATCGATCAGGCTTTCGGCGCCGGCCTTGTGCAACAGGAAGTTCAGCGGTTCCTTGTCGTCGGCCATCGACGCGGGCAACTTGCCGGCTTCGATCTGGCTCTTGATTTCAGCCTGCAGGCGACCGGGGACGCTGAAGATGTTGCGCACGACGAACATCAGCAGCGTGCCGATGTTCTTCTTGATGATGGTCGGCAGGATGCGCTTGCGCGGCGTCTGATTGAGCATGTGGAAACCGATCATCATGACGTCCCACACGTCGTCCTGCAGCGCGCGGCTGACCATTTCCTGGGTCGGATCGTTGGGCGGCGATTCGGTGATGCCGAGGAATCGGAACTTGCCCTTGTCGCGCTCCTTCAGAAGGGCCGGCACATAATCGTTATACAGCGCCTGGTAATGTATCGGCACGACACCGTGCAGGTGCAGGACGTCGACATAGTCGAGGTCGAGCCTTTTGAGCGACTTGTCCAAGCTACCGACCACGTCGGCCAGCGGCAGCAGATCGGCGTTGCGGCGCGGCGTGGTTTTCGTCGAGATAACGAGCTTGTCGCGTGCATAACCCTTAATCGCCTTGCCGACGACCTCCTCGGTGCCATAGGCGGCCGCCGTGTCGAGCAGATTGACGCCGAGACCCAGCGCATGGCGGACCAGCGCCACCGCTTCGGCCTCGCTCTTGCCCTTACCCAGGCCGAGCTTGCTGTTGCCGCCGCAGCCGAGGCCGGCGACGCTGACCTTCAGGCCGGTACGGCCCAATGTCGTGTACTGCATATCCATGGCTTTCGCTCCTCCCGCGGCATGATGAATTTTCCGCCGCATTGATCGTTTATCGTCTGGCGCATCTGCTACCACGGGATGACGGAAGACACCAACCGTCAACCGCCCCGGCAGACCGCAGTCTGCATCATGGCATGAAAATTTCGGCGGCCGACCCGCTCACTTCTTGGCGGACCCGCCGGCGGCCAATGCCGTTTCCACGGCCTTCACGACCTCTGGCGCCGTCGGCGACGTCGATGTGGCGAACCAGCCGGCCAGACGCCCATCCGCGCCGATCAAATATTTGTGAAAGTTCCATTGCGGCGCCGCCTTGTCGCCCAGCGCCGCGCGGGCCCAGCGATAAAAGGGATGGGCATCGGCGCCGAGGACGCGGGCCTTGTCGGCCAAAGGAAAGTCGACGTCGAAATTGACCTCGCAGAAGGATTTGATCTCCTCGGCGCTGCCCGGCTCCTGGCCGCCGAAATCGTTGGAGGGTACGCCAAGCACCACCAGGCCGCGATCGCGGTAGCGCTGCCACAGGTCCTGAAGGGCGGTGTATTGCGGCGTGTAGCCACAAAAAGAAGCGGTGTTGACCACCAGGATCGGGTGCCCGCGATACTTGGACAAAGGCAGAGCGCCGCCCTCGATGGCGTTGAAGCTGAAGTCGTAAGCGTTTTCCACGGGCAGGCTCCTGGCAATATCGGCAGCGATCCCCGGACGGGGCAACGCAGCGGCAAACAGCGTCGCGAGTGTGGCCGCAAGGGCAAGGAAGAACGTTCTCATGGCGATCCGTCCATTCGGCACAGAATAACCCGGCCGGCGCCTGCAATCCAACGGCAGGCGTCCGGAAGATACGTAAGGGCTCGGGGCAAGAGTCACAAGAGGCGCACCACACCCCGCCGCTGTTTCGCAACGGTTGGCATCGACCGTCCCAAGCCGCTACCTTGGCGCTTTGCGGATTCCCATCCGGTAGGAGACGACACGTTGCGGCTGAAAAATAAGATTGCTGTGGTGACCGGCGCCGCTTCGGGTTTCGGCGAAGGCATCGCGCGCCGCTTCGCCGACGAAGGGGCCCATGTGCTGGTCGCCGATATCGATGCGGAACGCGGCGCCCAGGTGGCGCAAGCCATCCCCAACGGCATGTTTCATCGGGTCGACGTGGCCGACGGCCGGCAGGTTCAGGC
Organism: Rhodospirillales bacterium; assembly: GCA_947470575.1. Taxonomy (GTDB): domain Bacteria; phylum Pseudomonadota; class Alphaproteobacteria; order Rhodospirillales; family CAMCUA01; genus CAMCUA01. The sequence goes on from CANITX010000007.1 coordinate 39,116, forward strand.
CATGGTCCAGGCCGTGCTGGCGGCTTTCGGCGGGCTCGATATCCTGGTCAACAACGCCGGCATCGCCCAGCGCCGCGGGCCGCTCGACGATTTCAGCGAAGAGCAGTTCGACCGCCTTTACGCCGTCAATGTCAAAAGCATCTATCACGGCACGCTGGCCGCACTGCCGGTGTTTCGCCAGCGCGGCGGCGGCGTCATCATCAACACCGCCTCGACAGCGGCCGGCCGGCCGCGGCCGGGATTGACCTGGTACAACGGCAGCAAGGGTGCCGTGGTCTCCCTCACCCGCTCGCTGGCGGTCGAACTGGCCCCCGACCGGATTCGCGTCAATGCGATCAATCCGGTGATCGGCGAGACGGGGCTGACCGCCGAATTCATGGGCGGCGACACGCCGGAGCTGCGCAAGACCTTCGTCGCCTCGGTGCCGCTGGGACGCATGTCGCGCCCCGCCGACATCGCCAACGCGGCGCTTTACCTGGCCTCTGACGAGGCCGAATTTATCACTGGCGTCTGTCTGGACGTCGATGGCGGCAGGAGCGTGTGAGCATGGCGGCGAATAAACCGAAAATCCTGGTGACCCGGCGGTTGCCCGATGCCGTTCTGGCCAGGGCCTCGCGCGATTACGACGCCACCGTCAATCGCGCCGATACCCTCTATACCGCCGACGCCCTGATCGCCGCCTGTCGCGGCATGGATGGTCTGCTGATCTGCCCGTCGGAGCGAATATCTGCCGATGTCGCCAGCCGCCTGCCCGACAGCGTGCGCATCGTCGCCACCTTCTCGG
>CANITX010000008.1 GCA_947470575.1 Rhodospirillales bacterium
AATACGATCTCCGCCTCGCGCAGCTTGCCGATAACTTCTTCAGGCCCGTGCTTCTTGCCCATGTTCCGTCTCCTTCAGGGTCCAGTCTAAGTTAACTTTTGGACCGCTCTAAAGGGGGCAGATCACTAACGCCTCGGCGATATGGACCCGGCGCACCGCCTCCGACTGGTCCAGGTCGGCCAGTGTGCGCGCTACCCGCAGCACACGATGATAACCGCGCGCCGACAGCCGCATTCTTTCGGCCGCCTCCAGCAGCAGCTTGCGGCCCGCCTCATCCGGTGTGGCGATGTCTTCTAGCAATTGCCCATCGGCCTCTGCATTGGTCCGGGCCGTCGCCCCTCTGATGGCGGCGAAACGGGCCGCCTGCCGGTCCCGCGCCTGCGCGACGCGGGCGGCCACCGCGGCGCTGCCTTCCGTCGGCGGCGGCAGCGACAGATCGGCGGGGTTGACCGAAGGCACGTCGACATGCAGGTCGATACGGTCGAACAGCGGGCCGGAAATTTTGCTTTGGTACTCGGCGGCGCACCGCGGGGCGCGCGAACAGGCCTGGGCGGGATCGTCGAGATAACCGCAGCGGCACGGGTTCATCGCGGCCACCAGTTGCACGCGCGCCGGATAGGAAACATGGGCATTGGCCCGTGCTACCGCGATGCGCCCGCTTTCCAGCGGCTGGCGCAGCGCCTCCAGCGCGCCCCGTTGAAACTCCGGCAATTCGTCTAAGAACAGCACGCCGAGATGCGCCAAGGAAACTTCTCCCGGCCGCGCCCGCAAGCCGCCGCCGACCAGCGCCGGCATCGAGGCCGAATGGTGCGGGTCGCGGAACGGGCGGCGGCGAATCACCGCGCCGTTGGCGAGTTGCCCGGCCAGGCTGTGGATCATGCTGACCTCCAGCGACTCGGCCGGGCTCAGCGGCGGCAGGATGCCCGGCAGGCGCGCCGCCAGCATCGACTTACCCGAACCCGGCGGCCCGACGAAAAGCAAGTTGTGGCCGCCGGCCGCCGCGATCTCCAAGGCCCTCTTGGCGCTCTCCTGGCCCTTGATATCGGCAAGGTCGAGCCGGCTTTTCGCCTCGTCGGCCAGCTGCGGCAGCGGCCGCCCAAGCACCTGTGTGCCCCTGAAATGGTTGATCAGGGCGAGCAGCGACGGTGCCGCTACCACGTCGATATCGCCCGCCCAGGCTGCCTCGCCGCCCTGCGCCGCCGGGCAGATCAGGCCGCGCTCCAGGCTCGACGCGTGGATCGCCGCCGGCAGCACCCCGGCCACCGCCCCGTCGAGACCCAATTCGCCCAAGGCGACATAGCCGTCCAGAACGTCGCCCGGCAGCGCTCCCATGGTGGCGAGCAGGCCGAGCGCGATGGGCAGGTCGAAGTGGCTGCCTTCCTTGACCATGTCGGCCGGTGCCAGGTTGACGGTGATGCGCTTCGGCGGCAGCGCTAGTCCCATGGCGGCCAGCGCGCCGCGCACCCGCTCGCGGCTTTCGCCCACTGCCTTGTCGGCCAGGCCGACGACGGTGAAGGCCGGCATGCCAGAGGTCATCTGCACCTGAACGTCGACGTCCAGCGCCTCGATCCCTTGAAAGGCTACCGTGCGGACGCGTGCGACCATGTGTTGCAGAACCCTCGTGGCCTTTTGCCGCGAGGATTGTAGGGGGGGGGGTCCAGCGGGGGCAAGCACCAGCCGTTACGCCAGCAACGCTCCCAGCACCCCGTCGAGCCGCACCAGCCCCGCCGCCGTGCAGCGTAGCCCGGCATCGTCCATGACAAGGAACCCACCATCGATCAGGCGCCTAAGCTTGGCCGTTTCGAAGGCGCTGCCAAGCTCCAGCCCCGTCGCGGCGCGAAACGTCGCCGGGCGCAGTCCCTCGCCCAACCGCAGGCCCATCATTGCCGCCTCGTCGCGGCGTTCCTCGGCGCTCAGCGTCTCTGCCGTGATGATGCCGTGGCCACGGGCCTCCACCGAAGCCAGCCAGGCCAGCGGTCCCGGCAGCGTGCGGGTTCCTGTCCACGTCTCGCTCCCGCCGCCGGGCGGCAGCCGGCCGTGGGCGCCAGGACCGATGCCGACATAGGGCCCGGTCCGCCAATAGGTCAGGTTGTGGCGGCATTCGGCGCCCGGCCGGGCGTGGTTGGAAATCTCGTAAGCGGGCAGGCCGGCAGCGGCGAGGCGCGCCCGGGTCGCTTCCCACAGGTCGACGGCTTGGTCTTCCTCGGCGGCGGGCACGCCCTGCTTGTGGAAGGCGGTGCCCTTCTCGATGGTCAGCTGGTAGACCGACAGATGCTCTGGCCCAAAGGCCAGCGCATGGTCGAGTTCCGACTGCCAAGCGGCCACTGTCTGACCCGGGCGCGCATAGATCAGGTCGAAAGAAAAGCGCGGCACCGCACCTGCCGCTGCAGCGACGGCGGCTTCCGCCTGTTTCGCATCGTGGGCGCGGCCGAGGAAAGCCAGCGCGTCGTCATCGAAGGCCTGCACGCCGATCGAGATGCGATTGACGCCGGCCGCGGCGAAGGCGCGGAACCGCGAGGCTTCCACCGACGACGGATTGGCTTCCAGGGTGATCTCGACGTCCCTGGCCACCGGCCAGCGGGATCGGATTCCCTCGATCACGGCGGCGACCGTTTCCGGCGCCATCAGCGAAGGCGTGCCGCCGCCGAAGAAGACGCTGGTCACCGTCCGTCCCGCCGTGCGGGCAACATGATGATCGAGTTCGGCGAGATAGGCTTGCCGCCATCGCCCATGCTCGACGGCACCTTCGGCGACATGGCTGTTGAAATCGCAATAGGGACACTTGGAGACGCAGAACGGCCAGTGGACGTAGATACCGAAACCCGCGTCCGTGCCGGCCGATATTGCTGCGCCGCGGCCGGTCAGGTTCCCTCCGGCCGCAAACAGGCGGCAACCAGTTTGTTGAAAGCGACGGCGCGATGGCTGATGGCGTGCTTGGCGTCCGGGTCCATTTCGCCGAAGGTGATGTCGTAACCCTCGGGGATGAAGATGGGATCGTAGCCGAAGCCCCGCTCGCCGCGCGGCGGCCAGGTCAGCGTGCCGCGCACCATGCCTTCGAATACCTCCTCGTGGCCGTCGGGCCAGGCCAGCGCCAGCCAGCAGACGAAGGTGGCGCGCCGGTCCAAGCTGTCGCCCAGCGCCAGTTGCACCCGTTCCATGGCGATGCGGAAATCCTTGCGCGGTCCGGCCCAACGGGCGGAGTAGATGCCCGGCTGGCCGTCCAGCGCTGCCACGCACAGGCCGGAATCGTCGGCCAGCGCCGGCAGGTTGGCCGCCCGCGCTGCCGCATGGGCCTTGATACGGACGTTGTCGAGGAAGGTGGCACCGTCTTCTTCCGGCTCGATCAGGCCGAGATCGCCGGCCGATTGGGTCTCCATGCCGAAAGGCGCCACCAGCACCGAAATTTCCGCCAGCTTGCCCGGATTGTGGGTGGCGATGACCAGTTTGCCGGGCGGCAGCCGCCGGCGGCTTAGGGGGGTTCGCTTCCTTGCCATGGCGGCTGCTCCCGGTCCGGCCTAGGCGATGCCGAGCACCGCGCGTTGCAGGGCGCAGAGCTCATCGACGCCCTTCTGCGCCAGGCTCAAGAGCTCGATGAACTGCTGGCGCGAAAACGGATGCTCCTCGGCGGTGCCCTGCACCTCGACGATGCCGCCGCGTGCCGTCAGCACGAAATTGGCGTCGCATTCGGCGGTGCTGTCCTCGGCGTAATCGAGGTCGAGGACGGCGTTGTTCTGATAAAGGCCCGACGACACGGCAGCTACTTGATCGGTGAACGGCAGCGCCTTGAGCAGGCCGACCGATATCATCCGCTGACAGGCGCGATGCAAGGCGACGTAGGAGCCGGTGATGGCCGCCGTGCGGGTACCGCCGTCGGCCTGGATGACGTCGCAGTCGACCTTGATCTGCACTTCGCCCAGCGCCTTGAGGTCGGTGACGGCGCGTAGACTGCGGCCGATCAACCGCTGGATCTCCTGGGTACGCCCCGATTGCTTGCCGCGCGCCGCCTCGCGATCGGTGCGCTGCGCCGTGGCGCGCGGTAGCATGCCGTACTCGGCAGTCACCCAGCCTTTGCCCGAATCGCGTAGCCAGAACGGCACCCGTTCTTCGACGGAGGCGGTGCACAGCACGTGGGTATCGCCGAACTTCGCCAGGCACGAACCCTCGGCATATTTCGCCACGTCGGGTTCGAGTGTAACCGGGCGCATGGCATCGAAGATGCGTCCGGAAGGTCGGGAAACGGTCATTGGCGAGCTCCTGGCTAGGCCGGTCTCCAGGCGGAATCCGGCGGGGGCGGCACGCTAGAGCATTTTCCCGCCATGTTGAACCGTTCTGATGAATTGGGTCGTTGCGTTGACGGGGGGTGGGGCGATTACTACATTCCCGTCGCCCCCGTCGCCGGTCTCCTTGTATCCGCGGGCGTCTGCGACGGACGAAGGATGGCCATGATCCACGAGCTGAACGAACGATCGCGGGAAATCTTCCGGCATATCGTCGATGCCTATGTCGCGTCGGGCGAGCCGGTCGGTTCGCGCACGCTGGCCCGGCGCATGGATTTGCGCCTGTCGCCGGCCACCATCCGCAACGTCATGGCCGACCTGGAAGAGGCCGGCCTGCTGTTCGCACCGCATACCTCGGCGGGACGTTTGCCGACCGAAGCCGGGTTGCGTCTGTTCGTCGACGGCCTGCTCGAAGTCGGCAACCTCGGCGCCGACGAGCGAAAATCCCTGGAAAGTCGAATCGCCGGCAGTGGCCGCAATGTCGAAGCCCTGCTCCAGGAAGCGACCCTGGCGTTATCGGGGCTCGCCCATTGCGCCGGCGTCGTGCTGGCGCCGAAGACGGAAAGCCCGCTCAAGCACATCGAATTCGTCAATCTTAGCCCCGGCCGGGTCCTGGTCGTCCTGGTCACCGAAAACGGTGTCGTCGAAAATCGCATCTTCGAGGCACCTCCCGGCATTCAGCCCTCGACCCTGGTCGAAGCCGGCAACTACCTCGGTGCCCGGCTGGTCGGGCGCACGCTGCACGAAACGCATGAATCGATTGTCGCCGATTTGGAGCAACAGAAGGCCCAACTCGACGAGCTGACCAAGAAAGTGGTCGAAGGCGGCTTGGCTACCTGGGCGGGCGAGAAGACCGACGGTGTGTTGATCGTGCGCGGTCAGGCCAATCTGCTGGAAGACATCTCGGCCGTCGCCGATCTGGAACGTATCCGCGCCCTGTTTCAGGCCCTGGAGACCAAGGAGACGGTGCTCAAGCTGTTATCGCTGGCCGATACAGCGGAAGGCGTACGCATTTTCATCGGTGCCGCCAACCAGTTGTTCGACGTCACCGGCTGCTCGATGATCGTGTCGCCCTATCGCGACAGCCATGAAAAGATCGTCGGCGCCATCGGCGTGATCGGCCCGACCCGCATGAACTATGCCCGCATCATTCCGATGGTGGACTATACGGCCAAATTGATCGGCCGGATGCTCGGCTGACCGGTAAGACGAAGAAGGACGATTCGATGACTCCAAACGAAACCCCGCACCATCAGGACGATCCCGTGACGGCTATTGCGGACGAAGGCGAAGGCGCGGTGCCGACCGATGCGGCGGCCAACGAAAATGCCGCTGCTTCGGCCGATCCCGAGGTGCTGGCCGCCGAACTCGCCGATGCCCAGGACAAGCTGCTGCGCGCGCTCGCCGAAGTCGAAAACGTCCGCCGCCGGGCGCAGCGCGACAAGGAAGACGCCACGCGCTACGCCATCGCCGGCTTTGCCCGCGATATGGTCGGCGTCTCCGATGACTTGCGCCGGGCCCTCGAAGCCATCGCGCCGGAGGCCCGCGCCGCCAGCGAAGCGGTGAACAATCTGGCCGTCGGCGTCGAGATGACCGAACGTACCTTGCTTTCCGCCTTGGAACGCAATGGGGTGAAACCGATGGAGGTGATCGGCCAATTGTTCGATGCCAATCGCCACGAAGCGCTTTACGAGGTGCCCGATCCCAATCAACCCGCGGGGACCATCGTGCAGGTGGTGGAACGCGGTTACATGCTGCGCGACCGCCTGCTCCGCCCGGCTAAGGTCGGCATCGCCAAAGGCGGCCCTCGGGCCGAGCCGCAGCAGGCGTCCGGAGCCGAGGCCCCCAGTCATCGCGCTTCTTCGGCCTATGAAAAGCGCGGGGACGCCGGCGGTTCATTTAACGAGGAACTTTAGGCGTCGCGGGAACGCACCCCCCCCTGGCTGCCGTCGCGTGCGTTCCCTGACCGAGGCCTTCCGGCTAGAATTTGTACCCGACGCCGATGCCGAAGAGCCAGGGGTCAAGGTCGACCTGACCGGTGATGGCGCCACCGTTCAAACTTGCATCGGCCTCGATGAACACCTTCTTGATATCTAGATTGAGCGACCACTTGTCGTCGATCTGATAGTCCATGCCGACCTGCGCGGCAAAGCCGACGGAAAAATCATCGAACGACAGGCTTCTCACCGTGCCGCCGGCGGCGTCGGCAGCGTAGAAAAGCGTAACGTTCAGGCCGGCGCCGACGTAGGGACTGAAACGCGATTTCGGGAAGGGGTGGTATTGTAGGGTCACGGTGGGCGGCAACAGCCAGACGTCGCCGACATCCACTTTGCCGAGCGTGGTGCGATTGGCGGAAATACTATGGGGGGTGGTGGCCAAGATGAGTTCGGCGGCGATGTAATCCGTGAAGAAATAAGAAAAGTCCAGTTCCGGGACGAGCGTATTGCTGGCATCCAGTTCGCCGCCGATGACGCTGACGCGGGAATCGTTTTCGTCGGGCACGACGCCGACGGCCCGAAGGCGTACCAGAAGATCGCCCGCTTTCTTGCCTTGTAGGCCTGCATCTTGTGCGTAAGCCTGTTCGGAATGAGTTGCCAGCACCATGACCAGCATGGCGGCGACAATGGCGATCTTTCTGTTCATCCTTGCCCTCTCCAATCTCTTTGGTGCCGTGTGACGACGGCATGGTCTCGCGCAATAGAAATTTATGTATCCGCCCAAGGCAGAGGATGAATTGATCTAAGTCATGCTAAAGGTCGCAGCTCGGCACAATTGCGAGCCGATACGGCTGCCAGACGCCTTAGCGCTTTCGCTCGTTAGAGATCGGCCGATCGGATGGGCGACAGGGTATCTGCTTCTGCGTCAATTTCGGCCAAGCGCCGTTTGGCCCGCTCCCGATCGCTTACCGCATAGCAATAGATGCGGCCGTGCGGGCAGGAGTCATAAGCGCCGATATCCGTCGAACGGGCGCAGGCACAGCCCTGCCGGTGCGATTTTTGGGCGGCGGCGATGTGCCGACCGGCGACGTCGGAAAGGCGGGCTGCGTCGATGCAATGGGCCTCGCCGACGCCATATCCCAATAGCTGCGGCTGGCCGCACAAGGTCAGCTGCATGCCGTGTTCGGTGGCGATGGCTGCGAATTCTGCCAGTAAAGCTCGTTTCTCGCTGTCGTCCGGATCCTGCCAAGAAAAACCGTGGCGGATCGCGGCTCGGTTCAGATTGCGTTGCGTCTTACGGTAGACCTGCAGGAACGAGACGACGACTTCGTCGACAGCGCCGGCCAGCCTCGCGGCCAGCCGCGCGAAGTTTTCCTTATGCCAGGCGGCGGGCGTCGTGTCGGTAACGGCGATGGGGTCGTAGCGCCATACGGCGGATCGTCGCCCGTAACGTTGCGAAATCCGTTGCAAAGCCGCCACGCCGTCGGCGGCCAATGGCGTTGCGGCGTCGAGTGCGCGGGGATAGCCGGTGATGGTCTGCTGGACGATGAAAGGGTCCCCACGTCCGTGGACGACGGCCAGCGCTTCGGCGAAGGGTGCCGGATTGCGGGTCCAAAAGACGAACCCGTCGACGGCCTCGCGGTCCAGGTCTACCCGGTAATCGGGTCCGCCGTAGGGGTTGGCGACCCGACAGCTGCCGCTGGCCAGGCGGTTCAGAAACCAGGTGCCATAAAAAGCCGGGATGTCGGTGCGATAACTGGCCGAAACGATCACGGCACGGTGGACCTGTGCTGTCCGGCGGGTATTTCCGCCGCGAACGGTCGAGGATAGATGTAATTCTTGGAACGGTGGCGGTTGCGTGGCCGTATGGCGGGACCTATATATCGCGCGGGCTAGGAGGACAAGGTTGGCCTTTTCGCTCCATTAGGTTAGGGGATTTCATTTCACACTCCCGCCGTCGCGGTGCCAACGGGTATGGCAGACGGCCGAGTCACGGCAGGTGATCGCAATGAGCAAGGTTATCGGAATCGACCTCGGCACCACCAACTCCTGCGTCGCGGTGATGGAGGGGAAGGAACCTCGCGTCATCGAGAATTCGGAGGGTGCGCGCACCACTCCCTCCATGGTGGCCTTCACCGAATCGGGAGAACGCCTCGTTGGCCAGTCGGCCAAGCGCCAGGCGGTGACCAATCCCGAAAATACGTTTTTCGCCATCAAGCGATTGATCGGCCGGCGCTACAACGATCCCTTGACCAAGAAGGACAAGGAGCTGGTCCCCTATAAGATCATCGAGGGCGATAACAGCGACGCTTGGGTCGAATCCCGCGGCAAGCGATATTCCCCCTCGGAGATTTCCGCCTTCATCCTGCAAAAGATGAAGGAAACCGCCGAAAGCTATCTCGGCGAGCCGGTTACCCAGGCGGTCATCACCGTGCCGGCCTACTTCAACGACTCCCAGCGTCAGGCAACCAAGGACGCCGGCAAGATCGCCGGGCTTGAAGTGCTGCGCATCATCAACGAGCCGACGGCCGCCGCGCTCGCCTACGGCATGGAAAAGAAGCACAGCGGCACTGTCGCGGTCTACGACCTGGGCGGCGGCACCTTCGACATTTCGATCCTCGAAATCGGCGATGGCGTCTTCGAGGTGAAGTCGACCAACGGCGATACCTTCCTGGGCGGTGAAGACTTCGACCAACGGGTCGTCGATTACTTGGCCGACGAGTTCAAAAAGGAACAGGGCATCGACCTGCGTAACGACCGCTTGGCCCTGCAGCGGCTGAAGGAAGCGGCCGAAAAGGCCAAGATCGAGTTGTCCAGCTCGATGCAGACCGAGGTCAACTTGCCGTTCATCACGGCCGACCAGAACGGGCCCAAGCATCTCAACATCAAGCTGACCCGGGCCAAGCTCGAAGCCCTGGTCGACGAGTTGATCCAGCGTACTGTCGGCCCCTGCAAGGCGGCCTTGAAGGATGCCGGGCTGACGGCGGGCGAAATCAACGAAGTGATCCTGGTCGGCGGCATGACCCGCATGCCCAAGGTTGCGGAAACGGTGAAGCAATTCTTCGGCCGCGAACCGCACAAGGGTGTCAACCCGGACGAGGTGGTTGCCTTGGGCGCTGCCATCCAGGGCGGCGTACTGAAGGGCGACGTCAAGGACGTGTTGTTGCTCGACGTGACGCCGCTGTCGCTCGGCATCGAAACGCTGGGTGGTGTGTTCACCCGCCTGATCGAACGCAACACGACGATCCCGACGCGCAAAAGCCAGGTCTTTTCGACTGCCGAGGACAGCCAAAGCGCGGTGACCATCCGCGTCTTCCAAGGCGAACGCGAAATGGCGGCCGACAACAAGCTGTTGGGTCAGTTCGACCTGATGGGCATTCCGCCGGCGCCGCGCGGCATGCCGCAGATCGAGGTTACCTTCGACATCGACGCCAATGGCATCGTCAACGTTTCGGCCAAGGACAAGGCGACCGGCAAGGAACAGCAGGTACGCATCCAAGCTTCCGGCGGTCTTAGCGATGCGGACATCGAACGCATGGTCAAGGAAGCCGAGGAGCATGCCGGCGAAGACAAGAAGCGCCGGGCTGCGGTAGAGGCCCGAAATCAGGCCGATAACCTGGTCCACGCGACGGAGAAAAACCTGAAAGAGCACGGCGACAAGGTCTCCGCTGGCGATCGTCAGGCTATCGAGAAGGCGCTTGCCGAGCTCAAGGAAGTGAAGGATGCCGATGACGCCGAGGCGATCACGGCCAAGTGCGAAGCCTTGGCTCAGGTTTCGATGAAACTGGGCGAAGCCATGTACAAGGCCAGTCAGGATGCCTCGGGCGCGGCCGGTGCGACGGCAGGCGATGCCGGCGGCGGCGCCGACGACGCCAAGGTGGTCGATGCCGATTTCGAAGAGGTCGATCCGAATAAGGATAAAAAAGCCGGCTGATCCGCGAGGGCAAAAGCCGCATGCCGAAGCAAGCCCGCCATGCAAGAAATGTCGCCCGTCCCGCCGTAACCGGCGAGGCGGGCGCCGTCTTGCCGGGCCACCGTTTGAGGGGGGACGATGGCCGCTGACGACTACTATGCCATTCTTGGCGTCGCCCGCGACGCCAGCGCGGATGACCTAAAAAAGGCCTACCGCAAATTGGCCTTGCAGCATCATCCTGACCGCAATCCCGACGACCAAGGCGCGGAACAGCGATTCCGCGAACTCGGCGAAGCCTATGAAGTGCTCAAGGATCCGCAAAAGCGCGCTGCTTACGACCGCTATGGCAAAGCCGCGTTCGAGCAGGGCGGCGGGTTCGGTGGGGGTGCCGGCGGTGGCTTCGCCGATGTTTTCGACGAAATGTTCGGCGACTTCTTTTCCGGCGGCCGCGGCGGCCGCCGCGGCGGGGCCAGTCGTGGCGCGGACCTGCGCTACAACATGGAAATTACCCTGGACGAGGCGTTTTCCGGCAAACAGGCGAAGTTTACCGTACCGACCTCGGTCGCCTGCGAACCGTGCAAAGGTACAGGGGCGGCCCACGGCAGTGCGCCGGCGACCTGCGGCACCTGCAACGGCCATGGCCGGGTACGGTCCCAGTCGGGTTTCTTTACCGTCGAGCGCACCTGTCCAACCTGCAATGGGGCCGGGCGGGTGATCAAGGACCCTTGCCGCGGCTGCGGCGGATCGGGTCGCGTGCATAAGGAAAAGCAGCTTTCCGTCACCGTCCCGCCGGGTGTCGAGGACGGCACCCGCATCCGTCTGTCCGGGGAAGGCGAAGCAGGCATGCGCGGTGCGCCGCCCGGCGATCTCTATATCTTTCTGTCGCTCAAGCCGCACCGCCTGTTCCAACGCGACGGTGCCAATATTCATTGCCGGGTGCCGATCCCGATGACCACGGCGGCGCTCGGCGGCGCGATCGAGGTGCCGACTATTGACGGGTCGCGGGCCAAGATCGCCATTCCCGCCGGCGCCCAGACCGGACATCAGTTCCGCCTGCGCGGCAAGGGCATGAGCGTGCTGCGTTCGGAAGCGCGCGGCGACATGTTCGTGCAAGCCACGGTCGAAACCCCGGTCAGCCTGACCAAGCGTCAGAAGGAACTGCTGAAGGAATTCGCCGCCGCCGGGAAGGAATCCGAACAGAGTCCCGAGTCCCACGGTTTCTTCGCCAAGGTGAAAGAGCTGTGGGAGGACCTGAAGGAATAAGGGCGCCCTTACGTCGGTGTATTCCGGCCCGAGGTATTGGGCGTTATGTTGGCGCCGGTACATTCGGGTTTCGGGCGGGGGATCATCATGAAGATCGGGATCGTCGGCTGCGGTGGGCGTATGGGCCGCATGCTGGTGGCTGAAGTCGTGGCCACCGCCGGATGCGAGCTTGCCGGTGGTACCGAAGCCCCGAACAGTCCGCTTATCGGCCAGGACGTCGCCGAATTGGCCGGGCTCGCCGCTGCGGGGGTTGCGGTCGGTAGCGATGCCGAAGCCCTGTTCGCCATTACCGATGCGGTCATCGATTTCACCGTTCCCGCCGCTACCGCATTGCATGCGACGCTGGCCGCCCGCCACCGCACGGCCCTGATAGCCGGCACGACCGGCCTTTCTGCGGAACAGCAGGCAGCGGTCGTCGCCGCGACAAAGCAGACGGCCGTTCTGCAGGCAGCCAACATGAGTCCGGGCATCAATATGCTGATGGCCTTGACCAAACGGGTGGCGGCGACGCTGGGTGCCGACTACGACATCGAGGTGTTGGAAATGCACCACCGCCATAAGGTCGATGCGCCGTCGGGTACGGCGCTAGCTCTTGGGCGCGCGGCTGCCGAGGGCCGCCAAGTGGTACTGGACGAGGTTGCCCAACGGGTGCGCGATGGGCATACCGGTGCCCGCCGGTCGGGCGATATCGGATTCGCCACCCTGCGCGGCGGCGATGTCGCCGGGGAACACACAGTGATTTTCGCCGCCGATGGCGAGCGGCTGGAGCTTGGCCATCGGGCTTCATCGCGCGCCGTCTACGCGCGCGGCGCCGTGCGCGCCGCCCAATGGGTCTACGGCAAACCGCCTGGGCTTTACTCCATGCTCGACGTGCTGGGTTTCGCCTGAGGCGTCAGTCGGGGGCGCTGGCCTGCGGCCCCGACAGCCGTCTGATCGCGTCTTCCAGCATAACGCCCAGTTCGGCGATCTCCTCAGGGGCCAGAAAGGTGCCGACAACCAGACTGCGGCCATGGGAGCGCAACTCCAGGCCGACGTTTCGTCCGTTCTGGACATGCGTTCGCAGCCGCAACCAATGCGGCTGGAACGCCCAGCGCTGCCGCCGGCCGCCGCTGTCGACCCGCTCGACCACCAGTTCGCGCTCGGTCAGGGCGATGATTTCGTACATCCGGCCCCGCCGTTCATTTAGCCAGAAGGCGCCAGCCAGCAGCACCAGCTCGAGTCCCAGGAAACCGCTGACGGGCCAAGCGCCCAGCGCGATAAAGGTCATGCTAAGTGCTGTCAGGGTAAAGGCCAGTAGCAACAAAACGCGGAACAGAACGATGCCGCCCGCACTGCGATGCGGAAACAGTATCCGGCGAAAATGGATCGTGCTGTCGTCCGGCTCGTTCATCGGATTTCGCTGACCAGGGCGCCTGTCGGGTAGTCTAGCCGCCGCCGCCTTGCCGACCAAAAGGAATCCCTTGCCGCTCTTGGTCGTGCCGATAAGGTAGCGGATCGGTAAAAGGGGGAGGCAAAGGGCCATGAAAAAGGCTGACATCGCGCTGTTCTACGATCGCTTGGCGGCGACGATCCCCGAACCGAAGGGTGAACTCGACTACATCAATCCCTATACCCTGCTGGTCGCCGTCGTGCTGTCGGCGCAGGCCACCGACGTCGGCGTCAACCGCGCCACCGGACCGTTGTTCAAGGTTGCCGATACGCCGCAGAAGATGTTGGTCTTGGGCGAGGCGCGGGTGCGCGATTACATCAAAACCATCGGCCTGTTCAATACCAAGGCCAAGAACGTTATCGCGTTAAGCCGCTTGCTCATCGAGCGCCATGGCGGCGAAGTACCGCGCGACCGGACGGCGCTGGAGGCTTTGCCCGGCGTAGGGCGGAAGACCGCCAATGTCGTGCTCAATATCGCCTTCCGCGAGCCGACCATTGCGGTCGATACGCACATCTTCCGGGTCGGCAACCGCACCGGTCTGGCTCCCGGGCGTACTCCGCTGGAGGTCGAACGCAAGCTGGAAAAGGTCACGCCGCCGGAACGCAAGCTGCATGCCCATCACTGGTTGATCCTGCACGGTCGTTATGTCTGTAAGGCGCGCAAGCCCGATTGTCCGGTTTGCGTCGTTGCCGAGGTCTGCGCCTATAAGGCGAAGACGACCTTGGAGCCGGCCGTGAAGACGAGGATTGCGAAATCCGCGCCGCCGAAAACATCCCGTCGGGTGGGATAGTGTGGTTGTATCAGCTCGCCGCCAACCGTTCGGCGAGCACGGCCTTCAGGCAACCGGGCCCGGCTATCGGTGTGCCTTTGCTGCGGTCGCGGGTCTCGACGTGTTCCACCGTCATGCCGTCGCTCTTCTGATAGAGGATAACGGTCAGCACACAGGTATCGCCGGCGTACTGCCACATTTCTGCCGGGGCATCGCGGCGCGTCAGGTCAGGATCGCCCAAAATGGCGGCGACGCTTTCTGCCTTTCGCCCCTTCAGGGCGGTAGGATCCTCGAAGGCAGGCTCACCTAGGGCCGCGAAATGCCGGCGCACAAGCGCATCGGCATCCGGCTCAGGCGCCGCGCGCAGAATATTTTGCGACGGCGTCCGCCGGGCCGAAGTTGGCCGATTGGGGTGCTCCTGTACGGCGACCGTCGCGGCGACTGCGGGTCCATTGGCTGCCGGCGGTGGCGACGTCTGACAGGCTGCTATCGGTGCGACCAGCAGGGCGACAATGGCCAAGCGGCGAAACCCGAACCTCCGCCAACCATCATGGCTCCGACTTTGGCGTCGGAACACTAACGGTCGCCGGTAGGTGATTCGGTTGCACTGCTCTCATGACTATCCGCACTCTCGGGGCCGTGATCGTCGGTAGGTCCGCGGTTCAGCGATTGCATATCGCCCGAAACCTCGCCACCCGATTCGATAACGATGCGTCCGTAACGGATGGAGCCGCTAACCCGGCCCTGGGAACGTACGGTCAGCTTGTCGCGGGCCAGCAACTGTCCTTCGAAGATGCCGGAAATATCGGCCTCATCGACATTGGCGCTGCCTTTGAACGTACCGGATAGGGCGACTTCGATGATCCGGGCGTCCGAAAGCGCCGCCTCGACCCGGCCTTCGATGACCAGCCGGTCGCAGGAAGTGATCTCACCTTTGACCTCGATTTCGCGGCCGACGATCAGCTGCTTGGTCATGCCGTCGCTGGGACGGGGGCGGTCGGTGCGCTCGCCCCGGTCCATGCGCCGCGCCGGCGCCGCCGGTTCACCGGCTCGGCGGACGGGTTCCACCCGGAAGGTGCGGGGGGTGGGGCCGGAGGTGGGCGATGGCGTCCGTCCGCCCCGCCGGGAAAAAGGCGTCAACGGCGGTACGCCATCGTCGCCGACGTCTTCGTCGGTGGTGTTAACCTCGTCGTCGCGCTCGTCGGCCATCGGTGCCCTTCCTTATTCTTTAACCGGCCGCTATGTGGGCCGAAATTGACAGCTTTCCGGGGTCACCCCGGTATCCGTCTGACGCCGCCTCGCCAAGATTCGAACAGGTGGACCATGGCGGCGGTGGCAACCACCGGGGTCACTAGGTTAACCAGTGGCACCGTCAGCAACAGCGCGATGGTAACACCCGTCGCCAGCAGGCTGGCACTGTGACGCTGGCGAAGCGCTCTAGCCTCGGCCGGTGACAGGCGGCGAAGCGCCACCAGTTCGAAATATTCACGTCCGAGAAGATAGCCGTTCACGGCATAGAACACAAAAGGGAATACCGGTGGGAAGAACAGGAAAACCAGCAGGACGAAGTTGAGCAACACCAGTATCGCCGCAAACCGCAACGCACCCCCTACCGAGGCTAACAAGGGTTGACCCTGGGCCTTCGGCAGATGGGGATAATGGCGTTCCTCGACGGCCTCGGCGATCGATTCCAACATGACACCGACAACCAGTGTGATCACTGCTGGGAACAAAATCCAAGTAAGCCAAAGGGTTGCCGCCCCACCCAGAATGTCGGCGACCCAGTTAAGCCAGCCGAGCCAGGGGCCGTCGAAGGCTTGGGTCGATGCCAGGAGGTAGAAGACCGCCGCCCATAGCCCGGCGAATGTCGCCGTGGCAACGAGAATGCCAATCCAAAATACCCGCCGCGTGCGCGGGTCGCCGAACTGGCCCAGGGCTTTGGCAAAGGCGCTGAACATGAGGTGCCCTATAGCATCGTGCCGCGGCCCTGGCGAGGTCGGCGCAAGGTCGGATCGTGCGCTGCCTTGTGAAGCGGCCCGCCATGGGTATACTGCGCCGCTTTGCCGGGGCCCCTTCGACACCTGCCGGAAAGGCCGATGCCCGCGTGCGCTAATCGATCGGTTCCGTCGGGCCGTACCATCACGGAGACCGCATAATGCCCAACCGCCGTTTTGATGTCTTAACCATCGGCAATGCCTTGGTCGATGTGTTGGCGCATGCCGACATCGAGGCGATCGAGCGGCTCGGTTTGGTCAAGGACGCCATGACGTTGATCGATGAGGCGCGTGCCGACATCCTTTACGCGGCCATGCCGGCGGGTATCGAAAGCTCCGGTGGCTCCGCTGCCAACACGGCGGCTGCCTTGGCTTCCCTCGGCGGTCGCGGTGCCTATATCGGCAAGGTGCGTGACGATCAGTTGGGCAACGTCTTTCGGCATGACATCCGCGCGCTCGGCGTTGCCTTCGACACCCCGCCCAGCGACTCGGGCCCGGCTACCGGTCGCTGCTTGGTCTTCGTAACCCCGGACGCGCAACGTACAATGCAAACCTACCTGGGCGCGGCCGTGACCCTGAATCCCGACGATATCGATTTGGCGACGGTGGCCGGCGCCAGGATCACGTATCTGGAGGGATATCTGTGGGATCCGCCTAATGCCAAACGCGCTTTCCTGAAGGCAGCCCGGCTCGCCGCCGCCGCGGGTGGCGAGGTGGCCTTGACCTTGTCGGATGCTTTCTGCGTCGATCGCCACCGGGATTCGTTCCTGGAACTGGTGCGCGAACATGTCGATATCTTGTTTGCCAACGAGGATGAAATAAAGTCGCTCTATCAGGCGACATCCTTCGAACAGGCGCTGGCCCATGTCCGCAAGGACTGCAAAATCGCTGCGTTGACCCGCAGCGAAAAAGGCTCGGTGATCTTTGCAGGTGACATGGTTCATAAAATCGACGCGGAACCGGGCGTAACCTTACGCGACACCACCGGTGCCGGCGATGCCTACGCTGCCGGGTTCCTTTACGGATACACCCGCGGCACGGACCTTGTGACGGCGGCGCGCATCGGGGGGATTGCCGCGGCCGAGGTGATTAGCCATATGGGACCTAGGCCGGAAGTCGAACTCGCCCAATTGGTCCACAACGCCCTCGGCCCGGTTTGAACGCCCGGCTTTTTCAAAACCCCGTTTTTGGTAACAGCAGATATATCCATGGAATTTCGTAACGTCGCTATCATCGCCCACGTCGACCACGGCAAGACCACGCTGGTCGACTGTCTCTTGCGCCAGTCGGGGACCTTTCGCGCCAATCAGCGAATCGCCGAACGAGCGATGGATTCCAACGACTTGGAACGCGAGCGCGGCATCACCATCCTCGCCAAGTGTACCTCGGTCGATTGGCAGGGAATGCGCATCAACATCGTCGATACGCCCGGCCACGCCGATTTCGGCGGCGAGGTCGAACGCATCCTCGACATGGTCGATGGCGTCCTGTTACTGGTCGATGCTGCCGAAGGTCCGATGCCGCAGACCAAGTTCGTGTTGGCCAAGGCCTTGGCCCGCGGCTTGCGCCCCATCGTCGTCGTCAATAAGGCCGACCGGCCGGACGCCCGCGTCGAATGGGTGCATAGCGCCGTGTTCGATCTGTTCGCCGCTCTCGATGCCGACGAAGGTCAGCTCGATTTCCCGGTGATGTTCGCTTCGGCCAAAGAAGGTTGGGCCAGCACCGAGGCCGGCAAGCGTGGCGAGAACCTGGAACCCTTGTTCCGCCTGATCGTCGATCATGTGCCGGCGCCGAAAGTTGACCCCGACGGACCCTTCCGCATGTTGGTGACGACGCTCGAATCCGATCCCTATCTCGGCCGCGTGCTGACCGGCCGCATCCTCTCAGGTTCGGTCATTCCCAATATGCCCATTCGCGCCTTGCACCGCGATGGCAGCCGGGTCGAAGATGGCCGCGTCTCCAAGGTTCTGTCCTTCCGTGGGCTGGAACGCATCGGCCTGACCAAGGCATCGGCCGGCGATATCATCGCCATTGCCGGGCTGCAGCATGCGACGGTCGCCGATACCTTGGGCGATCCGGAAATCGATGCGGCGATCCCGGCCCTGCCGGTGGATCCGCCGACGCTATCGATCACCATCGGCATCAACGATTCGCCGTTGGCCGGGCGGGAAGGCGACAAGGTAACCTCGCGCATGATTCGCGACCGGCTGTATCGCGAGGCGGAAGGCAATGTCTCCATCCGCGTCAGCGATACGCCGAGCGGCGATTCCTTCGAGGTGGCCGGACGCGGTGAATTGCAACTGGGCGTCCTGATTGAAACCATGCGCCGCGAAGGCTTCGAGATGACCATCGGCCGCCCGCGCGTGCTGTTCCGTACCGATCCCGATAGCGGCGCCAAGTTGGAGCCGATCGAGGAAGTTCAGGTCGACGTCGACGAGCCTTATGCGGGCGTCGTCGTCGAATCGATCAGCAATCGGCGCGGCGAGATGACCGACATGCGACCCTCCGGCGGCGGCAAGGTGCGCATCACCTTTCTCGCCCCGGCGCGCGGCCTGATCGGCTATCACGGCCTCTTCCTGACCGAAACTCGCGGCACCGGCATCATGAGCCGCATCTTCCATGGCTATGGCGCGCATCGCGGCAATGTTCCTGGCCGTCGTCACGGCGTGCTGATCGCCAATGGTTCCGGCAAGGCGGTGGCTTACGCGCTCGCCATGATCGAGGAACGCGGCATGCTGTTCATCGACCCGGGCGAGGCGGTCTACGAAGGCATGATCATCGGCGAAAATAGTCGTGGCGAAGACCTCGTCGTCAATCCATTGAAGGCCAAGCAGCTGACCAATATCCGTGCTGCTGGCAAGGACGACGCCATCCGTCTGACGCCGCCGCGCCGCCCCGTGCTGGAAGCCGCCATCGCCTATGTCGAGGACGACGAACGGGTCGAGGTAACGCCGAAGGCGATCCGCCTGCGCAAGGCCCTGCTCGATCCGAACGCGCGCAAGCGCGAGTCGCGCCGGACCTCCGAGGACACCGTCGCCGCCTGAGACGGCGTCCCCTATACTGGCCCTCGGCTCTCACTAACCGTTGTGAGCAGGGTAGGCGCATGGCCGACATTCCGACGATGACCGTGACGCCCGGCGAAGGCGCGCAGCCGCCGGCCCGCCTCGGCTTCGCCGTCTCGCGCTTTTGGCGGTTGATGCCGGCTGGCATGCCGCGCCGCTGGTGGCTGTTCCGCCTCTTTGACCTGATTGCCCGACATTGGCCGGTGTTCCGCAAACCGCGCGGCCTGCTGGTGGTGCGCATGGACGGTATCGGCGACATGGTGCTGTTTCGTGGCGCCCTCGATGCCTATGCCAAAGCATTCGGCGTCGATCCTGTCGATATCACCATCCTCGGCTGTAACAGTTGGGAGAGCATCGGCGATCGTGTCTTCGCCGGCTATCGGCTGATAACCATCGATGAGCATGCCTATGCCCGCCGGCCGTTCTATCGCTTCGGCGTCAATCTTCGGGTCCGCCGCCTCGCCCCGGCGGTGGCGACCTGCGACTCCTATCTACGCCGGGTGTTGATGGCCGATAGCCTCGTGTGGGCCGCCGCCGCGCCGCGCACCATCGTCTCCCTGCCCTACGTCAATGGGCCGACCCGGGCGCCCTTCACGTGGTACTTGAGTCAGGCGGATGGCATTGTCGATACCGGTCCCTATCCGACTCATGAGGTGGTGCGCCATGCCCGCTTCCTTGCCGCTGTCACCGGCCGCGAATCGGCCGCGCTTTCCCCTAGCATCGTTTGGCGCGATACCTTGCCTGATCTGCCGGCCGGCAATCCTTATGTGGTGCTTAACCCAGGCAGCAACGAACACGGCCGGCGCTGGCCCTTTGCCCAATATGCGGCGCTGGCCCGCCGGCTGCTGGCTGAAGGCTACCGCGTCGTCGTCGCCGGCAGCGCCAAAGAAGCGCCGCCGGAAGATATTTGGGCGCCGCTGCGTGCCCTGCCGGGGGTCGTCGACCGCATCGGCAGGACCAGCTTGCCCGGCCTACTTGACCTGATGCGCAACGCCGCCGGCGTGATCAGCAATGATACTGGCCCGGCTCATCTTGCCATCGCCCTCGGTGCCCCGACGGTGGTTATCGTCGGCGGTGGTCATTTCGGCAGCTTCGTGCCCTATCCCGATGGCGTTGCGCCGCCGACCGCCCGCTTCGTCCATCATCGTATGGCGTGCTATCATTGCTTCTGGCGCTGCGACAAACGCGCCGCGCGCACGGACTCCTTCCCTTGCGTCACTGCCGTGTCGGAAGATGCGGTGCATGCCGCGCTCATCGCCGCGATGGCTGCCGCCACGCCCCACCGCCAACCGACCGCCGCCCCATGACCATCGACTTCAACGACGGACCGGACGATCCCTTCTACGCCGCCTATCGGCGCTTCAAGGGCTATGCAATGCCGGCTCTCAAGCCAAAGCATATCCGCCGCTTCGACCGCGACGTCTGGGGACCGGGCGGCTTCAGGCCGGGCATGTCGGTGCTGGAGATCGGCTGCGGCACCGGCCAATTCCTCGCCTATCTCGCCGCCAAGGGATTGACGGATTTCGAAGGCGTCGATCACGATCCGGCGCTTCGCGATGTGGTACCGGCAGCGGTGCGCGACAAGCTTGCCATCGTCGATCTCAACGACTACCTGGCCCAGGCGCAAGTGGCCGGCCGCCGTTTCGATCGGGTGGTCCTCTTCGACGTGCTCGAACATTTCACGCCCTACGCCGGGCTCGATCTGCTCGAAGCCGTAGCTGCCGTGCTAGCCCCCGCCGGACGCGTGATGGTGAAGGTGCCCAACGTCGCTTCGCCTTGGGGCGCCGCCTACCAGTACGGCGACCTGACGCATCGCACCGCCTTCACGCCGGGCAGCCTGCGCCAACTGGCGCAGACGGCTGGCTTCCAGGTTGTCGCCTGCTATCCCCACCGTGAGGGTAGTCCTGTGCGCCAGGGGCTCGACCGTGTGTTCCATGGCCTGCTCGGAAAGCTGGTGGCAACCCCGCCGGAAATCTGGACGGCCAATATGTATGCAGTGCTGACGCCGGCCGAATGATGCTACTCCGCGGCGCTTTGCGCCGTTTGTTGCACCGGCGCGGCGCGGGCGATCCAGGCGATCAGCACCAGCACGGGCAACCCCATTAGCGCCGTGACGGTGAAGAAGGTGGGATAGCCGAGGCTGTCCACCATCGATCCCGAATAGCCGGCGATCAGCTTTGGCGCCAAGGTCATCAGCGAGGTGTAAAGCGCATACTGCATTGCTGTGAACGACACGTTGGTCAGCCCTGACAGATAGGCGACGAAGGCGGCCGAAGCGATGCCGGCGCTGATATTGTCGGCGACGATAACGGCGGTCAGCAGTTGGGCGTCGGCCGCTTGTATGGCGACGAAGGCGAACAAAAGATTGCTCGCCGCCGCCAGCAGGGCACCGACGAACAGCATGCGCGTCACGCCGTAGCGCATGGAAAGTACGCCGCCAATGAAGCTGCCGGCGATGGTCGAAAATAGGCCATAGGTCTTCGAATAGAGCGCGATCTCTTCCTTGCTGAAGCCAAGGTCGCTGTAAAAGACATTGGCGATCACGCCCATTACCACGTCGGAAATGCGGTAAAGCGCGATCAGGGCCAAGATCAGGAAGGCCAGCCGCCCGTGGCGGCGGACAAAATCGGCCAGTGGTTCAACGTAGCCTTCGATCAGCATGCGCTTCGGCGCGGCGCCCAACACCACCAACCCCCAGGCGACGCCGCCGGCCAGGGCGATGGCGGCGCTAAGGTGCAGCACCTCGCCGATGAAGCCGGCAAGCAGCGGGTCCATCGCACCTGCCATGGCCGCTTTCACAGTATCGATGGGCGCGGCCGCGATCACGAAGCCCCCGGCGAAGGCACCCGCTGCGGCCAGGAACACGCCGACGAAGCGTAGATTAGCTATCGGGTCGGCAAAGGCAGTGTCCACGCGGCGCGCCACCTCGGGCTCGGCGATGGCGAGCGTCGTCGCGACGCCCACCAGCATGCAGGCGGCCATGGCGCTGTAGGCGATCATCCAGCCGCGATAGACGTAGGTGCCCGCGTCGCCGCCGAAGATGCTGGCAAGGTAAAGTGCTCCGGCGCCGGCCAGTAGCATGGCGATGCGATAGCCAGCCATGTAGGTCGACGACATCATCGCCTGCAGGTCCTGCCCCGCCGATTCGATGCGATAGGCATCGATGACGATGTCCTGCGTTGCCGCCGAAAAGCCCAGCGCCACGGCGCAGAGCGCGGTAACCGTCGGGTTGCCTTGCGGATCGTTCATCGCCATGGCGACGATGGCGGTGGCGACCGCGATCTGGGCGGTCAACATCCAGGCACG
The DNA here is from genome assembly GCA_947470575.1 of Rhodospirillales bacterium. Lineage (GTDB taxonomy): Bacteria > Pseudomonadota > Alphaproteobacteria > Rhodospirillales > CAMCUA01 > CAMCUA01. The sequence goes on from CANITX010000008.1 coordinate 21,951, forward strand.
CCGCCGTCCGAGTCGCGCGGTCAGGATCGGCAACGGAATCTTGTCGACCAGTGGGGCCCACACGAACTTGAAGGAATAGCCGAGTGCCGCCCACGAGAAGAAGGTGATCGTCGTGCGCTCGAAGCCGGCCTCGCGCAGCCATAGCGAAAGGGTCCCAAAGATCAGCAGGATGGGAATTCCTGCCGAGAAGCCGAGGAACAGCATGGTGATGACGCGGGGGTGACACAACGCTGCCAGGGAATCGCCCCAGGACCGCTGCCTGCCGGAAAGGCCGTCGCTCATCGGGGACGCTCCGCCTTGGGTGATTGGCGAATCACATGAACCGGGCGATTCTACTCTCCCGGACCGGGAAAGAGGAGGCTGCCATGAAGGCGTTGGACCGCATCGAAGTTGTCGAAGGCGATATCACCCGTCTGGCCGTGGACGCCATCGTCAATGCCGCCAACGAATCGCTGCAGGGCGGCGGTGGGGTTGACGGCGCCATTCATCGCGCCGCCGGTCCGAAGCTGTTGGCGGAATGCCGGCTGCTGGGCGGTTGCCGCACGGGCGAAGCAAAAATCACCGCCGGTTACAATTTGCCGGCCCGTCATGTCATTCATACGGTCGGGCCGATCTGGCGCGGCGGCGGGGCGGGCGAAGACGGGTTGCTGGCCAGCTGCTATCGCGGATCGCTGGGCGTGGCCGTTGATAACGGCCTTGTCAGCATCGCCTTCCCCGCCATCTCGACGGGCGTTTACGGATTTCCGGCGGCGCGTGCCGCCGGCATAGCCGTAGCGACGCTTACCGAGGCTTTGGTGGCCGGCTCGACGGTCCAGCGCATCGTCCTGTGCTGCTTCGGCGCCGAATCCGCCGCGCTGCACCGTCAGGCGCTGAAGGGCAGATGAAGCCTCATCCCTCTTCCCTGCGCTTGATGGCGTCATAGGCGGCCAGCGCCGCCATATTCACCATGTTCGACACGGTACTGCCGATCGGCACGATCTGCGCCGAATGCTCGAGCCCGGTCAGCAACGGCCCGATGACCGTGGCGTTGCCCATCTTTTGCAGCAGCTGCGGCGCGATGGTGCCGGCGTTCAAGCCGGGCAGGATCAGCACGTTGGCCGGCCCGGTCAGGCGGCTGAATGGGTAGACGCTGTCCATCAGTTCCTTGTCGAGCGCGATGCTCGGTGTCATCTCGCCGTCGTACTCGAAGTCGACCTTCATGGAGTCCAACAGGGCGACGGCGCCGCGTACCGATTCGGCGCGCTCCGCCATCGGATGGCCGAAGTTGGAGAATGACAGGATCGCCACCCGCGGCAGATATCCCATCTGGCGAGCGGTGGCCGCCGTGCCGATGGCGATGTCGGCGATCTGCTTGGGCGTCGGCGATACGTGCACGGCGGTATCGGCCAGGAATACGGTCTGCCCGCCGGCGATCATCAGGCTGATGCCGAACAGCGTGGCGTCGGGTGCGGTGTCCAACACCCGCATCAATTCGTTCATCGCCACGTGATAGCTGCGCGTCAGACCGGTGACCATGGCATCGGCATCGCCCATGGCGACCATGCAGGCGGCGAAGATGTTGCGCTGCTGGTTGATCATGCGCTGGCAATCGCGCGCCAGCCAGCCCTTGCGTTGCAGCTTGCGATATAGAAAGGCGGTGTACTTCGCCGTGCGGTCGTTGAGCGCGGCGTTGTCGATCTCGATGCCGTTGAGGTCGGGAATACCCAGCGTCTTTACCGTCTCGCGGATGCGGTTCTCGCGCCCGACCAGGATGGGAACGCCGTAACCCGCGTTATAAAAGGCGACGGCGGCACGAATGCACTTTTCGTCTTCGCCCTCGGCGAATACCACCCGCTGCGGCTTGTTGTGGACCGTGTCGAAGATGGCGGTCAGGCTGGCCATGGTCGGATCGAGGCGGGCCGACAGCTGGGCCCGATAGGCTTTCATGCTGGCCACCGGCTTGCGGGCGACTCCCGTATCCATGGCCGCCTGGGCCACCGCCGAAGGAACGGCGACGATCAGTCGCGGATCGAAAGGTGCCGGAATGATGTAGTCGGGGCCGAAACGCAGTTGTTTGCCCGAATAGGCCGCCGCCACTTCGTCGGGCACGTCCTCGCGGGCCAATTGCGCCAACGCCTCGGCGGCGGCGATCTTCATGGTGTCGTTGATGGTACTGGCGCGGACGTCGAGCGCGCCGCGGAAGATATAGGGAAAGCCCAAAACATTGTTGATCTGGTTGGGGTAGTCCGAACGGCCGGTGGCGATGATCGCGTCCTTGCGCACGGCCATGACTTCCTCGGGCGTGATCTCCGGGTCCGGATTGGCCATGGCGAAGACGATGGGGTTCTTGGCCATCGAGCCGACCATGTTGCGGCTGACCGCGTCTTTCACTGATAGGCCGAGGAAGACATCGGCGCCCTTCATGGCGTCGGCCAGCGTTCGCGCCTTGGTGTCGGCGGCCAGCGCCGACTTCCACTGGTTCATGCCGTCGGTGCGGCCGCGGTAGATGACACCGGTCGAATCGCAGACGATGGCATTGTCCGCCGGCATGCCCATGCTGCGCAGCAATTGCACGCCGGCTACGGCGGCGGAACCGGCACCGTTGACGACGATCTTCGCGGACTGCAGCGTCCGCCCCGTCAGGTGCAGCGCGTTGATCAAGCCGGCGGCGATGATGATGGCGGTACCATGCTGGTCGTCATGGAAAACGGGGATGTCCAAAAGCTCGCGCAAGCGCTCTTCGATGACGAAGCACTCCGGCGCCTTGATGTCTTCCAGGTTGATGCCGCCGAAGGTCTTGCCCAGGAAGCGAACGCAGTTGACGAACTCATCGATGTCCTGGGTATCGACTTCCAGGTCGATGCCGTCGACGTCGGCGAAACGCTTGAACAGAACCGCCTTGCCCTCCATCACCGGCTTGGCGCCCAAGGCGCCTAGGTTACCGAGACCGAGAACGGCGGTGCCGTTGGAAATGACGGCGACGATATTGCCCTTGGCGGTGTAGTCGTAAGCCTTGCTGGGGTCTTTGGCGATCTCGAGGCACGGTGTGGCGACGCCCGGCGAATAGGCGAGCGACAGGTCGCGCTGCGTGGTCAGCGGTTTGGTCGCGCGGATTTCGAGTTTGCCCGGCCGTCCGCCGGCATGCATCGCCAGCGCATCGCGGGCCAAGTCGTTTGCGGCTTTATCCGCCATAGCTATTCGCCTCCTGCGTGTGTCGCTTCTGTCGTCCGGCGACACCCTTTCGGCGTCGCCGGTGGCACGAAATCTGATCGGCCGATGTTTTCGTCCTGTTGCCGCCCGCCGCTTTCGCTTCAGCGAATCCAGCGACAGGTGACGCTGTCTCGCGAGGTTCGGTGGACAAGTCTTGCGGACATTCTTGGTTTGGTGGTTCCGTGAAGCCGGGGTTTCTTGATGCTCTAACCTTGAACGCGACATTCTGCCCAAGCGCGCGTGCGATTCATAGCCCGGAAGCATGCTGCACATGCTAAGGTCGTGGCCTTCCTGCACCCGCATGCGCCAGAACCTTGTCCCCCGATACCGAACACCCCGAAGACAGCGCTGAAACCGCCCCCGCTGCGGCGACGCTCGCCGGCGCGACGCCGATGATGAGCCAGTATCTGGCGATCAAGCGGGCGCATCCCGACTGCCTGCTGTTCTATCGCATGGGCGACTTCTACGAGCTGTTCTTCGCAGATGCGGAAAAGGCGGCGCGGGCGCTCGATATCGCGCTGACCAAGCGCGGTAAACATGGGGGGGAGGACATCCCCATGTGCGGCGTCCCCGTGCACAGCCACGAGGCTTACCTCGCCCGGCTCATCCGCCAAGGTTTTCGCGTCGCCGTCTGCGAACAGACAGAAGACCCGGCCGAAGCGCGCAAGCGCGGCGGCAAGTCCGTGGTCGCGCGTGCCGTGGTGCGCACCATCACGGCGGGAACGCTGACCGAAGACACCCTGCTCGACGCGCGGCGCCACAATTACCTTGCCGCCTGTGCCGAGACCCGTGGCGCGCTGGGCTTGGCCTGGCTCGACATGTCGACCGGCGATTTCGCCACCCAACCGTTGGAACCGGGAGGGCTGGATGCGGCGCTGGCCCGTCTCGCGCCCGGCGAACTGCTGCTATCCGATCGCCTGCTCGAACGGCCTGAGCTGTTCGAAACGCTATCCGCCTGGAAGGAACGCCTGACGCCGCTCCCGGCGCCGCGTTTCGACAGTCAGGCCGGCGAGCGCCGCTTGTGCGAGTTGTACGGCGTCGAAACGCTGGATGCCTTCGGTGCCTTCGACCGGGCCGAGATCGCCGCCGCCGGTGCGCTGGTCGATTATGTGCGCCTCACCCAACAGGGCAAACTGCCGCGCATCGCCCAGCCGCGCCGCCTGGCACAGGGCGCGGCGATGGCCATCGACGCCGCCACCCGGCGTAACCTGGAACTGACCGAAAGCCTGATCGGCGAGCGTCGCGGCAGCCTGCTCGGTGTCATCGACCGCACGGTGACCGGTGCCGGCGCCCGCCTGCTTGCAGCCCACCTCGCCGCACCGCTGACCGATCCCGAGGCCATTCACCGCCGTCTCGACATGGTCGGGTATTTCGTCGGCGACACCCGCCGCCGTGCCGACCTGCGCGCTCTGCTCGGCCGTTGCCCCGACATCGAACGGGCGTTGTCGCGCCTGACCGTCGGCCGCGGCGGGCCGCGCGATCTCGCCGCCGTGCGCGATGGGCAGACGCTGACTGCCGGCATCCGCGATCTGTTGGCAGGGAGCGACCCATTGCCTGACGGTATTGCCGCCTGCCTGAAAGGGCTCGGCTTCCATCAGCCGACGGTGGACCGGCTGACCCGGGCGCTGGCCGCCGAATTGCCCCTGCTCGCCCGCGACGGGGGCTTCATCGCCGCCGGCTATGCGCTGGAGCTGGATGAACTGCGTTCCTTGCGCGACGAAAGCCGCCGCCATGTCGCCGGCCTTCAAACACGCTACGCTGCCGAAACAGGCGTTGGTGCGCTCAAGGTCCGTCACAACAACGTGCTCGGCTATTACATCGAAGTACCGGCCCGCCACGCCGAATCGCTACCGACCGGTGCGGCCGGGACTTTCATCCATCGCCAGACCATGGCCGGGGCGATGCGCTTCACCACCGTCGAATTGGGCGAGTTGGAGAGCAAGATCGCGCGTGCCGCCGATCGGGCCTTGGCCGTGGAGATGGAAATGCTCGCCGACCTGATCGGCGAGGTGACGGGCCGCGCCGACGACATTGCGGCCGCCGCCCGCGCGCTGGCCGCCCTCGATGTCGCTTCCGCCCTGGCCGAACTGGCGGCGGGCGGGCGCTATGTGCGCCCGCAGGTCGACTCCGGCACCGATTTCATCGTTGTGGGCGGCCGCCATCCGGTGGTCGAATCGGCGTTGGAGGCGGGTGCTGGCGGCGGCTTCGTCGCCAACGACTGCCGACTCGACGACGAGGCCCGGCTATGGCTGATCACCGGCCCCAACATGGCCGGCAAAAGCACCTTTTTGCGCCAGAACGCGCTGATCGCCGTGCTGGCTCAGATGGGCGCCTACGTGCCGGCCGAATCGGCGCGAATCGGCGTTGTCGACCGTCTGTTCTCGCGGGTCGGCGCCGCCGACGACCTGGCCCGCGGCCGATCCACCTTCATGGTGGAAATGGTCGAAACGGCTGCCATCCTCAACCAATCCGGTTCCCGGGCGCTGGTCATCTTGGACGAAATCGGGCGCGGCACCGCGACGTTCGATGGCCTGTCGATCGCCTGGGCTGTGGTCGAACACCTGCACGAGGTCAACCGCTGCCGGGCGCTGTTCGCCACTCATTATCACGAGCTGACGGCGCTGGCGGCCCGCCTCGGCGGTTTGCGCTGCCATAGTATGCGGGTCAAAGAATGGCAGGGCGATGTGGTCTTCCTGCACGAAGTCGGCCCCGGCGCCGCCGACCGCTCCTATGGCATCCACGTCGGCCGTCTGGCCGGGCTGCCCGCTCCGGTGGTGGCGCGCGCCGAGGAGGTTCTGCGTACATTGGAAGCTGGCGAATCCTCATCGACACTCACCCGGTTGGCCGACGATCTCCCTCTCTTCGCCGCGATCCGTCCGCGCTCCGGCAGTCCCGTCGCTCCTGCCGCGCCGTCGCCGGTCGAAGACGCTTTGCGCGGCACCAATCCCGACGATCTGACGCCGAAGGAGGCGTTGGAGGTGCTGTATCAGTTGCGGGGTCTGCTGCCTTCGAGTAACAAAGATTGATATTTTTTGTTATCGATATCATTCTCTCCGCCAGAGGAGAAATGAACGATGAATGTCTCGCTCACACCCAAACTTGAAGCCTTCGTTCGGCAAAAAGTCGAATCGGGGCTTTACAACAACGCCAGCGAGGTCGTCCGCGAGGCATTGCGGCTGCTCGTCGAGCGCGAGACGGAACGTCCCGCCGAAAGGCCGGACAAGGAGCGAATCCGCGCGAAGATCGTCGCCCTGGAAAAGCCGCTGCGCAAGCGCGGTATCGTGTCTCTGTCCCTGTTCGGCTCCGTGGTCCGGAACGAAGCCCGGCTCGACAGCGATATCGATATTTTGGTCGATATCGATCCCAAACGGCGTTTCAGCCTGATCGACCTCGCTTCGGCGAAAGGCTTCCTGGAGGACGAACTTGGGCACGGAGTCGATGTGGCCATCCGTAAACATCTCGATCCTCGCATTCGATCTAATATCTTAAGCGAGTCAGAGCGTGTCTACTGATGGCCAGAGCTTTGCAACTTTACGCCGATGATATCCTCGAGGCTTTGAGCCATGTCGAGGAAGATATCGTCGGACATGATTTTGCGACCTTCCAAGGCGATCGGCGCACGCGCCAGTTGGTCGAGCGCAATCTCGAAATCATTTCCGAAGCAAGCAGGCACTTGCCCGAAGATATCAAGAAAAGCGAAGGCGGCATCGACTGGAAAGGCATAGCCAATATTGGAAACATACTTCGCCATGAGTACCATGGCAGCCGGGCGGAAATCTTATGGGAGGTCTGTCGCGGGGATTTGAAGCCCCTCAAGGCCGCGATCAGGCGCGTCCGTCGTGTACTGCTTGCACGGAAGAAGGATTGACCAGCGACGAGAGTCCCAGAAATGAAAAAGGCCCCGCTTTTGCAGGGCCTTTCTTCTAAGGACGGACGTCTCTGCGTCAGTGCCGAAAGTGGCGCATCCCCGTGAATACCATGGCCAGGCCGTTGTCGTCGGCGGCCGCGATCACTTCGGCGTCACGTACCGAGCCGCCGGGCTGGATCACCGCTGTGGCGCCGGCCTCGGCGGCGGCGATCAGGCCGTCGGCGAAGGGAAAGAAGGCATCCGAGGCAACCACCGAACCGACGGCCCGGCTCGCCGGCTCGCCAGCCGCTTCCGAAGCCTCGCGGCATTTCCAGGCGGCGATGCGCGACGAATCGACCCGGCTCATCTGCCCCGCGCCCAGGCCGACGGCGGCGCCGTTCTTGGCATAGACGATGGCGTTGGACTTCACATGCTTGCACACCGTGAAGGCGAATTTGAGATCGGCCATCTCGGCTGCCGTCGGCGCCCGTTTGGTCACCACCTGCAAAGCGTCTTCGAACACCCGGTCGTCGCGCGACTGCAACAGGTAGCCGCCGGCCAGGGTGCGTAGCGTCATCCCCGCCTGGCGCGGGTCCGGCATGGCGCCGGTGACCAGTACGCGCAGGTTCTTCTTCGCCGCCAGCAGCGCCTTTGCCTCATCGTCGAGTGACGGTGCGATAACGACCTCGGCGAACAGCTTGGCGATGGCGTCTGCCGTTGCGCCGTCGAGCGCCCGGTTCACCGCGATGATGCCGCCGAAGGCGCTCACCGGGTCGCAGGCCAGTGCTTTGGCATAGGCTTCGCCCAGGCTGGCGCCGACGGCGACGCCGCAGGGATTGGCGTGCTTGATGATCGCTACCGCCGGTGCGCCGAATTCGGCGGCGAGTTCGAAGGCGGCGTCGGTGTCGTTCAGGTTGTTGAAGCTCAGCTCCTTGCCCTGCACCTGCTCGGCGCTGGCGACACCGGGGCGTGGTTGGCCGCCGACGTAGAGCGCGGCTTGCTGGTGGGGATTCTCGCCGTAGCGCAGCGTCTGCTTGAGCGTTCCGGCGAAGGCGGCGCGGCGCGGAAACGTCTCGCCCAGTTGGCCGGCGAACCAGGTCGAGATCGCCGTGTCATAGGCCGCCGTGCGGGCATAGGCCGTGGCTGCCAACCGGCGCCGGGTTGCCGTGCCGACGGCGCCGTTGCTGGTGTCCATCTCGGTGATTACCAGCTCGTAGTCCTCGGGATCGACGACCACCGTCACCCAATTGTGATTCTTGGCGGCGCTGCGAATCATCGCCGGGCCACCGATATCGATGTTCTCGATGCAGTCTTCGAAGCCGGCACCTTTCGCCACGGTCGCCTCGAAGGGGTAGAGGTTGACGACCAGCAGATCGATGGGCGCGATGTCATGGGCGCGCATCGCGGCCTCGTGCTCGGGATTGCCGCGGATGCCCATCAGGCCGCCATGAATGGTCGGGTGCAGGGTCTTGACTCGGCCGTCCATCATCTCGGGAAAACCGGTGTGTTCCGAGACGTCGGTAACGGTCACGCCGGCTTCGCGCAGCGCCTTGGCCGTGCCGCCGGTCGACAGAACCTCGACACCCTGGGACGCCAGAAAGCGGCCGAGCCGTTCGAGCCCGGTCTTGTCGAAAACGGAAATTAGGGCGCGGCGGATGGCGGTCATCGGCTTTCCTTGGATGCGGGTCGCGGTCGGTGCTGTGTTTAGCCGGCGACGGAGACGGCCGGCAAGTCCGCAACCGCTTGTTCCGTTCCATCCGGCCGGTATTCCGGCACCAGACGGTGGATGGTCGCCATGATGCGCCGCCGGTCGCCCTGGCCGACAGCGTCGCGCAGTTCCGCCAATCCGGCCCGCAATGCGTCGCCGTCGCCCATGCGCGGCGCGGCCAGCAGCACGCCCTTGCAGGCGGTGGACACCAGCGGCTCGCCGCCGTGGAACAGTTCCTCGAACAACTTTTCGCCCGGCCGTGGGCCGGTGATCGCGATCTTGATGTCGATATCGGGTCGGTGGCCGGCCAGCCGGATCATCTGTCGGGCGAGATCGAGGATCGCCACCGGCTCGCCCATGTCGAGCACATGGATGCGTCCGCCTGTGGCATCGTCCTCGGCAATGCCCAGCGCCGAGGTCTGCAGCACCAGTTCGACGGCCTCGCCGATGGTCATGAAATAACGCTTCATGTCAGGATGGGTGACGGTCAACGGCCCGCCGGCGGCCAGCTGGCGTTGGAACAGCGGTACCACCGATCCGGTCGAACCCAGCACGTTGCCGAAGCGCACGGTGACGAAGCGGGTGGCATGCGCGCCCTCCGCCCGCTTCATGTCCAGGCGTTGGCAATAGCTTTCGGCGATGCGCTTGGTGGCGCCCATGACGCTCGACGGATTCACTGCTTTATCGGTGGAGATCATCACCATCACGCCGACCCCGGCGGCGACGCAGGCATCGGCAACGTTGACGGTGCCCTGCACGTTGGTCGCAACCCCTTCGACCGGGTTGGCCTCGACCAGGGGCACATGCTTCAGCGCAGCGGCGTGGAAGACCAGTTCGGGGGTGTGTTCGCGGAATAACCTTGCGACCCGGGCCTGATCGCGCACGTCGCCCAATTCGGCGTGGCGCGGTAGCGTGGGGTGCCGTTCGCCCAATTCCATGTCGATGGCGTAAAGATTGAATTCGGAACTGTCGAACAGTACCAGTTCGGCCGGCCGATAGCCGGCGATCTGGCGTGCCAGTTCGCCGCCGATGCTGCCGCCGCCGCCGGTGATCAGCACTCGTTTGCCTTGGATCAGAGCTGCCATGGCGCTGCGGTCGAGCGCGGTCTTCGGTCGGCCGAGTAGGTCCTCGATGGCGATCGGGCGGACTTCCATGCGATTGTCCTCGCCGCTGCGGAAGTCGGTCAGGCGCGGTAGGCGGGCCATGGTCATGCCCAGGCTGTCGGCGGTTTCCAACATTCGGCGCAGCACGGTGCCGCCCAGATCGTCTTTGGTAACGATCAGGCGCTGCGGTTGCTCGCCCTGACGTCCTAGGCGATCGACCACCGCTGCCAGATCGCCGAGCGTGCCCAGCACTTCCACCCCGTGGATGCGCCGGCCGACGCGGGCGGCGCGGTCGGCAAGGATGCCTACCACCCGATAATTGATGTCGCCGCCGCGCGACAGGTGGCGGATGAACAACTCGGCGCCGTCGCTGGCTCCGGCCAGCAGCACCGGAATGCGGTTGGTGCCTTCCCGTTGCAGGCGTAGGTCGAGCCGCCGGTCCTTGAACATGCGATACAGGAAACGCGGTCCGCCCAACAGTACCGGCAGGATGAACCACTGGATGACCAGCAGCGACCGCGGCAGGCTTTCCAACCGGGTCCATAGGAACATCGCCAGCAGGAACAGCAGGATGGCCAGTGTCGAGGCCCGCCCGATGGCCAGCACGTCCTCGAGCGAGGCATAGAGCCAGACCCCCCGGTACAGGCCCATGGCCCAGAACACCGGGGCCGCCACCAGGATGAATAACAACGTCCCTTGGAGGACCAAGCTGCCGCTGTAGTCGAACGCGGAATCGCCCAGACGCAACCACATGGCCAGGACAAAGGACGCCCCGGCCATGATCAAGTCGTGGCTGTAAGCGATCAGGGCCCGGGAAGGCGGCAACTTTGCAAGCAGCTTGTTAGAGATCGGACGGTTTCCTTCGATCAGCGCGCGGTGGCGAGGAACCAAGCCACGGTTTCCGCCAGGCCCCGCTCCACCGACAGCGGCGGAATCCAGCCCAGATCATGGCGGATTTTTGCGTCATCGAGAACAAGCGAGTCAAGCAATCGCGCCGCCATGGCCCGCCGGCCCAGCATCGTCAGGCCGGCCCGCAGGAGGCCGGGCGGAACGGCAATGAGCCGCGCCGGCAGGCCCATCGAGGTCCTCAGCCGGCGGATCAGATCCGCGACCGACAGGTCGTCGCCGTCGCGCACCACATAAGTTTGCCCCGTCGCCGCCGGGTGTTGCAGCGCCAAGCGGATGGCATCGGTAAGGTTGTGCAATGCGATCAGGCTGCGCCGATTGTCGGCTCCACCCAGTGGCAATGGCAGACCGGACCGGCACAGCTTGAGCAACGACAGCATATTGCCGACGACCTTCGGCCCGTGAACCAACGGTGGGCGCAGCACCACTGTCTCCAGTCCCCGCGTTTGGCCGATCCGCATCAATGCCTGCTCTGCCGCCCATTTCGATTCGCCGTAGGGTTCGTCGGGACAGGGCGGGGCCGATTCGCTGAGCGGTCGGGCGTCCGGCAAATCGCCATAGACCTTGATCGAACTGACGAAGAGCATACGGCGCACGCCGGCATCGGCCGCCGCTTCAGCCAGCCGCCGTGTGCCTTCGGTATTGATCCGGGCATGGGCGGTTGCCGCCTGTTGGTCTTCGTTCACGACATGGACGCGCCCAGCCAGATGAACCACGGCATCGATACCGGCCAGGGCGGCGCGCCAATCCGTGTCCGGGCCGATATCGGGGACAACGGTCGTTTCGAGCGCACCGGCCGGTATCGCACCATCGCGGCGTACGGCGGCACGCACGCTGTTTCCCGCTGCGGTCAACACCGGGCACAGGGCTCGGCCGACAAACCCCGTAGCGCCCGTGACCAGGATGCGGCTCATGATAACCTCATGGTAGTACGAGGACGCCGGCCCGGCTGCCGTCGCCGATGGACGCTGCTTCCAGCACCCGGATCATGCGCGCCGCTTGGCGCTCGCGGCTGTGGCCCGGCGCGGCGGCCAGACTGGCGCGACCCAGTTGGGAACGCAACCCGGCATCGCTCATCAGGGTCGTTACCGCTTCGGCCAGCGCCTGCGGATCTTCCGGTGGCACGCAAAGCCCGGCGCCGTCGGCCTTCAGGATCGCCGTCGCCTCGCCGGGTGGCGCCGCCAGGATCAGCGGCAGGCCCATGCCCATCGCCTCGAACATCTTCGATGGGATGACATCGGCGAATACCGGAGCGTTGCGCAAATGGACCAGCGCAACGTCGCACAGGCTCCAGATGCGCGGCATCTCTTCCTTCGGCTGCGGCGGAATGAAGACGACGTTGGTCAGCCGCCGCCGTTCGGCTGCCGCCATCAGGTGGCTCCGTTCGGCGCCGGCGCCGACCAGGACGAAGCGCAGGTCCGCCTCGCCTCTCAGCCGCTCGGCGGCATCCAGCACGTTGCCCAGGCCATGCGCCATGCCGTGGGTGCCGACATAGCCGACGACGAATGTGCCGCCAAGATTCCAGCGCTCGGCCAGTTCCACATCGCGCGGGTGCGGTGCGTAGCGCGGCGTGTCGACGCCGTTGACGACGACGGCGATCTTCTCCGCCGGGATGGCGCGCGAAACAAGATTGGCTTTGAAGGCACCCGTCAGGGCGACGACGCAGGCGGCGCGGCGGTACAGGAACAGTTCCAGCTTCTCCATCCAGCGCAGAAACAGATTGTCCCCCATGGCGCCGACGGCGGTGATCGATGCCGGCCACAGGTCGCCCAACTCGAAAACGAAGGGCCGCCGCCGGACCGCGCCCAGCATCCAGCCGGCTACCGCGGCGAAGAACTGCGGCGAGGTGGCGACCACCACGTCCGGCCGTTTCTCGAACAGGCCGGCAACGAAGCTGCTGGCCATGAAGCTGAGAAAATCGAGGGTACGCAGCGCTACGCCCCGATTGGCGGCGATGAAGGTCTTCACTCGCACCACCCGGATGCCGTCCCATACCTCCACCTGACGCCAGCGATTGCGATAGCCCGCGAACAGTTTGCCTTCGGGGAAGTTAGGGGCCGAGGTTATCACCGTAACCCGATGTCCCCAACGGACCCAATAGCAGGCCCGCTCGTATACCCGGGTGGCGGCGGCATTGGTTTCCGGCGGGAAGTTTTCGGTCAGGAACAGGATATTCATCGGGCCCGACGCGGCCCAACGATGAAGCGCAACAGCAGCAGGCCGACAACCGCGCAGGCGGCGAGCAGCGCTGCCCAACCCCATTCCGGCCATCGCGCGGCGGCGGCGGCCAGGGCGATCAGTACGATATTGATGCCGACGATGGCCATCGTGACGGCGCCGTGGCTTCTGCCATGTTGCACGGCGCGCTGATAGGCATGTTCGCGATGCGCTGCGAACACCGCTTCCAACCGCGTCAGCCGGTCGATCAGGGTCACCGTCGCATCGGCGACGTAATAGAGCGGTAGGATCAATGCTGCGGCCCAAAGCCCTTCGGCGGCCAGGGCGAATAGCAGCCAGCCAACGAGGAAACCCAGCGGTACGCTGCCGACGTCGCCCAGGAAGATGCGGGCCGGCGGCCGATTCCACCACAAAAAGCCCGCCGCCGCCGCCGCTGCCGTCAGGCCGAAGGCGCCCAATGGGGAGATCAGATTGGCAATCGCAGCAACGATGGCGACGCCTACGCCGATGCAGATCGTCTCCGCGGCCGTGATGGCGTCGATGCCATCCATGAAGTTATAGAGGTTGAGGAACCAGACCCACAGGAAGCCGGCGACGATCAGGCCGAGCCCCGGCGACACCCAGCCCTGCAGCACGCCGAAACTCTCCGGCGCAACGACGATGACAAGGCTCACGGTGGCGAACTGGGCGGAAAGCCGGGTGGACGGCTTCAATCCGCGCGTGTCGTCGATCCAGGATAGGAAGGCCAGCCCCGCCGCACCGGCTAGTATCGAGGACATCGGCGGGCTGTTGGCGATGGGCTCGCTGATGTTGCTGACCACCCACCAGGCGACGATCAGCACCGAAATGACGGCGATGCCCGCACCGCGTGGCGTCGGCTGCGCGTGGCTGCTGCGCTCGTTGGGATGATCGAGGATCTGGCGCGCCGCGAGCACGGGCAGAACGGTGCGGGTGGCGGCGAAGCTTGCCGCCAGCACCGTGAGACAGAGGATGGTCAGAAATGTCGGGTCCATGGGCGTGGTTATAGCTTCGCTGCGGTGTCGCCGTCACCGACTCGTTCCAGACGCCAGGCGATGCGAAGTCCCGTGGCGCCGGTGTTACGGTGCAGCACGATCTGCGACGTCTTCTCCATGACGTTGAAGCGCGGCGCGTAAACGCTGGGCTCGATGGCGATGGGCCCTTCGGCGATGAACCGCCAGACATTGTCCTGAGTGGTCAGGCGCACGCCATCCGCGCCATCGCTCGCGGCGGCGACCGTTGGGTGCAGATGGAAGCGAATGGCCGTTGGGCCCGGTGTTCCGTTGCCGAGCGGTTCCAAGGCATCCTCTCCGGCGAGCCGGCTGCCCCCGGCATCGAGAGTCAGCCGACGTCGGTGCCGCCAGCCGCGCTGGCGATAGCCATCATGCCAGCCCTCCAGCGTCAGGCCGTCGGCCACGCGCCGCCCGCCGACCTCACGCGGCCGGCGGCCGAGGCGGAAGACGCCGTGCACCTCGGCGCTGTCCTCGCCGGCAAAGGTCAACGTGCTGTGACTGGGCGTACCGCGCAGGCGGTTGCGCCATGCCGGGTCCTGATAGGCGAAGGTGCCGCAATTGACGATCAGCCGTTGCGTTCCCGCCGACATCTCGAAGGATAGCGTATCGGCGTGGGCATGGGCCGGCAGGTCGTCGGGGCAGCATGGCCCGGCGTCGAACAGCACCGCGGTCCCGCCTGCCTCCAGCCGGTGGTAGCCGGCCTGGGGCAGGTCGGCCGGCGCTGCGAGCCGGCCGCTGCGGGCATCGACGGCGGCCAGCAGTGCCGCCTCGCCCACGGTGCCGTCGTTGAACAAGGCCAGTCCGCCGTCGCCCAGGCGCAAGGTCGCCAGCGCCGACCCCATGCGCCGGATCGCGTCGTTCAACCAAGCCGGCGAATCGTCCCCCAGCAGGTCGGCCACGTCGATCAGGTCGACCAGGACCTGCAAGTGGTATGTCGGCGACCGTTCCTCGTGCGCGCCATCTGGCAGCACTTGGCGCGCTACGGTTCGTTCTAAATCCCGTAAGGCGCGCTGTCCTGCCGTCGCTTGGTCGGGCAGGCAAACCCCGGCGGCGATCAGTGCCTTCAAATTCTTGATCGCATGATTGCCGCCGACATCCCATTCGACGCACTGCGATAGGTGCCAGGCTTGACGATGCAGGGCGGCGATGAAAGCCCGGCGAAAGGCGGTCGGGGCACCGTCGAGCAATTCCGGTGCATGGTGCAGCCAAGCGAACAGTCGCAAGGACAGCGGATAAGGATGCCACGCCACGCCGTCGCTCGGCCGCGGATGGCGGGCGATCCAGTCGGCGATCAGCAAGCGGGCGGTATCGATCCAACGCAGATCACCTGTTGCCGCCAGGTCTGTCAGCCACTCGAAGTAGTGCAAGGTGAAGCGCCACAGCGGCGTTTCATCGGCGGCCATCCAGTTGACGGGCACCGTTAACGGCCGTTCCCTTTCCAGCAGGCGGATGCGTCCGGCAAGAATGCATCGGCCGTTGCCAGCATCGCCTGGCGTCAGCGATGGCGGCGATCGCAACGGCGCCGGCAGGTCGCCTGCCGGTAGGCAAAACCGGTCGTAAAGGGCCGAGACGAACCATGGCTGGCGCACCCGTGCCCACAGCCGGCGAATGACCTGTTCGATACGCAGGTAGCGCAAGGTACGAAGGTCGGCGCCGAGGCTCATGAAGTGCCGAGCGATTCCTTCCAGGCGACCAGGGTCAAGAGCGCCCAGACCTTCAGCGCATGATCCCGCCCGCCGCGCCGATGCTCGTCGAGCAGGCGCTTGATCGGGGGCCAATCGATATCGACGTCGGCCAGCGATTCTGGCGTCAGCTGCCGGGTGACCTCGCCGGCCAATTCGCCTTTCAGCCAGCGGCCCATCGGCGGGTTGAAGCCGCGCTTGCCGCCCTGCACCAGTTCCCCGGGCAGCAGGCGCTTGGCGACGGCGCGCA
>CANITX010000009.1 GCA_947470575.1 Rhodospirillales bacterium
CGCTCGCCGTGCCGCCTTGCGCCAATACGATCTCCGCCTCGCGCAGCTTGCCGATAACTTCTTCAGGCCCGTGCTTCTTGCCCATGTTCCGTCTCCTTCAGGGTCCAGTCTAAGTTAACTTTTGGACCGCTCTAAAGGGGGCAGATCACACTTCCTTTTGGAATCCCAGGTTGCCACAACGATGGCCGATTTCAAGGAAGGGTATCTGCGTAGTTTCCCTAGTTTCACATGCTTTCTATATCTGTTCTCGCCTCTATCGTAATGAGAGGCGAAATCCTTCTATTGATCCATCCACCGAAGCTGTGGAAAAGCCTGTGGGCAATGCCGATGCCGGCGATGGCGGGTCTACGCTCGCTAAGGCGTTGTCGAGATTGATCAAAAAAGAGGCATTTTTTGTAACTCATTGATATAACGATATTTATAAGAATATTCGAGTATTTCTGGAGGACGTGGAACACGCCGCCCGGCCTCATCAGACAATTGTGACGGGCCTGTGGCGCATGTGAACAATCCGGATTGCCAAAGTCCTTCGAGCAGACGGCCAATACTTGGCATTATTGGTCGTTATTTTACAAAATGGGGGTGGCGCGAATGGCTTTGCATCGCCTGAGCCAAGCAGCGGCATGGCCAAAACTTGTCGATGTTGCCCATGCCGCCGGCGCCGCGAATTTTAGGCCGTCAGGCGATAATCGCGAAGGATATCGGGATTGATGCTCAGGCCGTGGCCAGGCAGTTCCGAAGGCCGCATCATGCCGTCCTTGGGGCGTGGCGGGTCGATGAAAAGATCGGCGAACCAATCCATATATTCAAGGATCTGACCGTTCGGGATCGATGCCATCAATTGCACCATCAGTTCCGGAAAATGATGCGGCGCCATGGTCATGCCGAAGGTATCGGCGACCGCTGCGATCTTGCGTAACTCGGTCAACCCGCCGCGCGCCACGTCGGGCTGCAGGATGGGAATACGCGGATTCTCGAAGAACGGCCGCAGGTCCCAACGGGTATAGTGGTTCTCGCCGCCGACGATGCGGATGTCGAGCGCTTCGGCAATACGCAGATAGCCGGGGAAATCCGAAGCGACCACCGGCTCCTCCAGCCAGAAGATGTCGTGTTCTTCGATCTTACGCCCGACCAGGATCGCCCGGTCGGCGGTCCAGGCCTGGTTGACGTCGATCATGATATCGATGTCCGGTCCGACCGCGTCGCGCACCGTGCGCACATTGGCCACGTCCTGGCGGTCCGTATACATGTGGCCGACCTGCATCTTGATCGCCTTGAATCCTTCGGCGATGTAGGCCTTGGCCTTCTCCGCCATGCCCTCGCCGCCCAGGCCGCGCCAGCAGCCCGAGCCGTAGACGGGAATCTCGTCGCGGCAATGGCCCCACAGCCGATGCAGCGGCATGCCGGCCTTCTTGCCGACGATATCCCATAGAGCGATGTCGATGGCCGACATGGCGAACATCGTCACGCCCATGCGCCCGACGCTCTGCGTGGATTGCCACAGCGAACGCCAGATGCCTTCGACTTCTGTCGCATCGCGGCCGATGATCTGCGGCGCCATCATCTCCTCGATGCAGGCCTTCACCGTGGCGCTGCCGCTACCCAGGAAGATGACGAATCCCATGCCGGAGATGCCCGACTTGGTTTCGATGTCGACGACGACGAATTCGCGCGGGCGCGTGTAATTTTTGAGCATTAAGGGTTGTTCGACGAAGGGTATGCGCAACCGCGTCGCCCGGACTTCCTTGATGATCATCGATTCCTCCCAGGATGAATTTCCGCCATTGTCAGGCGGCGCATCCCGGCGATCAATGCTAGGTTCGCCGCCCTGCCTACAGAAGGATTCCCGATGTCGCCGCCTCAGCCTCCCTTTGCCGATCGCCGTCCCGTCACCGAGACCCGTCATGGCCACGTTCGCGTCGATCCCTATGCCTGGCTGCGCGACGAGAACTGGCAACAGGTGATGAAGGATCCAGCCACGTTGACGGCGGACATCCGCGCCTATCTGGCGGCGGAAAATGCCTATGCCGACAGCATCCTGGCTCCGACCCGACCGTTGCAGAAGCGTCTGTTCCAGGAGATGAAGGGGCGTATCAAGGAAGAGGATTCCTCCGTCCCTCAGCCCGATGGGCCCTATAGCTACCACGTCCGCTATCGTGCCGGCGGGCAGCATCCCTTATTTTGCCGCGTCGGTCCGGATGGCATCGAACGGGTCATGATCGACGGCGACCATGAAGCCGCGGGCCGTGCCTTCCTGCGCTTCGCCGGCTGCGAACATTCCCACGATCACCGGCTGATCGCCTACGCGGCCGATTTTATGGGCGCCGAGTTCTACACCATTCGCTTTCGCGATCCGGAGTCGGGTATCGATCTGGACGACCTCATTCCCGATGCTCAGGGCGAGGTGGCCTGGGCCAACGACGGACGCACCTTGTTCTACGTCCGCCTCGACGCCAATCATCGGGCGATCGGCGTCTACCGGCATCGGGTCGGTCAGCCGGCGGCGTACGATGTCCTGGTCCATGCCCAGCCCGATACCGGATTTTATCTCAACGTCCGATTGACGGAGAGCCGGCGCTTCATCGTCGCCAACATCCACGATCACGATAGTTCCGCGCAATTGTTGATCGATGCTGACTGGCCGGAATCCGATCCCCGTCTCGTGGCGCCGTTGGAACTGGGCGTCCGCTATACGGTCAGCCATCGCGGTGGCGATCTGCTGATCCATACCAATGCCGACGGCGCCGAGGATTTCAAACTGGTGATGGCGCCTGTCGATTCACCGGGGCGGGAAAATTGGCGCGATCTGATACCCCACCGGCCGGGCAATTATCTGCGCTCGATCCTGGTCTTTGCCGACCATCTGGTTCGACTGGAAAGGGTGGAAGGGCAACCGCGCATCGTCGTGCGGCGTTTCGCCGACGGGCAGGAGCACGCCGTCGACTTCGCCGAAGAAGCTTACGACCTTGGCATCGTGCCCGGCTACGAGTTCGCGACGACCACGCTGCGCTTCACCTATTCCTCGCCGACGACGCCGCAGCGGACCTACGACTACGATATGGAGAGCCGGCAGCGGATTCTGCGCAAAGAGCAGGAAATCCCCTCTGGCCACGATCCGGCCGCCTATGTCACCCGGCGCCTGTTCGCCGACAGCCACGACGGTGCGCGCGTGCCGATCACCGTACTGTACCGTGCCGATACGCCCCTCGACGGTTCGGCGCCGTTGCTGTTGTACGGATACGGTTCCTATGGCCTGTCGATTCCGGCGGCTTTCGTCACCAACCGGCTGAGCCTGGTGGACCGCGGGTTCATTTACGCCATCGCCCACATCCGTGGCGGCACCGAAATGGGCTGGAACTGGTATCGCGATGGCAAGCTGCTGAAGAAGCAAAATACCTTCCTCGATTTCATCGCGGCTGCTGAACGGTTGATCGCCGCCGGCTATACGCAGTCTGGCAATATCGCCTGCCACGGCGGTAGCGCCGGTGGGCTGCTGATCGGTGCAGTCATCAACAAGCGCCCGGACCTGTTCAAGGCGGCAATCGCCGAAGTACCGTTTGTCGACGTGCTCAGCACCATCTGCGACCCAAGCCTGCCGCTGACGCCGCCGGAATGGCCGGAATGGGGAAACCCCATCGAAAACCCCGCCGATTACGCCAACATTCTGTCCTATTCGCCCTACGACAACGTCGAGGCTCAGGATTATCCGCACATTTTCGCGCTCGGCGGACTGACGGACCCGCGCGTCACCTATTGGGAGCCGGCCAAATGGGTGGCCAAGCTGCGCGCCGTCAAAACGGATGACAATCTGTTGCTCCTGCGCATCAACATGGAGGCGGGCCACGCCGGCGCCGCCGGGCGTTTCGACCGCCTGGAGGAAGTGGCCTTGACCTATGCCTTCGTTCTGATGGTCTTTGGCAAAGCCGCAGAGGGCGAATGAGCCTCGACCTCAAGGTGGGTCACTTGATATAATATTACACTTTTCCGATGGAAGACCGGCCGATCCCGCGGACCCCAAAGGCGACCCGATGAGCATTTCCAAACAAGCGTTCGACCGGCACGACCACAGCGCCTGCGTCGTCAGCGCGCTGGATGCCGCTGAACTGTTGTGCGCTCGCCATGGGGCCCGTCTGACCGGTCGGCGGCGGCGGGTTCTGGAACTGGTCTGGCGGTCTCACCAGGCGGTCAAGGCCTATGACCTGCTGGCGCAGATGGCGCGCGAGGACCCTAGCGTGAAGCCGCCTACCGTGTATCGGGCTCTCGATTTCCTGATCGCTCAAGGCTTGGTGCATCGCATCGAAAGCCTGAATGCTTTCGTCGGCTGCGTGCGGCCGGGCCAAGCGCACCACGAGCAATTCCTGATCTGCGACGATTGCGGCACCGTGCAGGAGGTGGAGGTACCCGAGGTCGGGCGCTCTTTGACCAAGGCTGCCACCAGCGCCGGCTTCCAGGCGGACCATCAGACGATCGAGGTTCACGGCCGCTGCGATACCTGTTGCCAGCCCGCTTCTCGACGATGAACCCCGACGGATCGTCAGTCTCGCCCGCCATCGAAGCGCGCGGCGTCGCCTTTCATGCCGGCGGGCGTAGCATTCTGCAAAATGTCGATATGGCCGTCGCTGCGGGAGAGATCGTTACCCTGATCGGCCCGAACGGTTCGGGAAAAACGACCCTGATTCGCATTTTGTTGGATGTGTTGAAACCCGATAGCGGCGAGGTCATCCGACGACCGGGATTGACGGTCGGCTATGTGCCGCAGAAGGTCGCCATCGATCCCGCCCTGCCGTTGACCGTCGGGCGGTTTCTCCGGCTGGGCGGCAAGGCTGGGGACAGCGATGTCGCCGCCGTTCTTGCCGAGGTCGGCCTGCCCGCCGTGGCCGGGCGCATGCTGGCCGGTCTATCGGGCGGCGAGTTTCAGCGGGTGCTTCTCGGCCGGGCGCTGCTGCGGCGTCCCGACCTGTTGATTCTCGACGAGCCGACCCAAGGCGTCGACGTCGGCGGCCAACTCGATCTATATGCCCTGATCGCCCGCGTCCGCCGCCAGCGAGGTTGCGCCATCCTGCTGGTTTCCCATGACCTGCACCTGGTGATGGCTGCCACCGACCGGGTGATTTGCCTGAATGGCCATGTGTGCTGCCATGGACACCCGGAAGCGGTAACCGGCGATCCCGCCTATATCGCCCTGTTCGGACCGCGGGCGGCGGAGTTGGCGGTCTATAGCCACGATCATGACCATGGCCACGACCTGGGCGGCCGCGTGCTCGGCGATCGCGAGCATCCGCACCATCCTCACCCGCACCATGCTCCCCCGCATCGTCACGACGCCGCATGATCGAAGACTTCGTCCTGCGCGCGCTCATTGGCGGTTTGGGGGTCGCTCTGGTGGCGGGGCCGCTCGGCTGCTTCATTGTCTGGCGCCGGATGGCCTATTTCGGCGATTCGGTGGCGCATAGTGCCGTGTTGGGCGTGGCGCTGGGTATCGCGCTTGGCATCGATCTCGGCGTTGGCATCCTGATCGTCTGCGTGCTTTTCGCCTTGATGTTGGCGCTCCTGCAGCACCAGCATCGGCTGGCGACCGATACCTTGCTCGGCATCCTGTCGCACACCGCCTTGGCTATCGGCATGGTCGCCGTCGGCCTGATGGATTGGTTGCGGGTGGACCTGCTCGGCTATCTGTTCGGCGATGTGCTGTCGGTGACCTGGGCCGACATCGGCCGCATCTGGGGTGGCGGCGCGGTGGCGCTGGCGGTGCTGGGGTTCATCTGGCGGCCGCTGCTGTCGATGACCGTGCACGAGGAAATGGCCCGCGCCGAAGGCACGCCGGTGGCTGCGATACGTGTCGTCTTCATGCTGTTGATCGCGCTGGTCATCGCGGTTGCCATGAAAATCGTCGGTATCCTGCTGATCACCTCGCTGCTCATCGTCCCCGCCGCCGCGGCGCGCCGCTTCGCCCGCACGCCGGAAGCCATGGCCGTGGGCGCCGCGCTGATCGGCGCCCTTGCGGTCGTCGGCGGTTTGGCCGCTTCCCTGAACTGGGATACCCCGCCGGGGCCGTCGGTGGTGGTCGTCGCCTCGACGCTGTTCATCGTCAGCTTGGCTCTCGGTGGGTTGAGCCGGACCGACCCTTAATCCGGGTGAATGCCCTGCTTGGCCAAAAAGGTGCGGAAGGCGGGGCGTTCGGGCAGCGACAACTGGCGAGTGACGTTTTCCGACCACGGGCAGCAGTCGAGCGCGCCGTATGTATCGATGTGGCGCTGCTTTTCGGGGGTCAGCGGCTGACGGGCGTGGCGCCGGGCATCGTAAGCGGTGATCGCCGCCTCCAGCTTGGAATCGTCGTAGCGGTCGCGATGCACCACCACCTCTGGCGGTAGGCGCATCGAGGTGCGCTTCTCGTCCGTTTCCGGTTCGGCAGGCCAACCGACCGCCATGCCGGCGACCGGGAATACGCCCTCGGGCAGGCCCAAGACCTTGGCGGTATTCTCGATCTGGAAGCGCACGGCGCTCAGTCCGCAACAGCCGAGTCCCACGGACTCGGCTGCCAACAGGAAGGTCTCGAAGGCGATGGCCGCATCCACCGCGGCATTCATGAATGTATCCGTGTTGTCGTTGGCGTAAGCGTGGCCACGTATCGCCGCCAGCCGCCGGATGCGTCGCACGTCGCCGCAGAAGACCAGCAGCACCGGCGCTTTCGAAGGCCAGTCCAGGTGCTTGCCCTGTCTGCCCAGTTCGCGGCGTATCGCCGGGTCCTGCACGACGATGATCGAATACTGCTGCAGATCCGACTTGGCCGGTGCCGATTGGGCGCAGGCGAGCAGCACGGTCAGCAGTTCGTCGGGCACCGGATCGGGCTTGAAGGTGCGTTGCGAGCGTCGCGACAGAATGCGCGCCAGCGGTCCTTCAGCCGGCATGCCGGCGCCGGCCGTTGTCGGCAGGCCGAAGCGCCGTTCGATCAGATCGGCAATGGTGCGTGGTTCGGTCATCGGGGTCAAAGCCTCAGGCATGCGGTGAGGGCGGCAGGTGGCCGCCGGTAAAGTCGCGATCGGGACGATAGGCGGAAATGTCGATGTTGGGTGTCGCGCCGGCGGCGAGTTGGCTGAGGATGCGCCCCGTGACCGCGCCCAAGGTCAGGCCGATATGGCCGTGGCCGAACCCGAACAGCACGTTGCGGAAGGCTGGCGAGAAACCGATCACCGGCAGTGAATCGGGCATCGACGGCCGTGAGCCGACCCAGCGGCTGGCGACGTCGAGCTTGAGACCGCGCACGATGTTGGTCGCCTCCTTAATAATGCGAAAGGCGCGCTCGTGATTTGGCTTGGCGTCGATGGCGGCAAACTCGGACATGCTCGACATCCGCAAGCCGTGCTCCATCGGCGAAATCGCGATGAAGCGGTCGTTGGAGGACAAGTGGATTTTCGGCAAGGTGCCCGGATCGGTGATCATGATGTGATAGCCGCGTTCCGAAGCCAGCGGCACATCGCAGCCAAGCTCGCTCGCGAACTTGCGCGACCAGGCGCCTGCGGCGATGACGACCAGGTCGCAGGGCAGGGTACCTTGGTCGGTGATGATGCCGGTCGGACCCTCGGCACCGAGGTTGAATCCTTTCACCTCCGCCGTCATCAGCTTGCCCCCGGCGGCGACGAAGGCTTCGCTGATCAGCTTGGTCATGCGCATCGGGTTGATGCAGTCCTGGACGTCGGGGTACCACATGCCGCCGACGACGTTGTCCGACAGGGCGGGTTCCATTTCGCGCAGCTCGTCGCCGGTCTTCACTTCCACGCGGATGCCGCGCTTGCGCCGCAGCTCGACGGCGTACATGCCCTTGGCGAGCTTGTCCTTGTTTTCATAGGTGTGGATCAGGCCCCGGGGTTCGACCATTTCCGAGTGGCCGATCTGGTGCAGAAGGTCGGCCAGCGCATCGCCGGCATGGGCCAGAAGATTGGCGCGGGCGTCGGAGATGGACTCGACCCGGCTCCGCTTGGTCGCCATGGCGAAACGGATGAACCAGGGAATGGACTTCGGCAGATGGCTCAGCCGCGCGGTCAGGGGATGCATAGGATCGAGGAACATCCCCGCAGCTTTCCACGCCATGCCCGGCATGCCGAGCGGCGGTACTGAACCCAATCCGATGCTGCCGGCGTTACCGAGCGAAGCGCCTTCGCCCGGCACGTTCTTTTCGATCAGGGTAACGTCAAAGCCGGCGCGGCGCATCCACCAGGCGGTGCACGACCCGACGATGCCGGCACCGATGACGTGAACGCGACGGGACGTGGATTCGGACATGGCGTGCGGTTCCTCCCCTGAAAATTGGCCGCCAAGGATATGTCGATCCGGGTCGGCCCCGCAACGGAGGAGGGCAATGGTCCGCGATGCCCTGGCCTGAGACTATTGGCTTTCCTCGCCGGTCAGCCGCTTCGACCACATCAGGCCCAGGGTCGCACCCTTGGCCCGGGGCAGAAATAGGGCCATGCCGGCGGCGGCGATCAGCGGCCACAGGGTCATTGATACGGAGAGGGGAGGGGAAAATGTCTGCTCGCTCCACAGCGCAAACGGCACCACGACATGCCCGACAACCAAGATGGTCAGCCACGGCGCGATATCGTCGGTTCGGAAATGACCGAAAGGTTCGCCGCAATGACTGCAAGCGGGGATCGGCGTAAGGTAGCCGCGCAACAGCGCCCCCTCGCCGCACGCCGGGCAGCGCAGCCGCAGTCCGCGCGCGATCGCCGGCCACGTCTGCCGCTCCAACGGGCGGCTCCCTTCGTCGTGGTCGGGCGGCAAGGTCGGGTCGATGATCGGCATGTCCCCCTTATGGTATGGTCAATGACGGCTGACAAGGCTGTTCGCACGCGGACGCGAACCCGCTTGCCACGCTTTGCCGCATCGACCTAGGCTGAGGCCTGCACGTCCCCCATACGGAAAGCCAACAGTCATGCATGACATCGAGATATCCGCATTGCCGGCAAGCCGGGGGTCCGGCGACCGAATTGCCCACGGCGGCAAGTCGATCTACGGCGCGCGCATCGGCGTGCTGATGCTGGACACCGATTTTCCGCGCGTGCCTGGCGATATCGGCAATGCCCAGACCTGGCCGTTTCCCATGATGTTTCGCGTCGTGCGCGGCGCCACCGCCCGCAAGACGGTCGACCAGCGCTCGCCCGAGGCATTGCAGGCTTTCATCGCCGCCGGCAAGGAACTGGTGGCCGATGGCGCCGAGGGTTTGACCACCAGCTGCGGCTTCCTGACCCTGTACCAGAAGGAACTGTCGGCCGCCTGCGGCGTACCGGTCGCGGCCTCGTCGCTGATGCAGGTGCCGATGGTCGACTGCTTGCTGCCGCCGGGCAAGCGTGCCGGCATCCTGACCATCGACGCCCGCCGGATAACGCCGGAGCATTTGTCGGCGGCGGGCATCGCGCCGGATACGCCCTTGATGGGCTGCGAGAACGGCGTCGAGTTCCACGTCTTCACGCAGCGCGGCGACGGCATCCTCGATTGCGCCTTGGCCGAGCGCGACATCCTGGAGGCCGGCGCCGAACTGGTCCGCCGTCATCCGGAGGTCGGCGCCATCGTCATGGAATGCACCAACATGCCGCCCTATGCCGCCGCGCTCAGTGCCCATGTCGGCTTGCCCGTCTATACGATCTACAGCTTCCTGCTCTGGTTCCAGGCGGGGCTGGCGCCGCAAAGCTTCGGCCATCCCGGCAGCAGCCGATGACCGAGAGCGCCACGGCGACCGTCGCCTATGTCCTGTCGCGGGCCAACCCGCCGCAGCTCGGGCCGACGTTGGAACGCCACTTCCGCGTCCATGGGTTGCCCGATACCGCCGATATCGCCGATTCGGTCGCCGGCTTCGCCGACACGGTACAGGCCCTGGTCACGACGACGGTGGCCGGCGCCGACCGCCGGCTGATCGAGGCGCTGCCGAACCTGGAGTTGATCGTCTGCCTGGGCGGCCACGTCGACCGCATCGACCGGCAGGCGGCCGCGGCGCGGCATATCCCGCTCACTAATACGCCCAACGTCTCGGCCCCCGATGTCGCCGACCTCGCCATCGCCCTGATGCTGGGCATCGCCCGGCGGGTCTGCGAAAGCGACCGCTTCGTGCGCGCCGGGCGCTGGAAAAAAAGCCCTATGCCGTTCGGCCGCCGGGTCAACGGCAAGCGGCTTGGCATCGTCGGCTTGGGTAACATCGGCCGCATCGTCGCCCGCCGGGCCGAAGGCTTCGACATGCAGATCGCCTACTATGGCCGGGGACCCAAGGCGGGTGTGCCCTATCGCTTCTACGACGATCTGGCAACGATGGCGGCCGAAGTGGATTTCCTGACGCTGCACTGCCAGTCGGGACCGGAAACCTGCCGCCTGATCGATGCCCGGGTGCTCAAGGCCCTCGGACCGGAGGGCTTTCTGATCAACGCGGCGCGCGGTGAAGTGGTCGACGAAAAAGCCCTGATCCAGGCGCTGCGCGAACGCACCATCGCCGGCGCCGGCCTCGATGTCTTCGAGAACGAACCCAACATCTCGACGGAATTCATGGACCTCGACAACGTCGTCGTGCAGGCCCACCACGGCGCCTATACGGTCGAGACCAAGCAGATCATGACCGACCTGGCCTTGGCCAACCTGCAGGCGCACTTTGCCGGTAAGCCGCTGGTTACGCCGGTAGCGGTTGGCGGGCACTGATGTCAGCCCACGGTCGGGCGATGATGCTATAGTCGGCGGCGACCGGATGGAACGTGCAACCACATCCGGCGCCAACAGGGAGGAGCCGTCATGCACTGCCGTATGGACGGACGTGTCGCGCTGGTCACTGGCGGCAGCCGGGGTATCGGGCGCGCCATTGTCGAGACCTTCGCCCGGGCCGGGGCCGAAGTCGCCGTTTTCGCGCGCCGGCCGGACGTGCTGGAGCAGTCGTGCAAGGAAATGGCCGAGGCGACCGGAAAAAGAATCCTCGGTTATGCCGGCGACGTCGGCAAGGCAGCCGACTGCAACGCGGCATTCGCCAAGGCGGTGGTCGATTTCGGGCGCATCGACGTGCTGGTCAACAACGCCGGCCAGCATATCCGCGGCCCGTTCCTGGAGAATACCGACGAACTCTGGCAGCAGGATTTCGACAACAAGGTGATGGCCGCGATCCGCCTTGCCCGCCTCGCCATACCCGGCATGCAGCAGCGCAAGTGGGGCCGTATCCTCAATGTACTGAGCTACCCGGCGAAGGCGCCGCAGGCCGGCGGCTCGCCGACCCAGGTCCAGCGCGCCACCGGCATGGCGCTGACCAAGGTGCTGGCCAGCGAATTCGCCCCCGACAACATCCTGGTCAACGCCTTGCTCACCGGCAACATCGTCACCGACCAGATCGCCGGCCGCTACCAGCGCGCCAACATGGATATCTCGTTCGAACAGCACGTCGCCAACACCGGCAAGGCGTTGCCGATGCGGCGCATGGGGACGACCCAGGAATATGCCAACATGGCCTGCTTCCTGGCCTCGGACGCCGGTTCGTATATCACCGGCACGGCCATCAATGTCGACGGCGGGTCCTGCCCGGTCGTCTAAATCGCAGAACAACAAACGGAGGAAACATCATGGAATGCCTCATGGACGGACGTGTCGCCCTGATCACCGGCGGCAGCCGGGGATTGGGCCGCGCAATGGCTGAAACCTTCGCCAAGGCCGGCGCCCAGGTGGCCATCGTCGCCCGCCGCCCCGATGTGCTGAAGGAGACCAGCGACGAGCTGACCAAGGCCAGCGGCTCGCGGGTCCAGGGCTATGCCGGCGACGTCGGTAAGGCAGCCGAATGCAAGGCGGTCTTCGACAAGATCGTCGCCGACTTCGGCCGCGTCGACGTTCTCGTCAACAACGCCGGGACGTCCGTGCGTGGACCCTTCCTGGGCCACAGCGACGATGCTTGGCAGCAGGACTTCGACCTTAAGGTGATGGCGGCGATCCGTCTGGCGCGCCTGGCTATCCCCGGCATGCAGCAGCGCAAGTGGGGTCGCATCATCAATATTCTCAACATCGGCGCCAAGGCGCCCAAGGCCCAGGGCGCGCCGACCCAGGTTTCGCGGGCCACCGGCATGGCGCTGACCAAGGTGCTGGCCAGCGAATTCGCCCCCGACAACATCCTGGTGAACTGCCTGATGACCGGCAGCATCGTCACCGACCAGGTGGCCAACCGCTATAAGAAGGAACAGCCGAACATCTCCTTCGACGAATTCGTCGCCAACGTCGGCAAGGGCATCCCCATGGGCCGCATGGGCACGGCGCAGGAATACGCCAACATGGCCTGCTTCCTCGCCTCCGACGCCGGCTCTTACATCACCGGCACGGCGATCAATATCGACGGCGGCGCCTGTCCGGTCGTCTGAGCCGCACAGCAGCAAGGAGGAGAATGTCATGGAATGCCGCATGGACGGCCGCGTTGCTCTGATCACCGGGGGCAGCCGCGGCCTAGGTAAGGCGATGGCCGAAACCTTCGCCAAGGCCGGCGCTCAGGTCGCCATTGTCGCCCGCCGCCCGGATGTGCTCGCGGAGGCAGCCGCCGAGCTGACCAAGGCGAGCAACTCGAAAGTGATGGGTTTTGCCGGCGACGTCGGCAAGGCCGCCGACTGCCAGTCGGTTTTCGACAAGGCGATTGCCGAGTTCGGTCGCGTCGATGTGCTGGTCAACAACGCCGGCACCTCGCTGAGCGGTCCCTTCCTGCAACAGACCGACGAGATCTGGGCTCAGGATCACGACTTGAAGGTGATGGCGGCGATCCGGCTCTGTCGCCTCGCCATCCCCGGCATGCAACAACGCAAGTGGGGACGGATCATCAACATCCTGAGCAGCAACGCCAAGGCGCCCAATCCTAAAGGCGCACCGACCAACGTTTCGCGCGCCACTGGCATGGCGCTGACCAAGGTGCTGGCCAGCGAATTCGCACCCGACAACATCCTGGTCAATGGCCTGATGACCGGCAACATCGTCACCGACCAGGTCGCCAACCGCTATAAGAAGGCCAAGCCGGATATGACCTTCGAGCAATATTGCGCCGAAGTCGGCAGGAAGATCCCCATGCGCCGCATGGGTACCGCCCAGGAATACGCCAACATGGCCTGCTTCTTGGCCTCCGACGCCGGTTCCTACATCACCGGCACCGCCATCAACGTCGACGGCGGCCGTTGTCCGGTGGTCTGAGACGAACTGCAACAAGAGAGGATAACATCATGGAATGCCGCATGGACGGCCGTGTCGCTCTGATCACCGGAGCTAGTCGCGGTCTCGGCAAGGCGATGGCCGAAACCTTCGCCAAGGCTGGCGCTCAGGTCGCCATCGTCGCCCGCCGTCCCGACGTGCTTAAGGAGGCCGCCGCCGAGTTGACCAAGGCGAGCAACTCGAAGGTCGTCGGCTTTGCCGGCGACGTCGGCAAGGCTACCGACTGCCAGTCGATCTTCGACAAGGTTGTTGCCGAGTTCGGCCGGGTCGACGTTCTGGTCAACAACGCCGGCACTTCGCTGCGCGGCCCGTTTCTGCAACAGACCGACGAGATCTGGGCGCAGGATTACGACCTCAAGGTGATGGCGGCGATCCGGCTCTGTCGCCTCGTCATCCCCGGCATGCAGCAGCGCAAGTGGGGCCGCATTCTCAATGTCCTGAGCGGCGGCGCCAAGGCACCGCGCGCCCAAGGCGCGCCGACCAATGTCTCGCGCGCTACCGGCATGGCGTTGACCAAGGTGCTGGCCAGCGAATTCGCCCCCGACAACATTTTGGTCAATGGCCTGATGACCGGCAACATCGTCACCGACCAGGTGGCCAACCGCTATAAGAAGGCCAAGCCGGACATGACCTTCGAGGCGTTCGTTGCCGAGTCCGGCAAGAAGATTCCCATGCGCCGCATGGGCACTGCCCAGGAATACGCCAACATGGCCTGCTTCCTGGCCTCCGATGCCGGCTCCTACATCACCGGCACGGCGATCAATGTCGACGGCGGCAACTGTCCGGTGGTGTGACGGCGAAGATCGAATAAAAGAAAAGGCGGGGACCTAACCGGTCCCCGCCTTTCTCGTTGTGTGGATGGCTGCGACGATCAGGCCTTCGCCATCTTTATGCTGGTGGGATCCGCCGTCAGATAACCCACGGCGGCGCCGAAGCGTTGTTTGTAATTGGCGTTGACCAACGGCTCAAGGGTTGCCTGGACCTTGCCATGCAACGCGGGAATCCAGTCGCCGGGGTGCTGGAAGTTGCTCATGATGTAGGTCCAGCCGTTGAGATCGTCGACCACGTGCAACCCGGTGGCTTCGGCGCCTACCGGCATCGACATGACGCGCGTCAGCGCCTTGGTGTCGATGTTGTAGGCCCAGAGGAAATTGTTCACGTGGGTGCTGCTGTCCTCGCCGATAAACAACGTTCGCATTTTCTCGGAGAACTTCAGGTTGTCGGGGTTGCCGATCTTGTCGGGATTGGCAAGATTGCCCAGCGCGTCGGCGGCGATATCCTCGCCCATGAGAAGGGCCTTGGTCTGGACCGGTACCCACTCGCTGTTGATAGCGGCACCATCCGTGTCCTTTTGGCCACCGGCGAGGTTGTGGGCCATGACGCCGCCTGCCTTCAATGTCTTGTCGAGGGCGATGTTGCTGGCTTCCGTCCAGCCCTTGCCGCCCTTGATCATGGAATCTTGGATGTTTTGTAGCGCCGAATAGGCGACCTTGTCCTTGATGTTGACGGTCGTGCCTTCCAGCTTGGTAAAGCCCATGCTGCCGCCCTTGATGTTGGCGTAGCGGTGGGTTTCGAGGAAGGCTGCGGCCTTTTCCATGCCGGGCTTGAGCTTCACCCAGTTGGCGTTGCCGTCGCAGAACATTGCCGTGTAGCTGGGATCGCCCGGATCGGCGGTGGCGACGGTCATGATGTCGGTCGGCTTAAGGGTATTGGCTAGCTTCTCGATTTCATCGCTGGTGGCATGGCCGAGCTTGACCCAGCTCAGCTTGACGCCGGGGGCGGCGGGATCGACGGAAAGGCCAGGGGCAAGCTTGGCGACATAGAGGGTACCGGCCGAAAGGTCCTTCTCCTTGTCGGCGACGAACATGAAGAAGCCGCCGTTGGTGTAGTCGTCGCCCATGATCGCGGTACGGTTGTCGGGCATCACCTGGATCAGTTCATGCGAGATGCGACCCAGACTGTAGTGCTTCTTGACCGTCCCGGTGCCATCCGGATGGACCGTAACTTCGGGCATGATTCCGTAGTGATACGGATTGGCCTTAGTCTCGTCGCCATAAAGGTTCTTGCTGAAGGCTTTGAATTGCTTGTCCGCTTTCGAACCCGGCGCGGCGAACGCGTCCGGCTCGTACTCTTCGCTGGACAGGTGGGTATTCCACGGCGACAGGCTGGAACCGCAGGCGATCCACAGGCCGTGCACCTTGGAGGTATCGACGTTGTGGTATTTGACGAGGTTGAGCTTACCGGTTGCCTGATCCTGGTCCAGCGTTAGCACGGCGATCGGCGACGGCAGCAGGCCGTATGTGTCGGCGCCGCCTTGGTCACGCGAGGTGTATTCGAACTGGACGACGGCGAAGACCGCCTTGCCCTTGATCTTCGCGACCGTCGGTTTCGGCAGTGCCAGCAGCGACGTGCCGTCGGGCGAATCCGAAAAAATCTGGCGTTCCTTGCCGGCGACCGACTTGTCGATGATCGGCTTGTTGTCGATATCGACGTAACCGCCACTGAGAATCGTGCCGCCCTTGCCGTCGGGGACCATGTCTCCGGTGATGAAGAATGGCTGATAGGAGAGCTTGTAGCTGTGGGAGGATTTGTCGCTGAAAGCGACCTTGAAACTCGATGCCACGGTCGTTTTCGCCATGGCGGCGGCGTCGGTGAGCGACGGGGCGGCCATCGGCGTGAACTCGGTGGACACGACTTTTATCGCCTCGGCGCCGAAGGCAACCTTGCCCGATAGCAAGGACGAGGATGCGAGGACGCCGAACGGCAAAACCATCGGAATCCCACCGAAGAGCCTCAGCGTCTCTCGGCGGGAGAGTTGCGGCAGATTGGACATGTCTGAACTCCAACATCAAGGGAGCCGCCGGCGCGGAAATGGTCGCATGCCAGGGCTTTTGGTCTCGCAGGACGGTGCGCTTGCCACGTCGGTTTGGAGTGTAGGAATGCCCCGTGACGGAGACGTGACAACTTCATTACAGAATGAAGTCGATGCCGTTGCGTCCCCGTTTTTGGGACCGCCGATCTGCTCCACACCCAGACGGCATCACGGTCGGATTGAAAGTCCTGCCCGTGCCGTAACGCAGTCCTATTGCGGCGGCTTCGACCGTCCTATCCAGCCGTTTTTGTAAAAGTAAGCGAGCAAGACGCCGGCCACCGCCGCCATCAGACCGAGGGCGAAGGGATAGCCGAAAAACCACTTCAATTCCGGCATGTTCCAGGGCGAAGCATTGGCGTCGAAGTTCATGCCGTAGACACTGGCGATGAAGCCCAACGGGATGAAGATGGTGGCGATCAGCGTCAGCACTTTCATGATTTCGTTGAGCCGCGCGCTGACGCTGGAGTGGTAGATGTCCATCAGGTCGGAAGACAGTTCGCGCATCGTCTCGATGAAATCTATCAACTGGACAACGTGATCGTAGCAGTCGCGCAGGAAGACCCGCGTCCGATCGGAAATCATCGGCGAATTGTCGCGGATCAGGGCATTCATCATGTCGCGCAGCGGCCACACGTCGCGTCTGACGCCGCGCAAGTCGTGTTTCAGAGCGTGAATGCGCGCCAGGGTGTCGGGCCCCGGATGGGTGAAGACCGCTGTCTCCAACTCTTCGATCCGCTCGCCCAGGGCTTCCAGAACCGGGAAATAAGCGTCGATCAGGGTATCGAGCAGGGCATAGGCCAAGTAGTCGGCGCCCATCCTGCGGATGCGCCCCCGACCGTGCCGCAGCCGTTCGCGCACGAGATCCAGGCAATTGCCGCGCACTTCCTGAAAGGTCAGTACATAATTCTTGCCGAGGAACATCGACAACTGTTCGCTCTCGGTTGTGCCATCGCCCAGCGGCATGCGGCAGACGATGAACAGGTGCTGCGGGTATTCCTCGATCTTCGGACGTTGCGGAACGTTCAAAACGTCTTCCTGGGCCAGCTTATGGATGGCGAAAATATCGCCCAGGCGGGCGACCACGTCGGCATCGCCCAGTCCGTCGACATTGACCCAGGTAACTGCCTGGCGGCCGTACAGGGCGGCGACGTCGTCGGAGCGAGCTACTTCGGATTCGACGAAGTTGTCCGCATCGTATTCCAGCACACGGATGACCGGCGGCTGGGCCTCCGGATCGGCGAACAATGTGCCCGCCGACGTGCCCAAGGGTGCAACCGTGTGCCAGCGGCCCAACCGGCGGGAATGC
The DNA here is from genome assembly GCA_947470575.1 of Rhodospirillales bacterium. Classification (GTDB taxonomy): domain Bacteria; phylum Pseudomonadota; class Alphaproteobacteria; order Rhodospirillales; family CAMCUA01; genus CAMCUA01. The sequence continues at coordinate 17,370 of CANITX010000009.1, forward strand.
CGGCGCCGCGGACCTTTGTTCGGCGTTTCGCCTTTTTCGGCGGCCGATTCGGCCATGTGGCTTATCCCTCGACCGTGACTTCGACCTTACCCAGGCCGTCGAATTCCGCCGTCACGGCGGTCGGTGCCGCTGCGTGGGTAGGCACCGTGTGGCTGCCCGTGCTGATGACCATGCCGGCCTGCAATCCTTCACCGCGGCGCGACATCTCGTTGGCGGCCCAGGTCAGCACCTCGACCGGATCGCAGCGGGAGTCGCCGCTCACACACTCGGCAATCGTTTTCCCGCCCGCGCGCAGTCGGATGCCGATGGTCGTGAACGGGATCTTGCGCCACTCGGCGATGGCCGGCCCGACGACCAGCCCGCCGGTGCCCATATTGTCGGCGGTGGCGACCGGCACAGAGATTGCCAACGGATCGACGAAACGGGCGTCGGCGATCTCGATGGCCAGATGCGTCGAGCCGACGGCGGCCAGCACCTCGTCATTGCCATAGGGCTTGGAACGCGCCGGCAGGTCGGCCTTCAGCTTGAAAGCGAACTCCGGCTCGAAGCGCGGAAAGCTGAAGCGGCGGGCCGGATAGCGGGCCGGCGATTCCTGTAGCGTCTGAGCATAGACGCGGCCTGGAACGGGGCCGTCCAGGTTCGATTTCTGGATCGCCGCCTTGCTCGAATGGGCAAGCTTCCAGCCGGCTGTCTTGAAGCCCAGGCGGGTATGCAAGGCTGCCTGGATGGCATAGCCGTCGGCCATGCTCGCCGGGGTGACCTCGGCCGGCAGGGCAGGGATGGTCTTTTTGCTTTTCCAGGTTTCGGCCAGAATGTCGGCGGCGCGCTCGATGGCGGCTTTCGATAGGGGCGTTGTAGGCATGTGGACGGCTCCCGTTCGGTTCGTTCGAGGTTGTCCGGACTATAAACCGCAGCGTGGGGACGGGCCACTCTCCCTTCACGCCCTATTGGCTCTTCGCGTCCGTTGGGCGCGCCTATCAACGCCCCACGCTCTCTGTTAGGATTTGGCCATGGCCCGACCGCTCCGCTATTACCGCGACATGACCTTCGACTACGGCATCGGCGAAAAAGTGTCGCCGTTGGTCCGTCGTGTCATTGCCCGCAACCCAAGTCCCTTCACCTTCCATGGCACCGGCACCTACATCGTCGGTCGTGGCAGCGTGGCGGTGATCGATCCCGGCCCACTGGACGCCGAGCATCTGCGGGCTTTGCAGCGGGCTCTGGAAGGCGAGACGGTCAGCCATATCCTGATCACCCACACCCATCGCGACCACTCTCCGGCTGCCGCGCCGCTCAAGGAGGCAACGGGCGCGCCGACCTTCGCTTTCGGACCGCATGGCACGCCGCCCGGCGGACCGGGCGTGGAGGAAGGCGGCGACCACTTGTTCGATCCCGACGAACGGCTGCCTGACGGCGCCGTTGTCGAAGGTCGTGGTTGGACTCTGGAAGCGATACATACGCCGGGTCATACCTCGAACCACATGTGCTTCGGTCTGCGCGAGGAAAAGACGCTGTTCACCGGAGATCACGTCATGGGCTGGTCGACGACGGTGGTATCGCCGCCGGATGGCGACATGACCGACTACATGGCGTCGTTGAAGCGTCTGCTCGACCGCGACGACCAGGCGTTGATTCCCACCCATGGTCCGCCCATCACCGATCCGCAGGCCCATGTGGCGGCTTTGCTCGACCATCGCGTCGAGCGCGAGGATCAGATCCTGGCCGTTCTTGCCGCCGGCATCGGTCATATCCCCGAGATGGTGGCGCACATCTATGCCGATGTGCCGGTCGGCCTTCACAAGGCGGCGGGGCGCTCCGTCCACGCTCATTTGGTCAAATTGGCGAGGGAAGGAAGGGTGGCGGCCGAACCTTCGTTTGGGGCGGATGCCCTTTATCGCCTGCCGTGACCCGAACCTTATTCGGTGCGGCTATGCCGCCGGCCCCGGCGCAGGAAAGTCATGGCGACCGGCACGGCGCCCGTCCGTGGCGCGTCCAAAAGGCGAAGGAATTCCGCCAAGGCCATGTGGGTGATCGGCGAGGTGGGAAGTCCCGCGACATCGCCCGTCGGCACCCAGTTCACGTCCTCCAGTTCGTCGCTGCAACGCATCTCGCCGGAAAGATGTCGCGCCTCGACCACGAAGAAGCGGGCGTTGAATCGTCGCGGCCGGCCGATCGGCGTGATCGCCCGGAAGATGTAGTCCAAGCGGTCGAATGCCGGCGCCAGACCGGCCTCGGAGAAGGCTTCCCAGCCGGTCGGCAGCCGCAAACCCGGCGGCGCGGACTGCCCAAGCATCAGCCCGGTTTCCTCGAAAGTTTCCCGGATAGCGGCGGCGGCCAACGCCCGGGCCCGGCCCGGCGTCGCCGACCGTTCCAACTGCTGCGCGACCTCGTCTCGCAGGGGTGTGGCCGGACGTACCCGATGATCGCCGGGATCGACCCGGCCGCCGGGAAAGACGTAATGTCCCGGCATGAAGACGTGGCTGGCATGACGGCGACCCATGAGAATCTCGACACCGCTTCCGTTGCGGCGGTGGACGATCAGGGTGGCGGCATCGCGGGGCCGAATCGGTCGGTCGTTCATGAGGCAAGGACGTTAGCAGAAAGCCCGCGAAGGAAAAAATCCCCCGGTGTGGGCGGGTCCACACGGGGCCCGGCTCATATCGCGTGGGCAAAGGGTATAAGGTCATGAGCGAATATGGCGCCGACCGGCTGAAATCCGGCCTCTGGATCAGCGCGCAGGTGCGCGTGTGCGGCCGGCTCATGCTGCCGGTTTATGTGGCGCGGCGTGGCGATCCCGATGCCGGCGCGATTCTGCTCAAGCTGATCCGTGGCGTATCGGGCTGCGAGGTACTGTCCCAAGTGCGCGGCCCCGACGGCGAGGCGGCCTGGATGCGGGGCACCGGACCGTTGCCGGTCGCCGAAGCCGATGCGGACGCCTATGTCGAACGGCGGTTGCGCATGGACCCGGACGCTTGGGTCCTGGAAATCGAAGACCCACGCGGGCTCTATCAGCCGGACGGCGGCATTCTACCCTGATAGCGGGGGCGGCATTGCATGATGTTGACATCATCTACATCCAAGTCAGAATGGCGCTATGAGCGAATCGCCAATGCCTTCGTCCCCGGTGCCTTCCTCCATCGCCCGGCTGCGCGGCAAGGGCGGGCGTTACCATCACGGTAACCTGCGCGGCGCATTGATCGTCGCCGCAGCCGGCCTGCTGGAGACGGAGGGGGAAGCAGGCTTGACCCTACGGGCCTTGGCCGATCGCGCCGGAGTCTCGCGGGCCGCGCCCTACCGCCATTTCGCCGACAAGGAGGCGCTTCTCGCGACGTTGGCCGGTGAAGGATTCCGGGTGCTCGACCGGGAAATGGAACGGGCGGCGGCGATGGAGACGACAGCGCCAGGGCGGTTGCGGGCGATGGCCCGCGCCTATGTCGCCTTTGCACAGCGCTACCACCGAATGTTTCGCCTGATGTTTGCCGGCGCGGCGGATCCCGAAGGCCGGGGCAGCGGCCAGCTCCGTCGACGGCTGAGCGATGCCGTTGCCGGCATGGGGAGCGCGACGGACGGCATGACGGCGATGACGGCCTGGTCTCTCATCCACGGCCTCGCCGCGCTGGCGCTCGATTCGCCAGTCGTGGCCGAGGCGGCGCGCGCACCGAACGTCGATGGCGTCGTCGATCTCCTTATCGGGGGAATTGGCTAGCCCCGAGAAGGCGGCCATCGACGGCGCCAACCATCCGTTGCCTGAACGGCGATGGCGGCGAGCACGATGCACCCGCCGATCAAGGTGGAGACCGGCGGAATCTCGTCGAAGGCCAGCCATACCCAAAAAGGATTGAGCGCGACCTCGCCCATCGACAGCAGCGTCAACTCCGCCGCGCCGAGGACGCGCGATCCCAGCGTGTAAAAGATCATGCCCAACGCCAGTTGGCCGATGCCAAAGAACAGACACAGCCAAACATCCCGGACACTAAGCTCAAGGCCGATACTGCCGCCGGTAACGGCGACGCTCGATGCGAGAAAGGCCAGGATGCCGGCCCAGCAAACCGTGGGATACATGTCGATCCCCGGCCGACTGCGCAATGCCACCGAAAAGCCGGCGAAGCCCGCCTGCGTGACCAGGGCGAACAGCATCCCGGTTATGCTGCTGTCGCTCAGTGCACCGCCGACCATGGTGCCGATCCCCGCCACCACCGCCAGGCTGGCCGCCCAGGTCACCGGCCGGATGCGTTCGCCAAGTACGATCCAGCCCAGAACGGCCGCCGATAGCGGACTGGCGCCAAGGATGAAGGCGACGCTGGCGACGCTGGTGTGGAGCAGCGCGAAGACATAGGTGGAGAAACACACGGCAAGACACAGCCCGCCGAGCAGCGCCGCTCCTCCGGCGGCACGAAAGGCGGCAATGACCCTGCCGCGGTTGACGACGGCAATGGCGACCAGCATTGCTGCTGCCAGTCCAAGCGAGCGGTAAAAAACGATCTGCCAGCCGGTCGCGCTGTCCAATGCGCGCACGACAAGCCCGGCCGTGCTCCATATGACGCCGGCAAATAGGACCAGGATCACGCCGCGTGAACGGCTACTCTCGGGGATTGGAGTGCTCAAACCGACGGGCGCCGGCGGCTCAGACCACCAGCTTGTTGGTCTGGCGGATTCGCCGGGTCAGCGTGACCGCCAACGAATGATAGAATCGCCCGGCAAAACCAGGCGTCTCGGCCATGATGCGCTGCACGGCTGCTTGCGGAATATGGACGATGTCCGATGGTTCCTCGGCCACCACATCGGTGGTGCCGGTGGCTTGGATCAGGAACGACATCTCGCCGAAAATCGATCCCGTGCCAAGCCGTTGCAACACCAGCCGCGTGTGTTCCTTGCTGGGTTCCTTCGGGATTTCGCGGATGGGTCGTCCGCTGGCATCCAGCCGATAGCTGGCGCGAACCCGCAGTTCCCGTTCGATGCGGATGGCGCCGCGGGTGATCACATAGATGGTCTCGTCGCGGCTTTCGCCCTGGCGCAGGACCAGATCGCCCGTGCGATAGGTGTGGCGGGTACCGGCAGCCACTAAGGCTTGGCGTTCGGCAGTCTTCAGTTTGCTGAAGCTGTTGTCCATCTGCATGGCATCCCCCTTCTTCGTCGATACCTATCGCGCCTCACGAGTGCCATGACTGCGGAAAAAAAACAAGTTGAGGTGAGGAAAGGCGGACGCCGTCGCTCCGATCAGTCCTTGCGCCACGGCTGGATCGGCACCGTCGAAATGGCGTTCTTCGGGCTTCCTTCGATCAGCTTGTCGCTATAGGACAGGTAGACCAATACATTGCGTTTGCGATCGAGAAAGCGGACGACGTGCAATGTCTTGAAGATGATCGACGTGCGCTGCGAGAAGACCTCTTCGCCGTCCTTCAACTTCTCCGGCAGGATGATCGGGCCGATCTGGCGGCAGGCGATGGACGCATCCGATGGATCTTCCGCCCAGCCGACTGCGCCTGCCAGACCGCCGGTCTTGGCTCGGCTCAGGTGGCAGGCGACTCCCGGCAGATCGGGATCGTCGAACGCTTCGATGACGATCTTGTGATCCGGCCCCAGCAGCTTGAATACGGTATCGACACTGCCGATCGTTTCCGCCATGGCCGGCCCGGTCGCCGTCCCTAGTCCCCAGGCCAGCGCCAGCCCAAACCTGATTCGCCCAAAGCGTGCCCGCACGGTTACCTCCTTGTGTGGCGCGTGACCGGTCTAAAGCTGGGATGCCGGCCGGCATAAAGCAACGCCCGATGCCCGTCGGTCGGACTTTCGGCGGTGCGGGCTATTCCTCCCTCCCGGCATGACGTGTATATCCAGTTGGACGTAGCCGGTCTCGCCGACCGGGCCGATGTTTACGACAGCGTTCGAAGGATGACGATATGGCTGCTCCGACGCCCTTTCAGTGGGACGATCCGTTCTTTTTCGACGATCAGCTCGACGAGACCGAACGCATGGTGCGCGATGCCGCCCGCGACTATGCCCAGGATAAATTGATGCCCCGCGTCGTGGAGGCCAACCGCACCGAACGCTTCGATGCGGAGATATTCCCCGAACTGGGTGCCGTCGGCCTGCTCGGTCCCACCATCCCGGAGACCTACGGCGGTCCGGGGGTCAACCATGTCTGCTACGGCTTGGCCGCGCGTGAAATCGAACGCGTCGATTCGGGGTATCGCTCGACCATGAGCGTGCAGTCGTCGCTGGTGATGCATCCGATCTTCACCTACGGCACCGAAGCGCAGCGCCAGAAATTCCTGCCCAAACTGGCTCGCGGCGAGTGGGTCGGCTGTTTCGGCTTGACCGAGCCCGACCACGGCTCGGATCCCGGCGGCATGAAAACGCGGGCGGAACGTATCGACGGCGGCTACCTCCTGAGCGGCAATAAGATGTGGATCAGCAACGCCCCCGTCGCCGACGTCTTCATCGTCTGGGGCAAGCTCGACGGCGTGATCCGCGGCTTCATCCTGGAAAAGGGCATGAAGGGCCTCTCCGCGCCGAAGATCGAAGGCAAGCTCAGCCTGCGCACCTCGATCACCGGCGAAGTGGTGATGGACAGGGTCGAGGTGCCGGAGGCGAACCTGCTGCCGGGCGCCCAGGGTCTGGCCGGGCCTTTCGGCTGCCTCAACAAGGCCCGCTACGGCATTTCATGGGGGGCGATGGGTGCCGCCGAATTCTGCTGGCACGCGGCGCGACAGTACACGCTGGATCGTAAGCAGTTTGGTCGGCCGTTGGCTGCCAATCAACTGATCCAGAAGAAGCTTGCCGACATGCAGACGGAAATCACGCTTGGCTTGCAGGCCTCGCTGCGTGTCGGGCGCCTGCTCGACGAGGGTCGCTGCCCGCCTGAAAACATCTCGCTGGTCAAGCGCAACGCCTGCGGCAAGGCGCTGGACATCGCCCGCATGGCTCGCGACATGCACGGCGGCAATGGCATCGCCGGCGAATTCCATGTCATGCGCCATCTATGCAATCTGGAGACAGTCAATACCTACGAAGGTACCCATGACATCCACGCCCTGATCCTCGGCCGCGCGCAAACGGGGATTCAGGCGTTCACCGGCTGAGGGATAAAACGTCGGGGCGGCGGTTCTTATAAACGAAAACAGCGGAGCTTATGCGCTCCGCTGTCCGATATTCCGTCCGCGTGAGATGCAGCAGGCTTGCGAAGGCTACTCCGCTGCCAGGCGTAGCGTCTTGCCGTTCAGGCGTCCCATGGCGAGCAGCATCTGATAGACGGCCACGCGCTCATCGTAACTCGCTGCCGTGTAGTTGATCTGCGCGTTGAAGATTTCGCTTTCGGCATCGAGGACGTTGATCACGGTTTCCTTACCGGCTTCCCGCAATTTCTGACGGGCGTCGAACACCTCGGAAGCGATGTTGACGGCATTTTCCAAAAGCTCGACGCGCTCGCGCACTGTCAGAAGCGCCTGCCAGGAAAGACGGGTCTGCTCTTCGACCTTGCGCACGACAAACACGTGGTTGTCCTTGCTCGAACCGTAATCGTAGGCGGCCTGGGCGACGCCGGCCTTGGTGGAGAAGCCGGAGAAAAGAGCCCAATTGGCTTCCAGCACCAGGGAATAATCCCGACGGGTGCCGATGGTGGTGTCGTTGTGCTTCTCGTAGTTGGCTTCGGCGACCAGATCCAGATTGGGATAATACTCCGACTGTACCGTCCGCTGACGCTCGCGCGCGACCTCGACGGTCGTGGCGGCGTTCGAAATGGCGGGGTTTTCGTCCAAGGCGATGGTAATCGCGGATGCCAAATTCGCTGGCAGCAACTCGACGGGGGGCATCGGATCCATCATGGCATCGATGTTTGGCGCGCTGTTGAACACTTGGCGGAAGTGGCTGACCGCATCCTCCATGGCGCCTTCGAAATTTACCCGCCGTTCTTTGGCGATCTGCAAGCGGGACTTGGCCTGCAGCACGTCGACCGCGATGCCCGATCCGCGCCTTACCCGTTCGTCTTCCAAATTCAATTGGGTCTGAATGGTCCCTTCGCTGGATCGCGACAGTTCGACCAAGCGCTTCTGGCGCAGGACATCGACGTAGGCGGATATACCCTCGAACAAGACGTTTTGAACGGTATTCTCGGAACTGATCTCGGCGATTTCCTGGTTCAACCGCGCTGTTTGGGTCAGTGACGTCGTGGCGAAACCCTTAAAGAGGTTTTGCGTCACCGCCAGACCGGCGGTGTTTTTGGTGCGGACCTGATCCTTCGCGTCCGATTGGCGGGCCCGGGTGGTCGGATTGTCGATGATAGACGGACCGATGGCACCTTTTGCGGTTACCGTCGGATAGAAGCCGGACAGCGCCCGATTGACGCCCTCGCCCGAGGAACTGATGGCCTTGCGTGAGGCTTCGATCTGCGGGTGATTCTTGAGCAGGTCCGCCAACTCTTCCTGCAGCGGCCTTGCGGAGGCAGGCTGCGTCGCAAGCAGCGCTGCGATTACCCCAATCTGAGTCACGATCACGAACTTCAAGGCAGGACTCCCACTCTTCCGCAAGCGGAAAAGCAGCGGTGGACGTAGCCGCAGTCTATACCCATCGGAATCCGTCGTCAAATGGCTGCTTCCGCGTAAAATCAATCATATAACGGGTCGTTTTTGCGTTGCAAAAGGGGTGCGAATGGCGGTTCCCCAGGGGCTGAATCGATGGCGATGGGGGTCCTTGGAGACAGTGGTCTGGGGCATCCATCCTTGGGACAGTCATCCTATTTGCCCGCCATATTGTTGCCAGCTTGGGGAACGGCTATCATTTCTTCGATGAAATGGTTGCGCAGAAGTGGCTGGGCGTTTCTGGGTCTCCTCGGGGGGCTGGCCGTTCTGGCACCGGGTGGGGGTGGATCGTTGGCCGAGGATTGGCGCACGGCAAGTCGCGCATCTATCGGTGTCGCGCCCGATCCCGCTGTCCATCTCGAACCCATCATCCAGGTCTACGCCGCACGCGCCGTCGGTTGGCGGGGGCGGTTCGGCGTCCATTCCTGGATTGCCGTCAAGCCGGCCAATGCCAAGGCGTTCGAGGTGTTCGAGGTCATCGGCTGGCGAAGTTACAATGGCCTGCCGGCTGTTTCGGTCAGCAATCGACCGGCGGACGGCCGCTGGTTCGGCAACGAACCGGAGCTCCTGGCCGAGGTCCGCGGCCAGGGTGTCGACGACATGATCGTCCGATTGCGCGCCGCCGTCGAAGCCTACCCGCGCGGCGATACCTATACGATTTGGCCGGGACCCAATAGCAACACGTTTGTCGCCCATCTGGCCCGTTCCCTGCCCGAACTGCGCCTTGACCTGCCGCCCACGGCCATCGGCAAGGATTTCATCCCAGACAACATTGTCGCCGCCGCCCCCAGCGGCACCGGGTACCAATTGTCGGTTTTCGGCCTGTTGGGAATCATGATCGCGGTCGAAGAGGGGTTGGAAATCAATATACTCGGGCTGACCTTCGGCCTCGATCCCCTCGACCTCGCCATCAAGTTGCCGTTGATCGGGCGACTCGGTCCAAACGGCGGATAGGGCTTGCCCGCGACCGTCCATCCATATGGCTTTCAGCAACGCCACCCGGCGTGGGGGCTGGCATGAAGGCCCGGCGCACCGTCAGGCGAGGGGCCTGCCGATGAAGCTGCGGCACGGGTTGGCGCTCGCCCTTATCATTCTTATCTGGGGTTCCAATCTGGTTATCGGCAAGATCGGCGTCACCCAGATTCCGCCAATTTTTATGATGGCGGTGCGGTTTATATTGGTGGCGGTGCTGCTGGCGCCGTTTCTGCGGCCGATCGGTAAGCCGTGGCGGCAGATCGTCTTGCTGTCGGTCACGCTTGGCGGCCTACAGTTCTCCCTGATGTTTACAGGGCTGCGCGGTATCGATGCGGGCGCCGCCTCCATCGCCGTGCAACTCTACGTGCCGTTCAGTGCGATGCTGGCGTGGATGGCCTTCGGCGAGCGACTTCGATGGCAACAGGTCGGCGGCATGCTGATTGCGTTCGCCGGTGCCTACGTGCTGTTCGGGGCGCCTCGCATCGCCCAAAATTCCCTTTCGTTTCTCTTGGTCGTGGCCGGAGCGTTCATGCTGGCCATCGCCACCATCCAAATCAAGCGTCTGGGGCGGGTCAACGTCTTTGTGCTGAACGCCTGGGTGGCGGTCTTTGCCGCGCCCCAGCTATTCGCCCTTTCCTTTCTGCTGGAAGAGGGGCAATGGGCCGCGCTGTCGGCGACCGATTGGCGCGGTTGGGGAGCCCTGGTGTGGATGGCGGTGGCGGTGACCATCGTCAGTCACGGGCTGTTCTACAATTTGATCAACACTTATCCCTTGGCGAAGATCGTTCCGGTCACCTTGCTGTCGCCGGTTCTCGCCGTCGTCCTGGCGGTTCCGGTGCTGGGCGAACCCGTAACCGTCCATCTGGTGGCCGGCGGCCTGCTGACGTTGCTGGGGGTTGGCGCCATTCATTTTTGTCGCGCGGTGGCCACCCGGCCATCGGCCGTCGGCGTGACAGACGGCTAGAGATTCACGCGAGGAACTTAAGCTAGAGACCAACGTTAGAGGCTATCGTGACGCCGCCTATCCATGTTCGGCCCTCTCCCAACCACGATGCTCGCCCGCCGGGCGGGGCCGTCGACATGTTGGTATTGCACTATACCGACATGGCGGATGCTGCCGCGGCGCTGGCACGATTGTGCGATCCGGCGGCACGGGTCAGCGCCCACTACCTCATCGGCCGCGAGGGAACGGTCTACCGGATGGTCGACGAGGCGCGGCGCGCGTGGCATGCCGGCGAGGCCTTCTGGCGCGGCGCTTGCGACATCAATGCACGTTCCATCGGGATCGAATTGGACAATCCGGGACACGGGCTTGGCTTGGCGGCGTTTCCCGATGTGCAGATGGCGGCACTCGTCGCGCTGGCTGGCGCCGTCCTTGCCCGCCATCCCATCCCCTCCCAAAACGTCGTCGGCCACTCCGACGTGGCGCCTCGACGCAAACGGGACCCGGGCGAACTGTTCGACTGGCGCGGTTTGGCTGCGGCGGGCATCGGTTCGTGGCCATCCTCGGCGCCGCCCGTGCCGCCAGATCCGGCGGCGGCCGGCCGCCTCCTCGGCGACATCGGTTACGAGGTCGTCGATTTCTTGGCGACCGTCGCCGCTTTCCAGCGCCGCTTCCGGCCATCGCGGGTCGACGGCCTGCTCGATGCTGAGTCCATGGGCCTGATCGTTGCCATGGGGGAACTCAGCCGTGCAGGCGGTGCTTGACCGTCCGGGATGGCGGCATTACCTGAAGCGAGGCCAGACGGCCGGATGGCCGCCTTTCGCCCGTTCGCGGGCGGGGGGAGGAAAGTCCGGGCTCCACGGAAACACGGTGCCGGGTAACGCCCGGCGGGGGCGACCCTAGGGAAAGTGCCACAGAAAGCAAACCGCCGGCCAGGGATCGGTTCGCCGATACCTGCCGGTAAGGGTGAAAGGGTGCGGTAAGAGCGCACCGCGTCCCCGGCAACGGGGACGGCACGGTAAACCCCACCGGGAGCAAGACCAAATAGGGGCGGCGCGCCGCGCCCGCCGGCGTTCGCGCCGGTGGCCGGCAGGCGGGTTTCCACGCTGCCGCCCGGGTCGGTCGCGCGAGGCGTCCGGTAACGGACGTCCCAGATGAATGGCTATCTCCTGGCCGCCGGGCAACCGGCGGTGCGGGGACAGAACCCGGCTTACAGGCCGTCTGGCCTCGATTTGCCTGCGAATGCCGGGTATCGGTTGCGGTTGAGCGTTGGTTGTATCCGAGGAGCATCTGTCTTGCCCCGGACCTAATTTTTCAAAAAACAGAACAAAACAGGAACTTTGTAGGGCAATATGCTCATGCCCATTATTGGTTTTTCAGTACTTTTGGAACGATTACTTGGTCGGTGACATGTGGAATTGCCCCGCAAGTGCTTGGCAAGACTTTCTTAACCCAAGTAACTCCATAGTCACCCATTGACGCCCATATTTACCCATGATATCCCAATTTGTCCCATAGGGATAAATTTGGGATTCGGGGACGCAGGCTCGGCACTTCCGTGCCGGCAATGCGATGGAATGAGGGGGCTTGGGACCCTATGGCGCTTCTCGTCGGGAGGCACGTCAACAAGATCGACAAGAAGGGGCGGGTTTCCGTGCCCAAGTCGTTCCGTGCGTCCTTCGACGGCCAAGGTTTTTCAGGTATTTACGCGTATCCATCCTTCAAGTTTCCCGCCATCGAGGCCTGTGGCGAGGCGTTCATGCAGCGCATCAGCGCCAGCTTGGAGAAGATGGAAATGTTCTCCGAGGAACAGGACGACCTCGCCGCGGCCATTCTGGAAAGCGCGCATGCCCTGCCTTTCGATCCGGAAGGTCGCATCGTGTTGCCGCCGCCCCTGTTGGCGCATGCCGGCATCGATGGTGAGGCCCTCTTTGTCGGGCGCGGCGCCCAGATGCAGATTTGGAATGGCGACAACTACGAGAAGCATCGGCAGCAGGCGTTGCAGCGGGCCCGGTCCCGCGGAGCGACATTGCAACTGAGCCCGGCTCTGCCGACCGAAGGCCCGTCATGAACCGGCGAACCCACCACGAGCAGGACGCCACCGGCCTGCACCGGCCGGTCATGCTGGCTGAGGTTCTGGGCGCGTTGGCGCCCCGCGACGGTGAAGTCTATGTCGACGGTACGTTTGGCGGCGGCGGTTACAGCCGCGCCATCCTGTCGGCGGCGGCCTGTTCCGTATGGGCGATTGATCGCGATCCGTCCGCACTGGCCAGGGCCGCCGAGATCGCCGGAGCCAGCGGCGGCCGCCTGACGGTCATACTGGGCCGGTTCGGCGACATGCTGCCCCTGCTGACGGCCGAGGGGATCGCCCGTGTCGATGGCGTGGTCTTCGACCTCGGCGTCTCGTCGCCGCAAATCGACGACCCGGCGCGCGGCTTTTCGTTTCGCCACGATGGGCCGCTCGACATGCGCATGAGCGACGAAGGTGAGACAGCCGCCGATATCGTCAACGGCCTGCCCGAGCGGGAACTCGCCGATATCATCTTTCGCTACGGCGAGGAACGGGCATCCCGGCGGGTGGCCAAGGCCATTGTCGCCTACCGCTCGCACACGCCGATCACCACCACGATCCAATTGGCTGAGATCGTTCGCGGCGTGGTGCGTCGTTCGGCGGACGGCATCGACCCCGCAACGCGCACCTTCCAGGCTTTGCGCATCCAGGTTAACGACGAGCTCGGCGAGCTTGATCGGGGTCTCGCAGCTGCCGAGGCCTTGCTGGCGCCGGAAGGCCGGCTGGTCGTCGTATCTTTCCACTCGCTGGAAGACCGGCGTGTAAAGGACTTCATCCGCCGGCGCGCCGGACAAGAAGCGCGTCCGCACCGGCACCTGCCGGAAGCTGTATCGATACAGCGCCCGGCGACCTTCCGGCCGTTGACCCGACGAGCCCTTAGTCCGGACGCCAACGAATTTTCCGCCAATCCGCGTTCCCGTTCCGCCCGACTGCGCGCCGCCGTACGAACGGCAGCGCCGGCCTGGCCGGACGACGAACGCCAGGCGGCGTAGGGGCGACGGGCATGTTGCATCGTACCACCCTGATTGCCCTGCTGGCCTCCGCCGTCATCGGCGTTGCCTTGTTCGCGCTCAAATACCAAGTGCGCGATCTCGAAAACGAATTGACTGGCATCAACCGGCAGATCATTGCCCATCGCGAAGCCATTCATGTGCTGAATGCGGAATGGAGCCATCTCAACGACCCGGGACGTTTGGCGGCGTTGGCGGCGCGCCACCTCCAACTCCAGCCGACGACTCCCGACCGCATCGGCAGTTTTGCCAGTCTGCCGGCGGTTGGCGAGGCGGCGACGTCGATGGCTACGGCGTCGCTCCCGCTCCCCGCTGGAAAAACTCCTCGGCCGCAGGGCCGGCACGCGCCGGCAACGGTGCAGATCGACGATGGAGAGGAAGACTTCACGCCGCGGACCATGGAAGCCACGGTTGACGAAAGGTCTCCCCCATGACCGCGCCGCGCCCCGTGAACGCGCCGCTCTATGTCACGGCCCAATCCTTGTTCACGGCCGACGAACCGCGCGATGTCGATGCGCCGATGGCACCCATACATATCGAGGGTACCCACAAGCGGGCCTTGGAAATGGGGCGAAACCGCTTGGTGGTCACCGGGGTGTTTTTCGCGTTGGCCTTCGCCTGCATCGGGGTGCGTCTGGTTGGATTGACCCTGCAGGAGGGCGCTGAAAGCGACCGTTTGGCCGTATCTGCCCCTGAACCGGCGACGGAACTGGTGCCGCGCGCCGCCGGCATCGGACGAGCGGACATCGTCGATCGAAACGGCATTGTCCTGGCAACCAGCCTGCCGACCGCCGCCCTCTATGCCGATCCGCGCGATGTTCTCGACCCAAAAAACGCAGCGGACGAATTGGCCAAGGTTTTGCCGGAATCGAATCGTGCCGAACTTCTGGCCAAGCTCAGCGGACCGAGTCGGTTTGTATGGCTGTCGCGTTCGCTGACGCCCAGTCAGCAGCATGAGGTCAATCGCTTGGGTATTCCCGGCGTGCGCTTTCAACACAGCGAGCGTCGGATCTATCCCCACGGCAACGTTATCGCTCACATCATGGGCGTGACCGATATCGACGGACGCGGCATCGCCGGTCTTGAACGGCAGTTCGAACCGGTACTGCGCCAGGCGGGTCAGGCCCTCCAACTATCGTTGGATATCCGGCTGCAGACCATGCTGCACCAGGAATTGTCCACGGCGGTTACGGAATTCCGAGCGCTCGGCGGGGCCGGCATCATCATGGACGTGGCCACGGGCGAAGTCGTCGCCATGGTTTCTTTGCCCGATTTCGATCCCAATGTCGGCATGCCCCTGGTCCCGTCGGGGACCGTGTCGGAAGCTGGATTTAATCGGGTGACCAAAGGCGTCTACGAGATGGGCTCGACCTTCAAACTGTTCAACACCGCCATGGCGTTGGACAGCGGGACGGCAGGTCTCGGCGACCGCTATGACGCTCGTTCGCCGATCCACATCGCCCGCTTCACCATCTCGGATTATCACGGCAAGAACAGCTGGCTGACCGTTCCCGAGATTCTCATCCATTCGTCGAATATCGGCTCCGCCAAGATGGCGCTCGATGTCGGCGGCGCCACCCAACAGGCCTATCTCGGCGCGCTGGGGTTGCTCAAAACACCGGCCTTCGAATTGCCCGAAATTGGGCATCCCCTGGTGCCGGCCCGTTGGCGCGAAATCAATACGATGACGATTGCCTACGGTCACGGCATTGCGGTGAGTCCTTTGCAAATGGTCAGAGCGGTCGGTGCCTTGGTCAATGGCGGCACCCTGTATCGGGCGACGCTCCTGAAACACGTCCCCGGCGTCGCGCCCGAAGGCGAACGGGTCATTTCGGAACGCACCTCGGCGCAGATGCGCGCGCTGATGCGCAAGGTCGTGCGCGAAGGCACCGGCACCAAGGCCGAAGTGCCGGGCTATCTGGTGGGGGGCAAGACCGGTACGGCGGAAAAGCAGGTGGCTGGCGGCTACAAGCGCAACGCGCTGATTTCTTCCTTCGTTGCCGCCTTCCCGCTGAATCGGCCGCGCTACGTCCTCATGGCGCTGATCGACGAACCCCACGGCAACAAAAGTACATTCGGATTCGCCACCGCCGGCTGGACGGCGACCCCGGTGGTTGCTCGGTTGGTGACGCGCATGTCGCCGTTGATGGGGCTGGCGCCGGTAGTGGGCGAGGAACCGACGCTCGACGAAACGCGCCAGGTCGTCAGCGCGCAATCCGAAGTGCGCACGCTACGGACCAATCAACTTGTGGCTCGTTGACCTTCTTGAAGGAGATGTGGAAAAGGTGAAAGAGGGGGCCACCGCCATCCGCCGGGACATTGTCGGCATCACCAGCGATTCGCGCCGCGTGAAGCCAGGGTACCTGTTTGCCGCGCTGCCGGGCAGCCGGGCGGATGGTCGGGCCTATATCGCCGAAGCCATGCAACGCGGCGCGGCTGCGGTATTGGCGCCCCCCGGTATATCGATCGGCGGAGGTGCCGCCGCCGTGCCTTTGATTGTCGATGACAACCCGCGCCGCCTCTACGCCCTGATGGCGGCGCGCTTGCACGCGGGGCAGCCCGATACGGTCGTCGCCGTGACCGGTACCAACGGCAAGACCTCGGTGGTGTCCTTCGTTCGCCAGATCTGGTCGGCGCTGGGCCGCCGGGCGGCCAGCTGCGGCACGCTGGGTGTGCAAACCGCGGCGGGCTTCGAAGGCGGCAGTCTGACCACGCCCGATCCCGTCGATCTGCACGAAACCCTGCGTCGATTGGCCGAACAGGGTATCGAATGCCTGGCGATGGAAGCCTCCAGCCACGGTCTCGAACAGCACCGGCTCGATGGCGTGCGCTTGTCCGCTGCCGGCTTTACCAATCTGACCCGCGACCACCTCGACTATCACGGATCGATGGCGGCCTATCTGGAGGCCAAGCTACGCCTGTTTCGCGATGTGCTGCCCCCCGACGGCATCGCCGTGATCAATGCGGACGATCCGCTTGGCGGCGCCGTCATGGCGGCTTGTCGGGCGAGGGGCCAGCGGGTCATCGCCTATGGCGAGGCCGGCGCCGATATTCGCTTGCTGAAGGCCGAACGTGCCGGCGACGGCCAGCGCCTGACGATCGACGTCTTCGGTCGCCGGCAAACGGTTCGCCTGCCGCTGATCGGCGCCTTCCAGGTCGATAACGCCCTTTGCGCCCTGGGTCTCGTGTTGGCCGGCGGCGCGGATATCGATTCCGCTATCGTTGCGCTCGAAGACCTGACGGGTGCACCGGGCCGCCTGCAATCGGTGTCCCGCCTTCCCAATGGCGCGGGCGTCTTCGTCGATTACGCCCACACGCCGGATGCGCTGGCCAATGTGCTGGAGGCTCTGCGGCCTTACGTTGCCGGGCGGTTGTTCGTGGTCTTCGGTTGCGGTGGCGACCGCGATGCGGGGAAGCGCCCCGAGATGGGCCGTGTCGCCGCCGAGCTGGCCGACGTCGTTGTTGTTACCGACGACAATCCGCGCAGCGAGTCGCCTGCCGAAATCCGCCGCCAGATACTTGCTGCGGTGCCGGGCGCTCGCGAGATCGCCGACCGGGCCGCGGCTATTCGTATGGCCGTCGCCGAATTGGTGGCGGGCGACCTGCTCGTCGTTGCCGGCAAGGGGCACGAAAGGGGGCAGATCGTCGGTGCCGTTACGATGCCCTTCGACGATGGCGAACAGGTACAGGCCGCTGTCGCCGCGCTGACCGCCAAGGTGTTGCCATGACCGCCGCCGCGCCACAGCCGTTGTGGAGTTCGGAAGAGGTGGTCGCCGCCACCGGCGGGCGAGCAACGTCTGCATTCCGGGCGACGGGCGTTTCCATCGACAGCCGGACAATGTCTCCGGGCGATCTCTTCGTCGCCATCGTCGGCCCGAATTCCGACGGACACGACTATGTTGCCGATGCTCTGCGCAAAGGTGCGGCTGGCGCTGTCGTGCAACGCCGGTCCGCCGGCCTGGCCGCCGATGCCCCCTTGGTGGAAACCGTTGACACGCTGGAGGCCCTTCGCGGTCTGGGTGCTGCCGCACGGGCGCGCGGCAGAGCCCGCGTCGTTGCGGTGACCGGCAGCGTCGGCAAGACCGGCACCAAGGAAGCCTTGCGCTTGGTGCTTTCTAGCCAAGGTGCCACCACGGCCAGTGAAGGCAGCTTGAACAACCACTGGGGCCTGCCGCTAAGCCTCGCCCGCATGCCGCGCGATGCCCGCTTCGGCGTCTTCGAAATGGGCATGAACCACCCCGGCGAGATCTTGCCGCTATCCCGCTTGGCGCGCCCGCATGTCGCGGTCATCACTACCATCGCCGCCGTGCACAGTGCTCACTTCGACAACGAACGCCAGATTGCCGATGCCAAGGCGGAAATTTTCGCCGGCATGATGGCCGACGGATTTGCCGTGCTCAACCGCGACAACGAATTCTACGAACATCTGGCCGCGTCGGCGGCGGCCCAGGCCGGCTGTCGCGTCCTGGGTTTCGGTCGCCATCCGCAGGCGGACGTCAGGTTGCTGTCCGCCGAGCTGGGCGGCGATGGATCGCTGGTCAGGGCTGCGGTGCTGGGCGAACACCTAGCCTATCGGGTGGCCGTCGCTGGCGAGCATTGGGTCTTGAACAGTCTGGCGGTGCTGGCGGTCGTGCATGCGCTCGGCGCCGACGTCAAGTCAGCGGCGCGTTCCTTGGCCCAGTTCCAGGCACCGGCGGGGCGTGGGCGGCGTCAATCCTTGCCCTGTTCGGGCGGGACGTTCCTGCTGATCGACGAAAGCTACAACGCCAGTCCGGTATCGGTGATCGCTGCCCTGGCCGTGCTCGGCCGCGTTGAGCCCGGACGCGATGGCCGGCGTATCGCCGTGCTGGGCGACATGTTGGAACTGGGGTCGGATTCCGGTATGCGGCACGCGGCCCTTGCCGAACCGTTGATCGCCGCCGGCGTCGATCTGGTCTTCACCGCTGGCAGCCGGATGGATCGCCTGTGGGAAGCGCTGCCGTCATCCCTGCGTGGCGGCCGGGCAGCAGATGCCGGGGCGTTGCGGGCCTCGATATCCGCTGCCGTGCGGCCGGGCGATGTGGTCATGGTCAAGGGTTCCCATGGCAGCCGCATGGAATTGGTGGTTGCCGCATTGAAATCCTTGGGTGGTGTCGCCGAAGCGTCATTGCCCCTATGCGCCGTCAGCGGAGGCTGAGCCCAAGCATGCTTTACAATCTGCTCTTTCCGCTGGCCGATCAGATTTCCGTATTCAACGTCTTTCGCTATCTGACGTTCCGCACCGGCGGCGCCGTCATTACCGCGCTGATCGTCAGCTTCGTGGCGGGCCCGAAAGTGATCCGCCTGCTCAGGGCGCACCAGAACGGCGGTCAGCCGATCCGCGAAGACGGACCGGAAAGTCATCTACTGACCAAAAAGGGCACGCCCACCATGGGCGGCTTCCTCATTCTATTGGCGTTGACGATCTCCACCCTGTTGTGGGCCGACCTTTCTAATTCGTTCATCTGGATCGTTCTGGGGGTCACGCTCGGTTACGGCGTCATCGGTTTCATCGACGACAATCTCAAGGTCACCAAGCGCTCCAGCGGCGGCTTGTCGGCGCGGCTCAAATTGATCTTGCAAGCGGCCATCGGCCTGATCGCGACGTACCTGATCATGGACGACATGCCGGTCGGTTTGAGCGATACCCTGGCGATACCGTTTCTCAAGTCCGTGTTGTTCGACTTCGGTTGGGCGTTCGTGATGTTCGGCGCGGTGGTCATGATCGGCGCGTCGAATGCCGTCAACCTGACCGATGGGTTGGACGGCCTGGCCATCGTGCCGGTGATGATTGCCATCGGCGTGTTCGCATTGATTGCCTATTTGGCCGGCAACATCATTTTCGCCAACTATCTGCAAATTCATCACATCCCGCGCAGTGGCGAGCTCGCGGTCTTCTGCGGCGCGCTGTTCGGGGCCGGTCTCGGATTCTTGTGGTTCAACGCGCCACCGGCCCGCGTCTTCATGGGCGATACCGGGTCGTTGTCGCTGGGTGGTGCGTTGGGTGCCGTCAGCGTCGTTACCAAGCACGAACTGGTGCTGGCCATTGTCGGCGGCCTGTTCGTGCTCGAAGCCGTTTCGGTGATCGTCCAGGTGGTTTCCTACAAGCTGACCGGTAAGCGGGTCTTCCGTATGGCGCCG
>CANITX010000010.1 GCA_947470575.1 Rhodospirillales bacterium
GTCCGGATCGGGTTCGCGGCGATGGTGGACCGCATGCCAATAGCAGGCCTCCGGGCCGGACAATCCCTGAACGATTTCATGCCCGCGTCCGCCGAAATCGAAGCGCAGCCACAGAGCGGCTTGGCAGGCGGGCGGCAAAACCAGCGCTGCAAGGGCTTCTTCCAGCGTCGCCACCGGCGCGCCATGATTCAGCCCATCGGGTGCCGGGTGCTTCAGCAGATCGGCGACATGTGACCCGTAATTCCGGGAGTCGAATTCCTGCACGGCAGCCCCCTTCGCGGCGGCTACGCCGGTCCTACCAGTAGCGGACCGGCCCGACGTCGACGTGGACAAATCCCGAATTGGCATAGAGGGCAACGCCGCCCCGTTTCAAACGGCGGGCGGCGTCGCGCAGATCGGTGAGCTTGCGTGCGGGCATGGCAATATCGATGGCCATGCCCTTGGTGTGATAGCTGTGCTTGGCCACCCCTTGGCCCTGCGCAGCCAACATGGCGTTGGTGGCTGGGGAGCGATAGCCGGAGATGACCCGGATGCCTTCGTAGGCTCGGACTTCATTGCTCAATGTGTAGACAAGGTCGAGCAGGTCGCGATCGATCGGCACGACAGCGCCGTTGCGATGATCGCGCAGCATGTGATCGATGTCGGTCAACGCGTCGTTGAGATAGCGACCCTTGGCCCAGTAGGGGCCGGAAAACTTCTCGCCCGTGTGATTGTTGAAAAGCTTGAGGCGGCGTTCCCCTTCGTAGGCTGCCGCCATCGCCCCAGGAGCTGCAAGGCATGCCGCGGCGGCAATCGTGCCCGTGAGGAATCGTCGTCGAACGATCATCGCGTGGTCCCTCCACTCTGGCGTCTATCTGCTTTTGTGCTTTTTCTCGTCCCATTCTGCCGGGCGAGGCGGGCCCAGGCCAGCAGTATTATCAGCTTGCATCTCAAGCACTTGTGGGCGGTCAATCGCAAACACACAAAGGGCAGCAGGTAAAGGCTGGATTCCTGGAGGCTACAGGCCATCCCCCGCGGCCGGACAAATCCGCCGCCAACGGGCAGCTGAAATCGGCCCCAGCCGATACCGTTGCGCCATGCCCGGGCTTTTCCGGGTATTTTGCTGGAAACGCGGACAGCCACGACGTATATCCGCTGCCTACAGCCGTTTTTGTCACGCGGCGAGGCGAAGCGAGGAACGATCATGCCGAGGACGTGGACGCCGGATTCCTGGACCGGTCGGCCTGCCAAGCAGATGCCGGATTACCCAGATGCCGCCAAACTGGACGAGGTCACCAAGCGGCTGACCCGCTATCCGCCGCTGGTTTTCGCCGGCGAGGCACGCCGGCTGAAGGCGTCGCTGGCCAACGTGGTCGCCGGCAAAGCCTTCGTGCTGCAGGGCGGCGATTGCGCCGAAAGCTTCGCCGAGTTCCATCCCAACAATATCCGCGACACCTTCCGCGTGCTGCTGCAGATGGCCGTGGTGCTGACATTCGGTGCCGCCCTGCCGGTTATCAAGATGGGCCGGCTGGCCGGCCAGTTCGCCAAGCCGCGCAGCGCCGATACCGAGACCATCGGCGGCGTCACCCTGCCCAGCTATCGCGGCGACATGGTCAACGGCATGGAGTTCACGCCCGAAGCGCGCATCCCCGATCCGGAACGGCTGGTCCAGGCCTATAACCAATCGGCGGCGACGCTGAACTTGATCCGCGCCTTCGCCCAGGGCGGCTATGCCGACCTGCACAAGGTGCATCAGTGGAATCTGGGCTTCGTCGAGGGCAGCCCGCTCGGCGCGCGCTATCAAGACCTGGCCAACCGCCTGGACGAGACGCTGGGCTTCATGGCCGCCTGCGGCCTGACCTCGGAAACCACGCCGCAGATCCGCGAGACCGATTTCTTCACGGCGCACGAAGCCCTGCTGCTACCCTACGAGCAGGCGATGACCCGCGTCGACAGCACCACCGGCGACTGGTACGACACCTCGGCCCATTTCCTGTGGGCCGGCGACCGCACCCGCCAGGTGGACGGCGCCCATGTCGAATTCCTGCGCGGCATCGGCAACCCGGTCGGCTGCAAGGCCGGCCCGTCGCAATCGCCCGACGAATTGCTCAAGCTGATCGACGCACTGAACCCGGACAACGAGCCGGGACGGCTGACCGTCATCACCCGCATGGGCGCCGACAAGTGGGCCAAGAACCTACCGCCGCTGATCCGCGCCATCGCGCGGGAAGGCCGCAACATCGTTTGGGTGTGCGACCCGATGCACGGCAACACCATCCTCAGCGGTAACGGCTACAAGACCCGGCCGTTCGACAATATCCTGGCCGAGGTGCGCGGTTTCTTCGAGGTACTGCGGGCCGAGAACACTTGGCCCGGCGGCGTGCATTTCGAGATGACCGGCCAGGATGTCACCGAATGCGTCGGCGGCGCCAAGGCGATCACCGAAGCCAATCTCGCTTCGCGCTACCACACCCATTGCGATCCCCGGCTGAACGCCGAACAGGCGCTGGAACTGGCCTTCCTGGTCGCCGCCATGCTGAAGGAAGGCCGCCAGGCCCAGACGGCACAGTCGCAAAAGGTGGCCGCTCGGGCCTCCTGAAGGGCTGTCGGTACGCCGGTTCCACGGTGCCGCTCCCCGGCAGAGTTGGCGCGGGCGTTGGACGGGCCGGCCTGGCCATATGTGGATGTGCTGCGGGACGATGGGGCGGACGCGGAAGCTTAGGAGTTAAGATCAGGCACAGGCATATGCTTGTGCCTGAAACCTTCTCACGAGCCGAAATCCTCGCGGAAGCGATCGATCCGGTGCATCCCCTCGTGCAGGATCGTCACGATTCCGACGTCCCCATTCGATAGCCGCCGCCAATAGACGAAATGCCGTTCGTACCGGAAGAAGTACCCCTCGATGCCGAATTCGGCCGGAACAGGTCTCGACATGACTCCATGCGCGTCGATCCTGTCGAAGGCCTCGAATAGGCCGGTAATGTAGCGATCCGCCTGCTCCGTCCCCCAGCGATCCCGCGTGTAGCGGTAAATCTCGTCGAGACGGTGGGAAGCCGCCTCCTGGACGCGGACAGCGGCCATCCGCTCAAGTCCGGTTCCGCGCGATCACCTCGGCCGCCGTCAGCGGCTCGTAAGACGAAACGGGCGCCGCGAACGCATGCGCCAGCTCGGCCTTCAGCCGGTCGAACGCCTCTTTTTCCGTTCTCTCCTTGTCGCGACGGATCAAGTCCCGGATGTACTCGCTGACGTTCTCGTAAGCTCCGTTCTCGTCCACATTCGCGGCAACGAAGTCGCTGAGCGCGCCACTAAGGCGGACCGTCATCGTCCTGGTTCGAGACATGGTGCATTCCTTTCGCGGCACATGTCTTCAATATAACCAAAATCGAATACGAGGCAAATCCGATGCGGCTTATAAGGCGATGCCGAATCCCGCATGCACGCCGTCCAGCACGCCTGTGCAGAAGCGCGACATCGGCAGCCTACGTCGTCGGGTCGGGGCGTTTGTCGCGCATCAGCACCAGTTCTTCCGCCGTCGTCGGGTGGATGGCGATGGTGGCGTCGAATTGGGCCTTGGTGGCGCCGCATTTGAGTGCCACGGCGATGCCCTGGATAATCTCGCCCGCGTCCGCACCCGCCATATGAACGCCGAGCACCCGGTCGCTTTTCGGCTCGACGATCATCTTCATCATCACCCGTTCCTCGCTGCCCGACAGCGTGTGCTTCATCGGCCGGAAGTCGGAGACGTAGACATCCACGGCGCCATATTTCTTGCGCGCCGCTGCTTCGGTCAGGCCGACGGTGCCGAGTGGCGGCTGGCTGAACACCGCCGTCGGCACGCCGCTGTAATCGACGTTGCGCCCGGATGGAGCGAACAGCAGATCGGCGACCGCATGGCCTTCGGCGATGGCGATGGGGGTCAGGTTGATGCGGTCGGTGACGTCGCCGACGGCGAAGATGTGCGGCACCGAGGTCCGCCATTCGCCGTCGACGATGACAGCGCCGGCGCCGCTCAGCTTCACGCCCGCCTCCTCCAGCCCGATACCCCGGCTGTTGGGACGACGGCCGGTGGCATACATCACCAGATCGGCTTCGACGGTCTTGCCATCGGATAGTTCGACCCAACAGACGCCGTTGCGCTTTTCGATGGCAACAGCATTGCATTCCAGGCGCAGATCGATGCCCTTCTTGCGCATTTCCTGGGCGAGGAAGGCGCGGATGTCGTCATCGAAGCCGCGCAGGAACATCGGGCCGCGATAGAGCTGGGTCACCTGAGCGCCAAGGCCATGAAAGATACCGGCGAATTCGACGGCGATATAGCCGCCGCCGACGACCACGACCCGCTTCGGCAGATCGTCGAGAAAAAATGCCTCGTTGGAGGTGATGGCGTGTTCAGCCCCCGGAATATCCGGCTTGGTCGGCCAGCCGCCGGTGGCGATCAAGATATTGGCAGCCGTCACCCGGCGGCCATTGGCGGCAACTACCGTGTGTGCGTCCACGAGGCGGGCGCGCGATTCGACGATCTCCACCCCGGCGCCTTCCAACAGGCGACGGTAGATGCCGTTCAAGCGGGCAATCTCGGCGTTCTTGGCGGCGATGAACGTCGGCCATGAAAATTCGCGATGGCCAACCGTCCAGCCGAAGCCGGCCGCCCCGGCAAAATCTTCGGCGTAGTGCGCGGCATAGACCATCAGCTTCTTCGGCACGCAGCCGACATTGACGCAGGTGCCGCCTAAGTACTTTTCCTCGAAGCAGAGGACTCGGGCGCCATGGCGGGCGGCGATGCGCGAGGCGCGCACGCCGCCGGACCCGGCACCGACGGTCACCAGGTCGAAATCGTAGGTCGTCACGCGGGCATCTCCATCGGTAAGGTCGGGCCGCAGGCGTGTTATTTGTCGATTCCGCCCATGCAGAGATATTTAATTTCCAGATAGTCATCGACGCCGTACTTGGAGCCTTCGCGCCCAAGCCCGGATTCCTTGACCCCGCCGAAGGGCGCGATTTCGGTGGAGATGATACCGACGTTGATGCCGACGATCCCCGCCTCCAACGCCTCGGCCACCCGCCAGACCCGGCCGATATCGCGGCTGTAGAAGTAGGACGCGAGCCCGAATTCGGTATCGTTGGCCATGCCGATGACCTCGGCCTCGGTCTTGAAGCGAATAAGTGGCGCCAAAGGTCCGAAGGTCTCTTCCTTGCTGACCATCATGCTCTGGGTAACATCGGCCAATACGGTCGGCTCGAAAAACAGGCCACCCAGCTTGTGGCGCTTGCCGCCGGTCATGATGCGCGCGCCTTTCGCAGTGGCGTCGGCGATGTGCTCCTCGACCTTGGCAACCGCCGCAGCCTCGATCAGCGGGCCGAGTTGCGCGCCTTCCTCGAAGCCGTTGGCGACCTTCAGCTTAGCGACCGCCTTGGCCAGCTTGTCGGCAAAAGCCGCATAGACGCCGTCCTGCACGTAGAAGCGGTTGGTGCAGACGCAAGTCTGCCCGGAATTGCGGTATTTGGAGGCCAACGCGCCTTCGACCGCCGCATCGATGTCGGCATCGTCGAAGACCAGAAAGGGCGCGTTGCCGCCGAGTTCCATGGAGGTCTTCTTCACCGTCCGGGCGCATTGCTCCATCAGCTTCTTGCCGACCTCGGTGGAGCCGGTGAAGGTGATCTTGCGGACCAGCGGGTTAGACGTCAGTTCGCCGCCGATGGCGCCGGCCGAACCGGTCACTACGTTGAACACACCCTTGGGGATGCCGGCGAGTTCCGCCAGTTCGGCCAGCGCCAGGGCCGAATAGGGCGTCATCGACGCCGGCTTGACCACCACCGTGCAGCCGACCGCCAGCGCCGGACCGCATTTGCGCGTGATCATCGCATTGGGAAAGTTCCACGGCGTGATGGCGCCGACGACGCCGATCGGCTCCTTGACGACGACGATGCGCCGGTCGGCCATATGCGTCGGGATGGTATCGCCATAAATGCGTTTGGCTTCCTCGGCGAACCACTCGATGAACGAGGCGCCGTAGGCGATCTCGCCGCGTGCCTCGGTCAAGGTCTTACCCTGTTCGGCGGTCATCAGGCGAGCCAAGTCTTCCTGATGCGACATCATCAGGTTGAACCACTTGCGCAGGATGGCAGAGCGTTCCTTGCCGGTCTTCGCCCGCCATTCGGGGAAAGCGCGGTTCGCCGCTTCGATAGCCCGCCGCGTCTCCTTGGCACCCATCTTCGGCACGGTGCCCAGCACCGAACCATCAGCCGGATTGGTGACATCGATGGTCTCGCCCGAGTCGGCAGCCGCCCATTTGCCGTCGATGTAGCACTGCTGGCGAAACAGGCTGGTATCGGAAAGCTTTAGCTGCATGGGAGGGCTCCATCGGTCAGGGCGTGCGAAAACGTACGATACCGGCCCTTACGGCGGGAGTCACCTAGCCGCGCCGCCACGTCGTGCCGGAGGGGCCGTCTTCGAGCACCACGCCCATGGCGGTAAGCGTCGCACGGACCTTATCGGCGGTGGCGAAATCGCGGGATTTGCGCGCCGCATTGCGCTGATCGATGAGCCGGGCGATCTCGGCATCGTCCGAGCCGCCGCCCCCCGGCACCCATCGGAACCAGTCCTCGGGGACATCGCCCAACAAACCGAGTAGGCGGCCGCAGGCGAGCAGCGCGCCCTTCAGCCGCGCGATCTCCGCCGCGTCTTCGGCCTTGTTCAGCTCCGTCGCCATTTCGTGCATGCAGCCGATCGCCGCCGGCGTGGCGAGATCGTCGCACAAGGCTTCGAGGACCGTGCCCGAGGGTTCGGCCACCTTCGCCGCACCGCCCTTGCGCAGCGCGCCGTAGAAGCGATCCAGCATCCCTTTCGCCTGAGCCAGCTTGGCAAAGGTGAAATCGAGCGGCGCGCGATAGTGGGTGAGCAACAGGACCAGACGGATGGCTTCCCCCGGCCATTCCTTCAGCAGCTCGTGCACGGTGATGAAGTTGCCGAGCGACTTCGACATCTTCTCGCCTTCGACCATCAAATAGCCGTTGTGCATCCAGATGCGGGCCATGACATCCGTATGGTTGGCGCAGCGGCTTTGCGCCACCTCGTTTTCATGGTGGGGGAAAACCAGGTCGATGCCGCCGCCATGAATGTCGAAGGTCTCGCCCAGGTGCTCGCGGCTCATCGCCGAACATTCGATATGCCAGCCGGGACGACCGCGTCCCCACGGGCTGTCCCAGCCGGGCGTATCGGCGTCCGACGGCTTCCACAGCACGAAATCGGCCGGGTCCTTCTTGTAGGGCGCCACCTCGACACGGGCGCCGGCGATCATGTCGTCGCGGTTGCGTCCAGAAAGCTGGCCGTAGGCGGGCCAGGAGGGGACGTCGAACAGCACGTGGCCCTCCGCCGCATAGGCATGGCCGGCGGCGAGCAGCCGTTCGATCATAGCGATCATCGGGGCGATGTGTTCGGTAGCGCGCGGCTCGACATCCGGCGGCAGGGCGCCGAGCGCCGCCATGTCGTCGTGGAAAACCCGCGCCGTTTCCTCGGTGATGTCGCGGATGCTGCGCCCCGATTCCCGGGCACGCGCATTGATCTTGTCGTCGACGTCAGTGATGTTGCGGACATAGGTGACGCGCGGGTAAAGCCGGCGCAACAACCGATTCAACACGTCGAAAACAACCACCGGCCGGGCATTGCCGATGTGCGCCAGATCGTAGACCGTCGGGCCGCAGACGTACATGCGCACGTTGGCCGCATCGAGCGGCGCGAACGGTTCGGCACGACGGGTCAGCGTGTTGTAAAGCGAGAGGGTCACGGTCACAGGGATTCCGTCAGATCGACCGGGTGAAGCCGTTGGTGATCGGATAACGCCGGTCCCGCCCGAAAGCGCGATGCGATATCTTCACTCCCGGCGGCGCCTGGCGGCGCTTGTATTCGGCGCGGTCAACCATGCGCCAGATACGGCGCACCGTTTCCCGGTCATGGCCATGGGCGACGGCATCGTCGACGGAGCGCTCCTCTTCGATCAGGCAGCGCAACACGGCATCCAGCCGATCGTAAGGCGGCAGACTGTCCTGGTCCTTCTGGTTGGGGCGCAGTTCAGCCGTCGGCGGCTTGGTGATCACCCGTTCGGGCATGACCCGGCCAACGGGGCCCAGCAGGCCATCGGGCCTGTTCTGGTTGCGCCAGCGCGACAGTTCGAAGACCGTGGTCTTATAGACGTCCTTCAGCACCGAATAGCCACCGCACATGTCGCCGTAGAGGGTGGCGTAGCCGACCGACATTTCCGACTTGTTGCCGGTGGTCAGCAGCATGGAGCCGAACTTGTTGGACAAGGCCATCAACAGGATGGCGCGGGCGCGGGCCTGAACATTTTCTTCCGTGGTATCGGCCTTGACCCCCTGGAAGACCCCGGACAGCATGCCGGAGAAGGCGTCCATGGCCGGGCCGATTGGGATGTTATCCAACCGGATGCCGAGCAGGCGGGCCACTTCGGCGGCGTCCTCCAGGCTGTCGGCCGAGGTATAGGGCGACGGCATCATCACGCATCGCACCCGCTCGGCCCCCAACGCATCGACGGCAACCGCGGCGCTGATCGCGCTGTCGATACCGCCCGAGAGACCGAGCACGATACCGGGAAAGCGGTTCTTCTCCACATAGTCATGCAAGCCCAGCACCATGGCCCGGTAGATCGCCTCCAACCCGTCGGGAGGCGAGTCGATATAGCCATTGGCGCAGGTCAAGGCGCCAGCGGATTCGCGCGACCATTGGCTGCACAGCACCTCGGTCCGCCAGGAAGCGGCCTGCAGCCGGAGCGACCGGTCGGCGCCGAGAACGAAAGAGGCACCGTCGAAAACCAGCTCGTCCTGGCCACCGACCTGGTTGACGTAAATCAGCGGTAGGCCGGTTTCCACGACGCGGGCGACGCCATGGTTGAGCCGGACGTTCGGCTTGTCGCAGTCGAATGGCGATCCGTTGAGGACGACCAGCAGTTCCGCCCCGGTTTCCTGCAAGGTTTCAGCGACATCGGAAAACCACATGTCCTCGCAGATCATCACGCCGAGGCGATACCCGCGAAAGGGCACCGGGCCAGGACAAGGGCCTGCTACGAAGACTCGCTTTTCATCGAATACGCCATAATTGGGCAACTCGTGCTTGAAGATGCTGGCGGCGATGTGACCGCCGTCGAGCAGCAAGGCGGCATTATAAAGCTTGCCGCCATCGCGCCAGGGCGCGCCCACAAGAAGCGCCGGCCCTGAATCGGCGGTTTCGGCCGCCAGCAGGCGTACTTCCTGATCGACGGCGTCCTGGAATGCCGACTTCAACACCAAATCCTCGGGCGGATAGCCGGACATTGCTAGCTCGGGGAAAACCACCAGGTCGGCACCCAGGCGGGCCGCCTCCACCCGCGCCCCACGCACCAAATCGGCGTTGGCCACGACATCGCCCACGGTCGGATTGATTTGGGCCAGTGCAATCGTCAAACGTTCCGTCATGACGGCATTTATAGGTTACGCTCCCAAGCCTGTCACCCGTGCGCGAAAGAGCCGACACGGCGACGCTGGCACCTGGAATTCCTGCTGCCTTCCGCATAGACTGGGCGCCTCATGAGCGAAGCTTTGCGGACCGATACCTTACCGGCAGGAAACAAGAAGGAACCGGCAGCCATGGCAGGCCAGCCGGCCTTTGTGGATGAAGCCGCCTTTTTTGGTACGGCGGCGCGCGTCACGCGTTTGCCCGTCGGTACAGCCTATACTCAGATAGCCGGGCCGGCAGCAGCGGTCGAATCTGCACCCGAACCCGAAGCGGCTCCCACAATGCCAATGCCACCCCCAGCGCCAATCCCACCGGCACCACCGGCACCCGCCAGCCTACAATCGCCCGAGCGCGGTCGCCAACTGGCCGCAACCGTCGTCGGTACAATTCTGCAACGCCTTTCGGCCGAAGCCATGCGCAAGGGCGGGTCGCTGAACCTCGACGACATCGAAAATCTCAGACGTGACTTCGAAGGTAAAATCGAGGCCCTGCAGAAAATCTTCGAACAGTCTTTCGAGGAATACGTGAAGGTGCGCGAACGTGCCGCCCAGGAGCAGGCGCGGCGTTACCCGTTCGACCGCTTGATCGTGCAGCGCTTCGCGCCCGTGTTCACCTCCGACGGCGGTCCGGCGCTGACCGAGGGCGGCCTGTCGCGGCGCATCCTGCCTGGATTCTTCATGGCCATGAACATGCTGCTCGGCCCGGACATCACGGAAGTCTACCAGGAACAATGCCGGCGTCTGGTGGCCAAGATCAAAGCGGCCCACAGCAATCAGCTCGATTGGCGCGATGTGCATGCCGACGAGGAAGCGCGGACGCTGACCAACGATGCTGTGGTATCCATGGCCCCGCATTTCGAGGATCTGCGCCGGCGCGGCAATTGGATGGTCGAGTTGATCAACGGCCATCTCGCCCCGCCCGATGTCGCCCGCGAGGGTCCCGGCGTCGAGAACTGGCAATTGGGCGAGCGCGGCTACATCCTTCTGGTCGATGCGCTCTACAGCGACATCCGCGAGAAGATGCTGACGGAAACCGGCCGGTTGCGCCTGACGCGCGCCTACGGGGCCGATACGGTGGCGGAGATCGCCGATCTGCTGAAGCGCCTCGACCGGGCGTTGGTCCACGGCGTGCAGCTCAAGGTATAGACGTCATGCAACCGTCCCTGTCACAGCCCTCGCCGCCGATCCAGGCATGGCGGCGTGGCGTGCCGCTGGGCATGCTCGCCATTGCTATCGCGGCGCTGACGATCGCCTATGTCGCTCAATATACCTATGGCCTGGAGCCCTGCGTGCTGTGCTTGTGGCAACGCGTGCCCTATGCCGCGGTCATTGTGCTGGCCGCGGCGGCGCTGGCCATCGGCAGCGGGCCAGGGGGAACGCGCCGGACGGCCTTGTTGATCGGGCTGGGGGGGATGGCCTTCCTGATCGGAGGCGGCATTGCTTTTTACCACGTCGGCGTCGAACAGCACTGGTGGGCCTCCGTCACCGGCTGCAGCGGCGGACCGCCCGCCGCGATGAGCATCGCCGACCTACAGGCCGCTCTGACCGCGCCGCCGCCGAAGGCTTGCGATGCCGTCGATTGGACCTTTGCCGGTCTGTCGATGGCCACCTGGAATGCCTTGCTGTCGCCCCTGTTCGCCCTCGCGGCCGGCATGGCTGCCTGCCGGTTGCGAAAGCCGACCCGACCGTGAGCGGCCCGCGACGCCAGTTGCCGGGCGACCCCGACGACCGCCAGTATCTGGAACGGGTGGTGCGTGTCGATCATGCCGGCGAATATGGCGCCAAGCGCATTTATGCCGGCCAGCTCGCGGTGCTCGGCAAGGGACCTTCCTGCGCCGCCATCCGCCATATGGCGGCGCAGGAAGAGCGCCATCTTGCCGCCTTCGAACGGATCATGGCCGACCGCCGGATACGGCCGACGGCCCTGATGCCGATCTGGCATATCGCTGGCTTTCTCCTAGGCGCCGGCACGGCCATCATGGGCGAAAAGGCCGCCATGGCCTGCACGGTGGCCGTCGAGGAAGTCATCGACGAACACTATAGAGGCCAGATGGACGCACTGGGCGAGGATGAGGCCGCGCTGAAGGCCGACATCGCCCGCTTCCGCGACGAGGAAATCGAGCATCGCGACACCGGCCTTGCCCATGGCGCCGAAAGCACACCGGGCTACGAGCCGCTGACCGCTATCATTAAGGCCGGATCGCGCTTGGCCATCTGGCTGTCGGAGCGGCTATGAGCAATCGTTCATACATTGCTGCCACACTCGGCTTGGTTTGGCTCGCCCTCCAGCCGCTCCAAGCCGACGCTGCCGGCGCCACGGCGAAGAAGGTCACGAAAACCGAGGCGAGCAAGGCAGCGAAGATCGAGCACGTGGCAATGGGCTTGAGTCCGGCCCTGGACCCGCAGACCAGATGCTTGGCGCTGTCCGTGTATTGGGAAGGACGGTCGGAAACCGAGTCCGGACAAGCAGCGATTGCCCACACCATACTCAACCGTTCACGCGACAGAAAATTCCCCAGCGGAGTTTGCAGCGTTGTCACCCAGGGTGATAGCGACGGCAAGCCGGGCTGCCAATTCGCCTGGTGGTGCGACGGCAAGTCGGACGAACCGACCAATCCCCTGCAGTGGAAGGCAGCCGTAAAGGCAGCACAGCAGGCCATTTCCGGCAAAGTCGGCGATCCAACCGGTGGTGCGCTTTATTTTCACGGTGACAACGACAACCCTAGCTGGACGAAGACCCACCAGCAGCTGATGCGCATTGGCAATCATGTCTTCTATCGGTGAATGTGGACGGCGGAACCGTCGCGGATCATGGGACTGGCAAATGCAGAAACTGAATTTCAGAATTGAGTCACCCGTTGGCGGGTGATATCCACGCGGTCTTCCGCAACCTGATCTTTGCGCGATCCAACATAAAATGACGGCCGCGACATCCACGCCATCCATTGTGATTATGGTCGCCACCTATAACGATTGGGAATCCGTCAAATCCATTGTGCCGCTGTTGGATAAACAACTGAGCGGTCGCTATTGCCAGGTTCGTGTCATCGTCATCGACGATGGTTCGACCGAATTCGTCGATGAAGGCTTGTTCAGCGATCAGACCTTTACGGCGATCAGCGAGGTCCGTGTCGTGACGCTCCGAAGGAATCTGGGCAACCAGCGGGCGTTTGCGGTGGGGCTGGGCTATCTCGCCTCGGAGGTCGACTTCGATTTTCTGGTGTTGATGGACTCCGATCATGAAGACAAGCCGGAATATGTGCCACAATTGATCGAACAGGCCATCCGCGAGGGCAACAAGGTCGTCTTCGCCGAACGCACACAGCGCTCGGAAGGCCGAAGATTTCAGCTGTTCTATGCGATCTACAAGGCGCTTTACGCCGTTCTCACGGGTGCGCCTATCTCCTATGGAAACTTCTGCGCCCTTTCTTCCATTCTGGTGAAACGGATATCCAGCGTGTCGGAAATCTGGAATCATTTTCCGGCTGGCATCATGAAGGCGAGAGTGCCCTACACCTCGATCCCTTCGGAACGCGGGACACGCAAGCACGGGACCAGCAAAATGAATCTGGTCAACTTGGCCATCCACGGCCTGAGCGGACTTGCCGTCCACGCCGATGTGGTCAGCGTGCGTTTTACTCTGGGGCTGGTCCTGTTCGCTGCCATCGCGGCGGCAGGCATCGCCGCCGTCGTGCTGAAAAGAATCCTGTTTGACGATTTTGTTTTGGGTTGGTCGTCGCAAGCGATCCTTGCATTGCTAGGAATTTTTTCACAATTGCTGATTGCGGCGGCGTTGGTTGTCTTTTTGGTGCTGGCATCGCGCAACCAGCGCAATGTCATCCCAGCCTGGGATTATAAGAAGTTTCTGCTGGACGTCCGACCGGTGTATCCGGTTTTGGCCGGCGGCGAACTCAAGCCCCTAGGTAACCGGTTTCCTTGAGCCAGGGCCTTAACCTGGGACGGTCGGCGTGAACGGTACTGCCGAAAAATTTCTCGCCGTATCATCGATATGCGGTGCGCTGGCCTGCGTCGTACTGATGATGATCCGGATCGAATCGGCGGCTTCCCTGTCGGTTCCCCTGCAACTCATCACCAGCGGCTGGGAACAGCAGCCGCTGTTCGACATCTGGCGAGTCTTGGCCGGCGAAAGGCTCTATACCGATACGACGGAGATCCCCTTCGTCATCGCCTTCTACAACTGGCTCTTCTACGCCACCTACGCGCTCTACGCTGAAGCGGTCATGACGGCCCTTGTCCTCGACGAGGCTTGGTTGCCGACGGTCCTGCGTAGCTTCACCCTGATCGGCCTGTTCGCCGGCACAACCATCGCCTATCTGATATTCGTACGGATGACGAATCCGCGCGGAATGACGGAGAAGGTCTCCAGCTTCGGCTGCGCGGTACTTCTGTTTTTCGGCCCCCTCGTCGGCTTCTGGGGATTCACCGTACGTCCCGACGTCTGGGCGATGGTTTGCGAGATTCTCGCCGTGTTGCTGTTCTGGTCGCTGCGTTCGAGCCGTCCGGTAGCCGGCATCGTCCTCGCGGCGGCATGCCTGTTCGCGGCCTGGAGCCTGAAGCAGTCCAACATCGTGACGACCGTGGTCATTGGATTGTATCTGCTGAGAAGCCAGCCGAGATGGCACGTTGTCCTGTACTCGGCGCTGCTGATCGCGGGATACGCGCTTACCTTCGCAATTGGCGGAGAAATCTATATCCGCTCGTTGATTCATACGTCGGAAGTGAGCTGGAATCCAGGAGACGTACCCCGCATCGCCATCAACTTCGCGGTGAAATCGGTTCCGACCCTGCTCGCCGTTCTCACCATGGCTATCGTGGTCCTGCGAGACAGCAACTTCCGCCGGACGTTGTTGCGCGATCCCGCCTCCCGCTTTGCCTTGCTGGGACTCGCGGTGACCATCGTGCTCACCGTACCGGGGACGGCAAAGGCAGGCGCCGCGGAGAACTATTACTTTCCGGTATCATTCTTCCTGGCCTTGACCGCCCTGCTCGGACTGCACGCCTTGCGATCGGCCGGAGGGCGGTACGCGTCCATCGTGCCATGGGCGGCCAGCCTTGGCTGGGGTGCCATCATTGTCGCCATCGCCATGGTCATGTTCGGGGGCCAGGGAGTCCGTTCGGTGGCGTTCCAGCACCCGCAATTCACGGCAAGGGCGGCATGCCTGGCGGATCTTCCGAAGCCCGTGCTGACGGACGATCAATACCTGTCGCTGCCGTGGATGAACCCATCGCGCCCGTCGTTCATCCTGAACTACAACTACCCGCTCCAACGCGCCGCGGGTATCGATTTCGAAGCCGGCGGCATCGCCGGACTCATCGGGCGCGGATATTTCGCGTCCCTTGCCCTGTCGCATGCCGAGGCGAAACACGATGGAGCCGCGCTAAGCGGCTACGATAGAAGGCCAGCCCCCTGTGCCGGCCTCACCATCTGGCTCAGGAAGGGTTAGCAGCCCGGCCCGGACTCGCTGACCGGACGGGGGTTGTCCAATCGGTGTGCCGGGGTCATGACACCGGTCACCAACGATTGCAGCTTCTGATACCCCCGGCGCAACGCGAATTTGGTGGCCAGAAGCCAGCGCTGCATCTCCACCTCGATGCAATAATCGTAGAAGTTATGGCGGAAGCGCCATTTGGCGATGGGATGGTAGAGCGTGAAGCAGAAGCGCAGGAGCGCCGAGTTGCCAAACTTGTAGCCGACGTTCTTGTTATGAAACTTGGACACAAAGCTGATCGCCTCGAGCCAGTCGATATAATCCTTCGCCGCCCAGCTCCGATAGTGGCGTAGCCATGAATCGAAATCCATGTGGCCCCACTCTTCCAGGGTCTGGGGCTCCTTGAACCCCTGCCCCAGGGCATCCTTGTAGAAGGGCGTCCCGATGATCGGCATGAAATTAAAGATCAGGCAGTAGGCGTTGGGATTCACGGTCTCTAACTCGACCGCGAACCGCAGGCTGTCCATGATCTCTTCCTTGGTCTCGAACGGAAAACCGACAATCAAAGTGTACTTCACCTTGATGTCGTAGTTCGCTAGCTTTTGATTGACCTCGCGCATCTCGCCGATAGTCTCAGCCTTGTTGATGCGCGCCAGGGTCTTTTCGTTGCCCGTTTCAATGCCGATCTCGAGGGAATGGCAGCCGGAACGGGCCAACAGTTCCCATTCCTCATCGCTGAGCTTGCACAAGGTATCAGCGCGGACACCGAGCGTCGACCACTTAAGGTCGCCGTCGAACTCGCCCAGGCCCTTGAGAATCTCGATGAAGCGCTTCTTGCTGCCCGGGAAATAATCGTCCTGGAAATAGATCATGCCGACGTTCTGGACTTCGTATAGATGGCGCACTTTCTCCAGCACGACCTTGGACGAGTAACCGCGCCACTTGCCCTCGTTGATCACAGGATCGGAGCAGAACTTGCAGCGATAGGGGCAACCGCGCGAGGTGTTCAGCGTCGCCGACCGCCGGCCGTCCTTCAGGTGGAAGACGGAATACTTATCGAAATCGATCAGGTGGTAGGGCAGCGGTGGCAGAGAATCCATGTCCCTGATGATGTCGGCGGTGCCGTTCTTGCGCACGAAGGTGAAGGCGCCGCGATCGCCTCGTTCCGTCACCTCGAGCTCGCCGGCGTTCGACGCGATGCCGGCATCGGTCTTGTAGACGACGCCGCGCAGGTCGCCGACTGGCGCGCCATCGCGCAGACGCTCGAACAACTCGCAGAACACATACTCGCCATCGCCGACCACGGCGTAGTCGATCAGCGGATGCCTGACCGTCTGTTCAGGAACAAGCGTCGCATGGATGCCACCCCAACACAGGGGTATGTGCGGATACTTTTCCTTCAGCAGCTGGGACAGCCGCAATGCATATTTGACCTGCTCGCCGGTGATCGCGCTCAGTCCGAAGATCACTGTCTCCGACCCGACGGCCCGATCCAGTTCCGCTTCGAAGTTTGGCGACGTACGCTGGTCGAGGATGACCACATCGTAGCCCTTGGCGACAGGAACGGAGGCCACCGACAGGAGCGATTCGGGATAGCGAATCGACATCTCATCCCAACTGCCGGTATAGGGCTGTACCAATACAATTTCGGCCATGTTCTTTACACCGTCCCTCTGTTTGGGCTCGAAACACGGTAAAATGGTACGATCAAACGAACTTAATTGTGTTGATGCCACCATCAAAGGTAATCGCATATCACAGAAAATCCATTAGGAACAGTTTACCGATACTGTCGATAGCAGGCTGCGGCTTTATCATATTTTCAATGATTTGCTATTTTGGGCCACCCAAAAAGCCAAGACCGACAAACACGGCCCTAGATAAGCGGAAGCGGCCGGAAGGCGGCTTCGGTGTGATTCGGCATCAGATAAAACTTGCCGCGCCATTCTCCCGCAGTGATTGCTCTGCCGCGAGAATGGCTCGGGTGATGGCAATGGCGTCGGCGATATGATCGCGATCGGCCACTCTGCCGCGAACCAAATCCATAAAAGCGGCTACTTCTCGCGTCAGCGGCAAGTCTGCCTCGTACTTAGGATAAGTGATTTCTCCCTTTGCCGCATACAGGGTCAGCTTCCTTTCCGCGGCATCGTCGAAGACGAGTGTCGCGTTGTCCCCGGCGATAGCCATGCGCCGGCACCGGTACGGAGACAGCCAGGAAGTGGTCGCAACCAGAGATGTGGCGCCGAACTGAAATCGCGCGACGGCCGCTTGCGATTGTGTACCCCCGACCAGGCCCCACGCCGAGACGCTTTCCGGTTCATTTCCGAACATCTCTTGCGCCATGGAAAGTATATGGGGTAGCCAGTCCCAGAGGACGGATTCACCCGCTCGCGGCCTGCCATTCATCCAGTCGCACATGACATAGCGGATCGATCCGATCGTAAGGGCCAATTCGCATGCCACGTGAAATGCCGGATTATAAAGATGGATATGGCCAATAAAGATCGGCGCACCGGAACGATTTGCTGCGTCACGGATGCGTTCAGCATCGGCAATAGACATCGCCATCGGCTTTTCGATGAATGTCGCAATGCCACGTTCGATGAATGGCAGCGCCAGTTCCACGTGCGTGGCACTCGGCGTGGCAATGAGAGCGCCATCGAGGCAGGCCGGCACGCCGGCTCCACGCCGGAGCACGGATATGGAGACATCGGCGAAAGATTGCAGCGTTCGATAGATATTGCGTCCCCACTGGCCGCAACCCAGGAGACCAAGCTGCAAGGTCCTACGGACGGCCGTGGCGCACCTCATCCATTGCTCAAGTCCGATAGCTGTCCTGCTCGCGCGCCCAGGCTATGAAGCGCGAGAGCCCATCGCGCAAATCGACCCTCGATGCGTAGCCAAGGTCCAGCGCCGCCTTGGACAGGTCCGGGCAGCGGCGCTGCGGTTCTCCCGCCGGGTAGGCTTCCGGATAGGCGATGTGTTCGAGCGACGCGCCCGGTACCAATTCGGAAAATATCCGGGCAAGATCCCGCATGGAGATTTCACTATCCGCGTTACCGACATTGTAAGCCTCGCCCGGCTTGCCCTTGAGCAACGTCTTGAGAAATCCCGAGATCGCATCCGTGATGTAGCAAAAGGTGCGCGTCTGGCGGCCGTCGCCATGGACAGGAAGCGGATGACCGTTCAACGCCTGGTATGTAAACATCGGCACGACACGGCGGTCGTTGTGTTTCATGCCCGGACCGAACACGTTGAACGGCCTGACAATTGTGACGGGCACCCCATATCGCTGCTGATAGACGGTCGAGATTGTTTCTCCCAGCCGTTTGGATTCGTCATAGCAGGCACGTGGCCCGACGCTCGAGACATAGCCATGATAAGTCTCCGGCGTCGGCACCGACTGCGGATCGGGATCGCCGTAAATCTCGCTGGAGCTGAAGAATAGAAATCCCTTGAGCCCCTGGTTCTTGCGGGCAAGTTCCAGCAGATTTCTCGTCCCCAGGACGGCGCTATCGATCGTCTCCAGCGGATACTTCATATAATAGACCGGCGAGGCTACGCCGGCGGCATGGATGATGAAGTCCAGATCCTCGCGCACAGGCAGCGGGTAGGAAACGTCGGCCCAGACCTCGACAATATTCGGATCGCGTTGCCCGCCATCGCGCAACGACGCCTGTTCCCCAGTGATGTAGTTATCGGCCGAGATGACCTTGCACGGTCGGGCCAGAATGCCATCGTTGAGCTTACGAAAAACAGCGATGAAATGCCGGCCGAGAAAGCCAGCCCCACCGGACAGCAGAACCGTCCTGCCGGAAAAAAGATGGGCGTCGGCGCCGAGATTCTCGACGATCCGTTCGACGTCTGCGCGCGTGAGTTCATGTGATGACATGGCGGTTTGCATTGCACCCAAAATTATCAGGGAAATATGGCGGACACGGCGAGGCGAGGCCACGGCTGCCAATTCAAGGCTGCCTCACCTCGCGTGGCGGAATGGGAAGCAGGTAGCGGTAGGCACCGCCTGTCTTTTTCCGTATGTCGTCGAGATACTCGTAGGCGAAAACCACAAGAATATCCACCGGGTTATCGTCCAAGTACGACTTGGGAACGATGGGAATATGCGTGCCGGGCGTGTATTTGTTTTGTTTGAGCGGGCTGTCGTCGACCGTGAAGGCAATTAGCGAGGGGCCGATATTGCCGTAGTTACAAATCGTCGAAACCCGCGCCGGCGCACCGTAACCGGCAACCTTGACCTTGGCCTCCTTATAGCCTGCCAGCAGGTCGCGAAAAGTGGCGATCTGGATATCGACATCGCGCCCGAACGCTGCCAATCGGGAACTTGTCAAAACATCATTTTCCTCGGCAAGTTGGCCGATCACGTTGGCCGTGGGGCCATCGCCTTGCCCCTTGTGCCGGACGCTCACCTGCAGCGAACCGCCGTGCGGTTCGATATGCTCCACGTCGGCGACATACATGCCGTGCAGCTCGAATAATTTTTGTAGGGATGTCAGCGAATAATAGAATATTCGATCCAGGTAAAACCGCTCGAACTGGATATTTTTCAGGATGTTGCCGATATATTCGACTTCAATGACGAACCGCCCGTCATCTGAGAGGAGGCTCTTCACCGCTTCGATGAAATCGTGGGGATTCTCCAAGTGCGTGAACACGCTACTGGCAACAATGACATCGGCCCGACCATAGGTTTTTTCAAGTTCCCTGGCCGCCAAAAGATCGAAGAAGGAGGTGATCGTCGTCAGACCCTGGTCGTTGGCGATTTTGGACACGTTGATCGACGGCTCAATACCGATAGCCTTCACACCATGCTCCTTCAACGGCTTGAGCAGAATACCATCGTTGGAGCCGATATCGACGACGAAGCGGGCGGATGCCAGCTTGTCGGCAAGCTTTTCGAAATGCCGGACGAGCGCGGCATTCACAGATGAGAGGTAGTAGTAGTCCTCGAACATTCTCTGGCGCGAAATGAGGGTGCCCAACTGGACATTTCTGCACCTTTCGCAAAACAGAACCGAAAGGGGGAAAAAGTCCTCCGATTCGAACTGGGCTTGGGACGGATACTTGTTGGCGAGCGGCTGTTGCCCCAAGTTGAGAAACTCAACAAGGTCGCGGTGACCGCATAACAGACACGTCATGGGATACAATACACTCCGACTTTGCAGGAAGACTTCTGCCAGACCGCCGAGAAACACAGCATCATGGCCATTGTGGGGAGACCCTCACACCCATAAAAACAGTCTAAATCGCGGCACCGATTCTGAGAAGCCCCAAACCTGGACCGGGGAAGCTTTCTATGCATCAACCTCCACGGCTACGCCCCAGGCGGGCCAAGCCGCTGATGACGCCGCGCAGGGTGCGGACTTCCTGTTCGGTAAGGCCGGCTCGCTGGAACAGGTTGCGCAGGTTGCGCACCATGATCGGCCGCTTTTCCTGGACGTAGAGAAAGCCGCAGGCATCAAGTTCGGTCTCCAAGTGGCCGAACAGACCTTCCAGTTCCGCCTTGGTCGCCGGGCGGGTGGCAGCCGGCACGGTCAGGGTTGAAGCAGGCGTCGCATCGCCGGCGAGAAACCATTCATAGCCGACCAGCAGCACACATTGGGCGAGGTTGAGCGAGGTGAAGGCCGGGTTGAGCGGCACGGTGACGATGGCATCGGCCAGCGCGGCATCGTCGTTGCCGAGACCTCGCGATTCCTTGCCGAACAGTACGCCGCAACGGCTGCCGGCGGCGGTGCGGGCGCGTATCTCGCCCGCGGCAGTGCGCGGCGTCAGCACAATCTGCGTGGTATGGCGCGCCCGCGCCGTCGTCGCCAGCAGGTAGTTGAGGTCGGCCACGGCTTCGGCGGTCGTCTCGAACAGGCGCGCTTTATCGACAATATCGACGGCGCCTGTCGCCGTGGTCCGCGCCCGATGATTGGGCCAGCCGTCGCGCGGACGGACCAGGCGCAGGTCGGAAAGCCCGCAATTCATCATGGCGCGCGCCACCATACCGATGTTTTCACCGAGCTGAGGATCGACCAACACGACCGCTGGGGCCGCGCCGGTCTCACCCGGGGCGTCCGCTGCAACCGATGGTTCCATGGCGATGGTCACGCCGCGGCGGCGATAGCGCCGTCGCGGAACAGCTTGTAGACGATGGAGTCGCGCAGCGCGTTATAGGAAGCGTCGATGACGTTGGTCGAAACGCCGACGGTCGACCAGCGTTCGCCGTGGCTATCGGCCGATTCGATCATCAC
This sequence comes from Rhodospirillales bacterium, assembly GCA_947470575.1. Taxonomy (GTDB): domain Bacteria; phylum Pseudomonadota; class Alphaproteobacteria; order Rhodospirillales; family CAMCUA01; genus CAMCUA01. The sequence continues at coordinate 21,185 of CANITX010000010.1, forward strand.
CCGGGTGACCGCCGCCGTCGCTTCGTGCGGCGAAAGGATACGCACCTTGTAATCGACCAGGCGCAGATCGCGCAGCTGCGGATAGACTGGCAACAGCACCTTGCGCAGCGCCGCATCCAGCGCGTTGACCGGGCCGTTGCCTTCGGCTACCGCCATGAACGGCGCATCGCCGACGGAAAGCTTCACCGTCGCTTCCGACAACGTGATCAGCTCGCCCCGCGCGTTCCAACGCCGCTCGTCGATGACGCGAAATCCCGACAGCCGGTAGTATTCGGGCACACCGCCCAACGCATGACGGGCCAACAGCTCAAAACTGGCCTCGGCGCCATCGTAGGCGTAACCCTCGAATTCGCGCGATTTGACCTCTTCGATCAGCCGGCTGAGGCGCGGGTTCTTCGGATCGACGTCGAGGCCGATTTCGCGAAAGCGGGCCAGCACGTTGGAGCGCCCCGCCTGGTCGGAAACGACGATGTGGCGGCGATTGCCGACCAGGGCGGGATCGATGTGTTCGTAAGTGCGCGGATCCTTTTCGACCGCCGAAACATGCAGCCCGCCCTTGTGTGAGAAGGCCGATTCGCCGACATAAGCCGCATGGCGGTTGGGCGCCCGGTTGAGGCGTTCGTCGAGCAGGCGCGACACATGCGTGAGCTGGGTCAGCGCCTTGGAGTCGAGGCCGGTCGGGTAACCCATCTTCAACATCAAGGAAGGAATGACGGCGATCAGGTCGGCGTTGCCACAACGTTCGCCAAGGCCGTTGATCGTCCCCTGTACCTGGCGCACCCCGGCGCGGACAGCGGCCAGGCTGTTGGCCACCGCATTACCGGTGTCGTTATGGGCGTGGATGCCGAGGTGGCTACCGGGAACATGCCCGGCGACCCGGACGACGATATCGGCCACCTCGTGCGGCAAGGTGCCACCGTTGGTGTCGCATAGCACGATCCAGCGGGCGCCGGCTTCGAAAGCCGCCTTGACGCAGGCCAGCGCGTAATCGGGATTGGCCTTGAAGCCATCGAAGAAATGCTCGGCGTCGAACATGGCTTCATCCTTACGGACGACCGCCCTGGCTATCGACTCGGCGATCATGGCCAGATTTTCCGCCCGTTCGATTCCCAGTGCCACGTCGACATGGAAATCCCAGGCCTTGCCGACCAGACAGGCGCAGGGAACCCGTGGCGCCAGCACGGCGGCCAGCCCCGGATCGTTGCCGACACTGCGACCGGGACGGCGCGTCATGCCGAACGCGGTGAGCCGGGCTCGGGTCAGCCGCGGCGGTTCGGCAAAAAAGGCATCGTCCGTGGGATTAGCGCCCGGCCAGCCACCTTCGACATAGTCGATTCCGACACGGTCGAGTTCGCGAGCAATCGCCAGTTTGTCGGCGACGCCGAAATCGACCCCCTGGGTCTGCGCCCCGTCTCGCAGCGTGGTGTCGAACAGGTAGATGCGCCGATCGTCGTTCATCGTGCCGCCCGTCGCGTGGCCTTGCGCCGTATGGCGCATGGATCCGAGAAGGGCGGGAGAATGCGCAACTCCGGCCTGCTTCACAAGTATTTCCGACTGGAATCGCCCCGCCGGGATTCCCACATAGCGCTTGCACAGTTGACGGCGGGGCCGCGGTGGCTATCATCGGGGCGCCGTTCGACACGGCGAGCCCTTGTGGCGGAATTGGTAGACGCGGCAGACTCAAAATCTGTTGTTCGCAAGGACGTGCTGGTTCGAGTCCGGCCAGGGGCACCAATATTTTCAATGTGTTATGGTACTTTAATTTACGCTTAGCAGATTTCAACGTTTTGACAGCAACCATATAGCAACCACTACAAGGGACGATTTGCCGCCGTTCGGAAACGTCCTCTAATTCCATTGGTTGGCTTCCATCGTAGACGTCCGAGCCACGCGTTCCCGCAGGAACGAAGCGACGAGGACAACGCTTTACGCGGCGGCGAGACCATTATCATCGACTTCGAGCCGGACACTTCGTCCGGCTCTTGGCAAGCATCTTCACTTACTGGCGATGCAACAGCATGTTGCTCGTGAAGGGATTAAAGGGAACAGCGATACGTTCCTTTTGCTCGCGAAGCGATGTCTGGCGCTGATTACTTGACGAGTGTGATGAGATTCCCCCGCCAGAACCAAAACACGGGGTATGTATGTGGGGTTGAGTGGTAGAGTGAGGTCCAACGCCACTTATCAAACCGCTAAGAAATTCGATCTTCCGCACTGGTTAAAATCAGAGGTACGGTGGTATTAAAAGACAGTCTTGTTCAATGCTCTATATCTATATTTTGTCGGAAATTTTGATTCGGTCTCGGCCAGCCTCTTTTGCAATGTAAAGAGCCTCGTCAGCCGCCACCAGCAACTGTCGCGTAAACAGCGACGCATTCTCGGTGGGCGACGCGCTTGCCAACCCGATGCTGACCGTGAACGGATATGTATCAGCAGGCACTTGCAGTTTGGCGTACTGCCGAAACGCCATGAGAATCTTGTCCCCAAGCACAGCGAGTGTTTTCCTCGGGGTGTCAGGAGCGATAACCAAAAACTCCTCACCACCATATCGGACGACGATGTCGGTTGCCCGCGAGCATTCCACGAGCAAGGACGCAGCCAGCTTGATCGCCTCATCGCCCACCGAGTGACCGAAGGTGTCATTGATTTTTTTGAACGCGTCGATATCGACCATGGCAATAGCAATAGACGCTTTTCCTCGGCGTGCCCGGGCCACTTCGCGTTCAATAAGCTCGTCGAACCCTCTGCGGTTCCAGATGCTCGTCAACGGATCTATTAGTTTGTCACGTGTCGCCGTGGTGAGGGAGTCGAGAAGCGCTGCCTGCGTTTGACTAAGTATGCGGTTTTCCAGCACGGTCTCAACCATCCGAGCAAGGTCCTTGAGGATCTGCTGGTCACCTTCGGAGAAATCACGAGGCTTGGGCGATATCACGCAAAGTGTACCGATCCGGTAGCCTTCGTTGTTGGTCAGCGGTTGACCCGCATAGAACCTAATATTCGTCTCCCCAACGACGAGAGGGTTATCATGAAAGCGCTCGTCCTCAAGTGCATTGTTGACGACAAAGGTCCGATCTTCTTCGATGGTATGCCCGCAAAAAGAGATATCCCGAGGGGTCTCGGAAGCATCTAGACCGAGACGAGCCTTGAACCACTGACGATCCCTATCCACGAGAGAGATCAGGGCGATCTCGGTGCTAAACACCCGCTTTGCTACGCGCGTGATTCGGTCAAGATCAGCCTCGCGCGGCGTTGAAAGAAGGCGCATTTTGGCCAACGAGGCTACACGCTCCACGTCGTTCTCAGGAAGTGGTGCGGGTATCATGACCTGGCTCTCCTAAGGTAGAAAAAATGCAAAAGAATCAAACTTTCAGAGAACGGTCACCCGACAATAAAGTCTGACGCCCCTCTCTAGCCCATGTTTCTTGAAGCAGAATTCGACCCTAATGGCAAACCTGTGTTGAACAGGCATTCTTCATATGAACCCCGGTTTCCGCCAAGAATGCAGCCCTCACGTTCACCGTGGACAACCTTGATCGCGGCGCGGCTGGTTTTCGGATTCACCCGTCAGGTCACTTGCACCGTCACAAACGTTACAATGAAGGAAGTATCGACCACCTTTGGGCCCCTTCCACCGCCTTCATCGCGACACCGGAACACATCGCCAAACGCGGAGGCGCTGCGAGTGTCGGCTTTGTCGATGTGACAGTGACCGAATCGGCCATCGAGTCGACCTTCATCGATGATTATCGCATCATCAATCACGATGTCAGGAACTGGTGGCGATCCGACTTCAAGGCAATGAGCTGGATCTTATCAACGCCCTCTCCCTTCCGGGCCGCGTAACGGTCCGTATGGGTCTGCCAATCGGAACAATGTAATCGCCGCTGCCGAAGTCTCACGGAGGCGCGAAGATGCCTTGCGTGAAGGCGGCGACGGTATTCGGGTGGCGTTTGACCAGCTCTTCGTAAAAGATGTGAACGGACTGGCAGAGGCGCTTGGATTCATCCGCGCTCAAGCGGCCGTTCAGCTTTTTCAGCAGGTAAAAATCCTCCTGCGAAAAGCCGCCTTTACCGGCCAGGGCGATGCTCAGGTCCTGGAGTTCCCGGCTGTTGCCTTCGTTAGGAAAGTTCTTTTCGATCCGGCGGTGGCTGCGCAGCAGATTGTCGAGCGCCGTCGCGCTGTCGCCCAGGGTAGGGTAGTCCCCATCCGGCACGTCGATGTCGCCGCGCAGCCAGGCAACGCAGCGTTCGCCGGCCCCGGTTTCGTCAAAATGCGCCAGCGCCTTGGTCAAAGCCTGGGCAAAGGCGACCCAGGCTTCGCGGCTGGCATTGGTCGCTTCGGACAAACGGACGGGGCGCGTGGAGTCCGTACGCTGCTCGAAGGCCGCCATGGCGGCCGTCCGTCCGCGGGTTCGATAGATGCGGCCCAGGGCATCGAGAAAAGCCTCGCGCTCGGCGGCGTCCATCGGCATGACGACAACGGCGCTCCTCTCCTCCAGGGTCTGTTCCAAAGAACGGCGAAAGTCGTAGACTAGGTATTCCTCGCGCAGAAGGTTGCCCGCCGTCCGATCGACAATGAGACCGGCGACCAGGGCAATCCAAATGCCCCAATTCAGGTTGCGGAACCGCGGAAACAGCATGACCAGGCCGATTCCCACGGCGAAGCTCAGCCCCATAATCAACGTACTGGCCATTATCGCGCTTCCTTGGCGGCCACATCGACATAGGGCCGCGATCCTCGGTGGTCCTGGCGCTCATGGTAAAGTAGGCTGGTCCGACCATCTTCCCTAATCGAGAGCATCATGACTTCCTTTGCAGACGGCAGCCTATCGGGCCTTCGCGTCATCGACCTTACCCGCGTCCTGGGCGGCCCCTATTGCACCCAGATATTGGGCGACCACGGGGCCGACGTCATCAAGATCGAGCCACCGGCCGGCGACGAAGTGCGCGATTGGGGCCCGCCCTTCCACGACGGTTCAGCTTCGTACTTCATCGGCGTCAACCGCAACAAACGTTCGCTGGGTCTCGACCTTTCGCGTCCCGAAGGCCGCGATGTGCTGCTGCGCCTGCTCGACGGCGCCGACGTGCTGATCGAGAACTACAAGACCGGGACCATGGAGCGCTGGGGCCTTGGTTACAATGAGGCGTTAAGCAGCCGTTTCCCGCGCTTGATCCATTGCCGCATCTCCGGCTTCGGCGCCGACGGGCCGATGGGCGGCTATGCCGGTTACGACGCCGTCGTGCAGGCTATGGTCGGCATGTTTTCGATCAATGGCTCGCCGCAATCGGAACCGACCCGCATCGGCGTGCCGATGGTCGATATCGGCACGGGGCTGTATTCGGCCATTGCCATCCTGATGGCGATCGTCGAACGGCAACGGTCGGGTCGGGGCCAGTTCGTCGACGCCACCTTGTGGGACTGCGCGATGGCGTTGATGCATCCCTTCACCGCCAATTACTTCCTCAGCGGCAAAACGCCGGCCCGTACCGGCAATGCTCATCCCAACGTCAGCCCCTATGACCGTTATCGCACCGCCACCGTCGATATCTTTCTGGCCGTCGGCAACAATCGGGCCTTCCAGCGGCTATGTACCGAAATCGGTGCTCCCGGATTGGCGGAAGATCCGCGTTTTCGCGACAACGGCGATCGGGTAACCAACCGGGCCGATCTAACCAAGGAATTGGAAAGCGTGCTGGTCAGGCTGGACGGCAAGGCGCTGGCCGAACAGCTGCTGAAGGCGGGCGTTCCGGCCGGCCCCGTGCTGGACGTCGCCCAGGCGACCGGCCACATCCACGCGGCCCATCGCGGCAATGTAGTGGAAAAGGACGGCTATCGCGGCATCGCAACACCGATCCGTCTATCGCGCAGCCGAAGCCGGGTCGAACGGCTGCCACCCCGCTTTGGCGCCGACGGGCCGGCAATACTGGCCGAATGCGGATTCAGCGAAAAAGACATCGCGGCGTTGCGCGCAACCGGCATTCTGGTCACCGAACGACGGTAGGAAAATTCACGGAATATCGATGTAGGACCGTTGAATTCGCTTGACGAATTTTCTTGCATATTGCTGCCGGCGTCGCCAGATTCCCGGCAATGAATGCACATCCCTGGCGTGACCTGATAGCCGCCTTCACGCCTATCTGCGTTAGCTCCAGACATGTGAGACATTCAGTAGATCCGTGCCGCCGCTGAACGCAAGGCACGCCAAGACGTGAGTATGGTAAAGGAGCAGTTATGGCCACTGGTACCGTAAAGTGGTTCAATCCAACAAAGGGCTATGGCTTCATCGAGCCAAGCGACGGATCCAAAGACGCCTTCGTCCACATTTCTGCCGTCGAGCGAGTTGGCCTTACCACCCTGCGCGAGGGACAGAAGGTTCAGTTCGACTTGGTGGCGGGACGGAACGGCAAGTCTTCGGCCGAGAATCTGGTGGTTCTCGACTGAGTTCATGAGGCGGACGCTGGATTCGGAACGTCAGCCGGCGTAAGAAATGGACCCGACCGGCCCCGGTTGCCACGCTGGCACGCGCCGGTTCGACCATCGGGGCCAGTATTTCGTAACCTCCAAGGACCGATGCCCGGTTGGGGCACGGCGGTTCAAGGAGGTCTTTGCCTGACGGCGTCGTCGATTCAGGCTGTAATTGCTTTGTTTCCTTTGAAAGCATCACAATGGCGCGCAAGCCGAACTATCGTTTCGAGCGCATGGAGCGCGACAAGAGCAAAGCCTCCAAGAAATTAGCTCGCCAGAAGGCCAAGGAAGAGAAATCCGATCAGCGCAAAACCGACGCGCCGGATGATTCGACGGACGAAAAGGCCTCGGAATAGACTGTGGAACCGCGCGAGAGCGCCGTCCGCCTCGGCGGTCGAGTCTTCAGCACGGTCGCGTTCACAGTTTAGCGTCGCACTTCGCCGATCGGTTCGTCGGATCGGATGCGTCCGGATGCCGCCGCACCGATCGACGCTGCCTGTTTCGCTGATCGTCTCGGCTTTGGCGTAGGGAGAAAACACCATGCCGTACTGGGCACTCTGAGCGCCTCGGTCGATCGCGCATGCCCCTTTCCCCCGAGTGCCCCGATGGCATCAGCCTTCTGCCCATCCCCGGCATCCCGATGGTCGAGCCGGGCGCCGACCTGATAGCAGCCATCGCCTCGGCCGCCGATGCCGCCGGCTTAGCCGTGATCGACGGCGACATCCTGGCCATCGCCCAGAAAATCGTCTCCAAGGCCGAGGGCCGTTACGTGACCCTCGACACCGTGATGCCATCGCCACGCGCCCTAACCTTGGCCGCCGAAACCGGCAAGGACGCCCGACTGGTCGAGATCATCCTGAGCGAGTCCCAAAGCGTCCTGCGGCACCGCCCGGGCGTACTGATCGTCGTCCACCGCTTGGGACTGGTCTTGGCCAATGCAGGTGTCGACGCTTCGAATGTGGACTCTGCCGATGGGCGCGAACGGGTGTTGCTGCTGCCGGTAGACCCGGATGCCTCGGCGGCGCGGCTGCGTGCCGGCGCGAAAGCGCGATGGGGCAGAGAAGTCGGCGTGGTCGTCACCGATAGCCCGGGGCGTGCCTGGCGGCATGGCAGCGTCAATATCGCCATCGGCGCCGCCGGTCTTCCCGCGTTGCTCGACCTTCGCGGCAAACCCGATTTGTTCGGTCGGGCACTGCGCGCCACGACAGTCGGCCATGCCGACCAGATCGCCGCCGCCGCCGGCCTGCTCCAAGGCCAAGCCGACGAGGGTCGTCCCGTCGTTATCGTGCGCGGCCTCACCGCCACCGGCGCCAACGGCACGGCGGCCGACCTCATCCGCGATGCGACGGAGGACCTGTTCCGATGAGCGGCTCTCGCTGCGATGGCGTCGTCGCCCTGACGGGCGGCGTCGGCGGCGCCAAGCTCATCTGGGGATTAGCGCAGGCCTTGGAGCCCTCTGCTTTGACCGTGATCTGCAACCCCGGCGACGACTTCGAACACCTGGGCCTGACTGTCTGCCCCGATTTCGACACCGTGCTCTACACCCTAGCCGGCCTAGCCGACCCGGAACGCGGCTGGGGCCGTGCCGACGAAACCTGGGCCTTCATGGCGGCGTTGGAGACGCTGGGCGGCGAAACCTGGTTCCGGCTAGGCGACCGCGACCTCGCTCTCCACGTGGAGCGCAGCCGGCGGCTGGCCGGCGGCGAAGGTCTGGGCACGATCATGACGGACATCTGCCGGCGACTGGGCGTCGACCAGCAGGTGCTGCCAGCCAGCGACGACCCGCTACGCACCATGGTCGCCACCGCGGATGGCGAGCTGCCTTTCCAGCAGTACTTCGTGCGCGAGCGTTGCGCGCCAGCCGTGCGGGGCTTCCACTTCGCCGGTGCCGCGCAGGCGACGGCCCACCCCCGGGCGCTGGCCGCCCTATCCGATCCCGGCCTGCGCGCTATCGTCATATGCCCTTCCAACCCGTTCATCAGCATTGACCCGATCCTCGCCATCCCAGGCATGACCGAGGCCATCCGCGCGGCAAAGGTTCCCGTCGTTGCCGTCTCGCCCATCGTCGGCGGAGCCGCCATCAAAGGGCCGGCGGCGAAGATGCTGGCGGAGCTGGGGCAAGAGGTCTCCGTCCGGACCGTGTGGCGTCACTACGGCGACCTGATCGACGGCATCGTGATGGATACCTGCGATGCGCGGCTGGCCGCGGACGCGGACCATGACAAGCTGGCGGCCCTGGTGACGCCGACGGTGATGACCGGCCCGGAGGAGCGGATCGGACTGGCCCGAGCCGTTCTGGCCTTCGCCGGCAGCCTGTGACGTGCTCCCGATGACCGCAGGCGGAACCTGGGCCGTGTTGCCGATTAAGGGTCTGGCAAACGCCAAGACGCGGCTGGCACCCGTCCTTCAGCCTGCCGAGCGGCGTCAGTTGTTCTTGCGGATGCTGGAGGACGTGCTGGCAGCGTTGACGGCAGCGCGGGGGCTGGACGGCATCCTGGCGGTGACTGGCGATGGAGCTGCGACTGACCTGGCGAAGCGGTTCGGCGCGAGAGTTCTTCTGGAAACCGCCGGACGTGGACAGTCTGCCGCCGTCGCCGCCGCTGCCGACGCACTGCATGCGGCCGGGGCAGCAGCGATGCTGGCCCTGCCGGGAGATGTGCCCCTGGTGACGGCGGCGGAGATCGAAACCTTGCTGGCGGCCCATGGCAAGGCACCGGCGGTCACCATCGTTCCGGCAGCCGACCGACGGGGCAGCAACGGCCTGCTGTGTTCGCCGCCGACGGCGATTTCCTTTCACTTCGGCGACGACAGCTTCGTGGCCCACCAGGCGGCAGCACAGCGGCACGGCATCGAGCCTGGCATCGTGACGCTGGCGGGCCTTGGCCTCGACATCGACCGCCCAGAGGACATCGCCGAACTGCTGTCGCGCCCGACGGCTACCGGTACTCAGGCCTGGCTCGCAGAAAGCGGAATTGCCCAGCGGCTTCGCGCAGCCGCCGGGCGTTGATGTGGTCAATACCCCGGCGGCTCGTCGGCCGGGGTACGCAGTTCGCGGGTGGGAAACGGCTTGCCGGGATACCTGTGCAGCGCTTCTTCGTTGATGTCGACGCCGAGGCCCGGCGCGGTCGGCAACTCGATGAAACCGTTTTTCGGCTTGAGCTGGTTCGGCGATATGTCGTCGCCCAGCTCGGTGAACGGCACGAAGTACTCGGTGATGATGAAGTTCGGCATGGTCGCCGCCGCCTGCACGGTGGCGGCAAGGCCCAGCACCGTCGAATTGTAGTTGTGCGGCGACATGGCGATGTAGGCCGGTTCCGCCATCGCGGCGATTTCCTTCAACTCCAAAATGCCGCCGCAGCTGGCGACGTCGGGGTTAAGGATATCGGCGGCCCGTGCCTCGATCACTGGGCGGAAGCCGGCCTTGGTGTAGATCGCTTCGCCGGTGACCACCGGGATCGAGATGGACGAACGGATTTCCGCCAGGGCCTCGACATTCTCCCACATGCACGGCTCCTCGAACCAGTAGGGCCGGTAGGGCTCGATGGCCTCGGCAAGGCGGATGGCGTGCATGGGCGCCAATCGGCGATGCACCTCGATCAGGATGTCGATATCGTTGCCGACGGCATCGCGCACCGCCTTCACCGTGGCCACGGCCTTGCGCTCGATGTCCTGCGGCGGATGGTTGCGCCACGGACCCGAAATCGGATCGAACTTGATGGCCGTGAAGCCCTTCTTGAGCACCTTCTCCGCCGCCCGCGCGTAATCGTCCGGCGAGTTCATCTTGTAGTACCAGCCGTTGGCGTAGACTCGGAGCTTGGTCTTTACCGGCCCGCCCAGCAGGTTGTACACTGGTTGATCGAGAGCCTTGCCGACGATGTCCCACATCGCCGCCTCGAGGCCGGAGATGGCGCAGAACAGTTCCAACGAGCCGCGCCTCTGACCGTAATCCTCGAAGGCGATCTGGGTGAAGTGCTTGATGTGGAACGGGTCGCGTCCGGTCAGGTAACGCTTGAGCTCGTTGACGTGGGCGACAACGGCCGGGTCGCGGTCATACTGGGAATAGCATTCGCCCCAGCCGGTGATGCCGGCGTCGGTCTCGACCTTCACGAAGATAAGGTTCTTGCGCCAGCCGGGATGGATGGTGAAGCAGGTGATCTCGGTGATCTTCATGACGGAATTCTCCTTGGACGTCGTTTTTTTTGGATCAGAGCGCTTGGCGGACGCGCGGCGCGCATTCCTCCATGAACAGCTGCATGGCGTCGAGCGCCACCTGATTCTCCATGCCCGGCCAATGCAGACTGACGAGCAGGTGGTTGAAGCCGATGGCCTTGGCCTGCTTGACGATGCTGTCGGCGACCTCGTCGGGCGAGCCGATCAGGAAGCGATCCTTGAGCAACTCCTCGAATTCCTGGCCGAGATCGTTGTCGCCCTTGGGCATCGCCTTGTCCTGACCCCATTCATGGTAGGCCTTGTACTTGGTCTCTAGTGACGGCCCGCAGAGCCTGAGCGCCTCGGCGCGGTTACGCGCGACGAATACCTCGCGGCGCATGGGAACCTCGGTCGGGAAAGGCTTCTTCAGTTCGTCGAGCGCCCGCTTGTAGACGTCCATCTGCTGCAGGATGGTGTCGAGCCGGTTGTGCGGGTTGATGTACCAGCAGTCGCCGATACGCGCGGCGCGGCGGATGGCCACGTCGGCATTGGCGCCGATCCAGATCGGCGGCCGGGGTTTCTGCACCGGCTTGCAGGACAGGGTGGCGTTCACCAGTTCGAAATGGGAGCCGACCATCGACACGTTGTCTTCGGTCCACAGCCGCTTGATCGCCTCCAGGTTCTCTTCGAGGCGGGGGACGCGTTCTTTCTGCGTCGTGCCGAAGCCCTTGAATTCGACGTCGCGGTAGCCGAGACCGCAACCGAAAACCAGCTTGCCGTTGGACATGACGTCGATGGTCGCCAGCTGTTCGGCGATGTCGAGCGGCTTATGCAGGGACAGAAGAACGATTCCCGCGACCAGACGGCAGTTCGGCGCCTCTGTCATCATGCGCGATAGGAAAGGAATCTGCTGCAAATCCTGCAGCGGCGCGCCGGCGTAGTGGGAGCCCTTGACGATGGACGCGAAGCCCAGCCGATTGGCGGCGCGCGCCTGTTCGCAGACCTCCTCGAAGCGGGCCGCCATGTTTTCCCCTTGCGGGTACTGGCCACGCATCATCAAGCCGAACTGCATGGATGCCATTGTTGCTGCCTCCCTTTCTTGGACGGGCCTATTACCCTTGTCGCGGTCGGCACAGTACCGGTGGATACGATGGGGGTCTAGTCCGCGGCGGGGTTCGACAGAACTTGGCTTTCCGGCTTACGATCAGACCGTCTGCTCGACCAATCAAAATCATGAGGACGTCCAAAATGGCTCTGTTCCCCGGCTTCCATCAGACCGACATCGATACCGACGGCGCCCGCATCCGTTTGGTGCACGGCGGCAAGGGTCCGCCCTTGCTGTTGCTGCACGGCAATCCCTTTAACCATGTTTCCTGGCACAAGATGGCGCCGAAACTGGCCGAGCATTTTCATGTGGTCGCCAGCGACCTGCGCGGCTATGGCGATTCGACGGCGCCGGAACCGGGTCCAAACAATATCAACTTCTCCTTCCGCAACATGGCGCTCGACCAGGTCCAGGTGATGGAAAAGCTGGGCTACAAGCAGTTCATGGTGGCCGGCCACGACCGCGGGGCACGCACCACGCACCGCCTGTGCTTGGACCACCCGGACAAAGTTCTGAAAGCTGCCGTCATCGACATCCTGCCCAGCCATCACGTCTGGACCCATGCCTCCAAGGACTGGGCGCTGAAGTCCTGGCACTGGCTGTTCATGGTTCAGCCCTCGCCTTTCCCCGAAACCCTCATGGGGTCGGTGCCTGCCGACTGGTTCATCCGCCAGAAATTGATGAAGTCGGGCGTCGGCCTGTCGCCATTTACCGACGAGGCCCTGGCCGAATACATCCGTTGCTTCAACGAAAAGACGATCCGGGGGTCCTGCGGCGACTATCGTGCCTGCGCCACCTGCGACCTGGAAATGGACAGCGCCGACTTCGCCGCCGGCAACAAGGTGAAACCGCCGCTGTTGGTACTGTGGGGCCAGCACAGCCATACGGAGACCGTCTTCGGTAACGTCCTGGGGGTCTGGCAACAGTACGCGGAGCAGGCGACCGGACATGCGTTGAAATCCGGCCACTATCCACTCGAAGAAACACCCGAGGTCGTGTTGGATGCCTTCATGCGATTCTTTCCCGGTTGACCGGGGCGGAGCCGGCAGGATGCGCGATACGGACGAAAGATCCCTGCCGTGAGCCTGCTGGCCCGACTTTATCGCCGTTGGCCGCCACGCGACGACCTGACGGCGGAGGAATTGGACAAAGGCCTCGGCTGGCTGGTGCGCAACGGCATCGGCGGCCAAATGATGGAGACGCTGTCGGTCGGCGCCTTCATGACGGCCTATGCTTTGGAATTGGGAGCCAGCAATCTGTCCATCGGTCTGCTGGCGGCCGTCCCGCACGTCACCCAGCTGCTGCAACTGGCCGGCGTGCCATTGGCTGACCGGCTGCGAAATCGCAGGTTGCTGTCGATCGTCGCCGCCGGGTTCAGCCGGCCGATGTTCCTTGTCATCGCGGCGGCCGCCTTCATCGCGGATTCAGACCTGGCGCTCGGGGTCGTTGCCATCGCCTTCGCGGTGCGCTTCTGCCTAACCGCGCTGATGAGCTGTGGCTGGAATTCGTGGATGCGCGACCTGGTGCCAGAGGGCGCCTTGGGCCGGTTCTTCGGCCGCCGCCTGTTCGCCATGACGTTGATGGGAACCGTGCTCGGCCTCTGCGGCGGGGCCTTCATCGACCTGTGGACCGCACACGCCGCCTGGCCGACGCGCTATGCCTACGCCATCCTGTTTGTTGGCGCCTTCATTGGCGGCAGCTATTCGGTGTTCTGCATGACCCGCGTGCCGGAGCCGCGCATGGCGCGTCCGACCAGCGACCTGGCCCTGCTCGGCCGCCTGGGACGGCCTTTCCGCGACAGTAACTACCGCCGGCTGATGCTGTTCCTGGGCTCGTGGAACTTCGCCGTCAACCTGGCGGCACCCTTCTTCACGGTACACATGCTGCTGACTCTTAAGATCGATCTGATGACGATCATGGTGCTGACCACAGTCAGTCAACTGGCCAACGTCTCGGTGCTGCGCTGGTGGGGAACGATCGCGGATCGCATGAGCAACAAATCGGTGCTGTCGGTCTGTGCACCGCTGTTCATCGGCTGTATCTTCGCCTGGACCTTCACCACCTTCCCCGAACCGCACGCTTTGACCCTGCCGCTACTATTCGCCATCCACCTGCTGACAGGCATCGCCACCGCCGGGGTGACACTCGCCTCCGGCAACATTGCACTGAAACTGGCGCCGCGCGGCGATGCCACCACCTACTTGGCCAATAACAGCTTGGTCAACGCCATGGCTGCCGGAATCGCGCCCATCGTCGGCGGCCTGTTTGCCGACTTCTTCATGAACCGCGAACTGTCGCTGGTGTTACGCTGGCACGAGCCGGGCAAGGACGTGGCCTTCGACACGCTCAGCATCGCGCAGTGGGACTTCTTCTTCCTGCTGGCGACCGTGATCGGTATCTTCTCGATCTACCGACTGGGCCAAGTCCGCGAGGTAGGCGAGGTCAGCGAGCGCATGGTGTTGGGCGAGATGCTGCTGGGCGTCAAGCGCAGCGTGCGCAACCTATCGAGCATCGCCGGCCTGTTATCGGCCACCGAGTTCCCGCTTGGCGCGGTGCGCCGCCGCCGCCACGCCCGTCCGCGGCCCGGCACCGGCGCGGCCGAGCCACCGCAACAATCGCCTGTCGAGGTCTTACCGCCATGATCACCATTGCCTACGTCGCCTGTCCGGAAAGCGGCGAGATCGCCGTGTTGCGTCTCGACCCCGACAGCGGCGCCATCGAGGACCGCGGGCGTGTCGCGGTCAACGATATCGTCATGCCGCTCGCCGTTAGCCCGAACCGACGCCATCTCTACGCCGGGCTGCGCGGCGACAAGCCGGCCATCGCCAGCTTCCGCATCGATCCGGCGACGGGCGGGCTGGCTGAACTGAGCCGGACGCCGATCCCCAGCGGCAACCCGTATCTGTCCGTCGACCGGACCGGGCGCTTCCTGCTGGCCCCGGCGTTCTTCGGCGGCACCGTCGCGGTCTATCCCATCGGCGACCGGGGTTTCGTGCAGGGGCAGCCGGTCGTTATGGAGCACAACCTGCCGACGGCGCATTGCATCGTGCTGGATCCATCGAACCGCTTCGCACTGACGCCGGTGCGCGACTCCGACATGGTTATCCAGCGCCGCTTCGACGCGGCGACCGGCATGCTGAGCCCCAATAATTCCCCCGCCCATCGCTTGCGCAGCGGGTCGGGGCCCCGCCACCTGGTGTTCCACCCCAACGGCCGCTTCGTCTACATCGTCAACGAGACCAACGCGACGGTGGATGCCTGCGGCTTCGACGCAAGCCAGGGCATCCTTTCGGCGA
>CANITX010000011.1 GCA_947470575.1 Rhodospirillales bacterium
AGACTGTCCATGGTCGATTGTCACGCTTTGGAAGCACATTGATCAAGCCTGCGCATGACCGGACCGGCCGGCCACATGACAAGATTGTGTCCGGCGACAACGGCTGCGGGGCATTGAATTGGATACCCGCCCCGTGATACGCAGCGTCTACCAGGCCGGGCCCCTCTGGCGGTTCTCTGCGAGCCGCGATGTCGGACTGGAGTTCACAAGAGTGGTCCGCGCATGAAGCCGAATCCATAATTGCTCGTCGATATCGCGGCGCCGCCATGGCTCCCCTTGATTCCGGAGTGCGCACCATGCTGCTGCGATCGGACCGGCAGCGTGAGTATCGCTCGTTCAACTGATTGAACGAGGCATCGCATGACGGAGCTGTTTGCTGAAATCTTCGCACCCGGCGCGTTGGCGGCGTTGTTCGCGGTCGTTGCCATCGATTTGGTTCTGGCAGGCGACAACGCTGTCGTCATCGGCCTGGCCGCGGCGGGCCTTCCTGCCCATCAGCGCAACAAGGCTATCCTGATCGGCGTTGCGGCGGCGACGCTGCTGCGCGTGGCCTTTGCCGCCGTGACAACTCAATTGCTGGCCATCGTCGGTCTGCTGCTAGCCGGCGGCCTGCTGCTGCTGTGGGTTTGCTGGAAGATGTGGCGCGAGCTGCACGAATCGCGCGCAGAGGAAATCGCGGCCGCCGAGGCCTTGGAGAATCGCGATCTCGATGCCGATAGAGCTGTTGCATCCGCGCCGCAGAAGACTTTGGGCAAGGCCGCGTTGCAGATCGTCATCGCCGATGTCTCCATGTCGCTGGACAACGTGCTTGCGGTGGCTGGCGCGGCGCGCGACCATCCCCAGGTATTGGTTTTCGGGCTGGCGCTCTCTATCGCATTGATGGGTATCGTCGCTTCGCTCATCGCCCGCCTGCTGCGGCGTCACCGCTGGATCGCCTACGTCGGTCTGGTCATCATCCTCTATGTGGCGGGCGAGATGATCTACCGCGGCGCGATCGAAGTCTGGCTGCATGTGGACGGTGCCATGACGAACCGGTGATACCGGATAGCGCCGGTGTCGTAGGCTTGCAAAAAATCCGGCGGGGTAAGAGACTTGCCGCTGCCGAGCGACAATTCCAATGAGGAGCCATCCACCGTGAGCGACCGTGATTTGCCTCGTTTCGACGATCATCCCGGCGCCTGGCTGGGACCCGACATGGCCGCTCATCCGGAGCGCTGGATCTGGCAGCTCAGCGACCGGCAGGTCACCGAGCTCGATGCCGCGGTGGCGCGCCTGGATGCCAGCGGCCGCGACATCGTCACGCTCACGGCAGCCGATGCGCCGCTGCCCGGTCTTGCCGAAGACCTCATCAAGATGCGCCGCGATGTGCTCGACGGCATCGGTTTCCGGCTGGTGCGCGGCGTACCGGTCGAACGCTATACGGCGCGCCAGTCGGCCATCGCTTTCTGGTGCTTCGGCGCGCACTTCGGCGACGTTGTGCCGCAGAATGCCAAGGGCCATCTGTTGGGCCACGTCCGCGACCTCGGCTACGATTCCACCAAGCCGACGGCGCGGGCCTATCAGACCTCGGACCTGCTGCCCTTCCATTGCGACACCGGCGGCGACGTAGTTGCCCTACTGTCGTTGCGCACGTCGAAGTCGGGCGGCCTGTCGGGCATCGTCTCCTCGCTCAGCGTCTATAACACGATCGCCAAGCGGCGGCCCGATTTGGCCCGCGCACTGATGCAACCGACCTACCGCGACCGGCGCGAGGAAATTCCCGAGGGCCGTGGCCATTGGTATCCGATGCCGGTATTTAACGTTCATGAGGGGCGGCTGATCGTAAGCTATTCGCGCAGCATCATCCGCAAGGCGCAGCGCCACCCCGAGGTGCCGCGCATCAGTCCCTTGCTGGAAGAGGCGCTCGACTATCTGGATGCCACGGCGCTCGAACCCGGCCTGCGGCTCAATATGGAATTCAAGCCTGGCGATATGCAGTTCCTCTGCCACCACACGACATTGCACAGCCGCACCGGCTACGTCGATTGGGAAGGCGAAGACAAGAAACGCCACTTAATGCGGATGTGGATCGCTTGCCCCGACGGCCCGGCGCTGCCCGACTATTTTATCGAGATGCAGGGGCTCAACGCCGCCGGCCGGCCACGCGGTATCTGCTGTCCCGGCGCGGTGTTTTCGGCGCCTCTGGTCGCCGAAGACGGTGGGGCGGGCGACGCAGCCCGGCGGCGTCGGGAAGCGGCGGCCTAGGGGCGGCCGCCGGATTCGCGCATGAACTTTTGCAGCGACAACGTCGGCGGCATCCATCCGCGCATCCTCGAAGCCCTGATCGCCGGCAACGGCGGGGACGTCATGCCCTATGGCGCCGATCCCTATACCAGGCGGGCGGAAGCGCGGCTGCGCGAGGTCTTCGAACGCGACGCCGCCATCGCCATGGTGGCGACGGGAACCGCCTGCAATGCCCTGGCGCTAAGTGTCATGGCCGGACCGATCTCGGCGATCTTCTGTCGCACCGGCGCGCACTTGCAAGATACGGAAGCCGGAGCGCCGCTGATGTACACGGGCGGTGCCAGGATCGTCGGTATTGAGGGTAAGAACGGCCTGATCGATCCGGCCGACCTGGAACGCACGCTGGCCGGATTCGATCCGGCCCGTGCCCTGAGCCAACCGGCAGTCGTCAGCGTTACCCAGGCGAGCGAGGTCGGCACCGTATATAACCTCGATCACCTGCGTGCCATCTCTGCCGTTTGCCGGCGCTTTGGCGTGCGCCTGCACATGGACGGCGCGCGCTTCGCCAACGCCCTGGTGCACCTCGGTTGTGAACCTGCCGAGATGAGCTGGAAGGCCGGCGTCGACGTGCTATCGCTGGGCGCCACCAAGAACGGCGCGATGGCGGCCGAAGCCGTGCTGGTTTTCGACCCGGCGCTGGCCGATGGCCTGCGCGCCCGCGTGAAGCGCGGCGGTCTGATGTTTTCCAAGCACCGTTTCCTCGGCATCCAGTTCGACGCCTACCTGGCCGATGGCCTGTGGCTCGATCTGGCCCGGGCGGCCAATGACCGGGCATCGGAATTGGCGACGGGGCTTGCCGCAAACGGTGCCGCCGAGATTATCTATCCGGTCCATGCCAACGAGGTATTTGTGCGCCTGCCGGAGGCCACGCTCGCCGCTCTGGAAGCGAAGGGCTTTTCGTTCTATCGCCGAGGCGGTGGCGTCATCCGTCTGGTGACAAGCTGCGCCACCGTGTCCGACGATGTCGCGGCTTTCCTTGCTTCCTCTGCCTAACGGCCCCTGGGAAGCGACGAAAGCGCGTTCTGGTGCATGGGGTAGTATGAGATACTGCGGCGTTTCGCACGGCGCCTTGGCGCCGAAGAACGGATTATCTCCCATGGCGGCTCAGCGAAAATCCGCGTCTTCCTTGTTGCTCAAGCTGCTTGCCATCCAGCTGCCGCTGACGGGCCTGCTCGTCGTCGGATTCTTCGGCTTCTTGGAATTCGACACCCGAGGGGACCAACGCACCGACATGGTCCACGACACGGTGAGGGCGCTCGATGTCCTGGAACCGGCGTTGACCAAATCGGTCTGGGATATCGACGATGTCGGCGCCCAAAGCCTGGTTGCCGCGCTCGGCCAATTGCCGCAAGTGCAAAGCGCGATGCTGACGGCACCCGATGGCAAGGTGCTGGCCAGCGTTGGCGATACCGCGCTGCCAGTGACGGAACGCGACTTGCAGATCGAACGCACGTTATCCTACCGCGGAGAGAGCATCGGGACGCTCGACGTCGCCCTGACGATGCAACCGGTTCAAGCGCAGTCGGAAGAACGCCTTATCGTCAATGGCTTGCTGCTGTTAGCCATTCTCGGCGGGATGGCTCTGGCGACAATCGTATCGTCGAACCTGGTCATCCACAGGCCGCTGACCGCCCTGCGCCGCGCCATCGAGGCTTTGCGCCAGGGCGGCGACGCACAGCCGGTAGGCTGGCGCAGCGGCGATGAACTGGGCGAAGTGATCCGCGCCTTTAACGAAGTGCAGCAGGCGCAATCAAATGCCGAACAGGCCCTGCGCCAGCACCAGGATCAACTGGAAGACTTGGTCGACCGGCGTACGGCGGAACTGCAAGGTCAGCGCGACTTGGTCAAGGCGGTGCTCGACAGCATGACGGTTGGTGTCGTCGCCTTCGACAAGGATTTGCGGTTGATCACCTGGAATCGCCAATTCCTCGAGATTCGGGAATATCCGGAATCGCTGGCCGTCCTCGGAACCCCGTTCGAGGAATTCATGCGCTATGACGTCGCACGGAAGGAATTCGGCGATGGCGATCCGGAACGCCAAGTGCAGGAACAAGTGGTACGGGCCAAGCAATTCGCTTTCCACGACTTCGAACGGCAACGCCCGAATGGCGCATATGTCGACGTTCGTGGCGGCCCCATCGCAGGCGGCGGTTTCGTCAGCACCTACGTCGACGTCAGCGAACGTAAGAAAATCGAACAGGCGTTGCAGGTGGCTGTCGAGGACAGTCGCCGTCAATCGGAGCGGTTTCGCAACTTGACGACAAACCTGCCGGCGATGGTCTTTCAGTTTACCTCGAGATCCGCCGGCGATTGGCTATTGAGTTATGTCAGCCCCTATATGCGCGAAGCCTTCGACTTCGACGATGTTGCCGATGCCGAAGCGACATCGTTGTTCATGGAACGAGTCCATCCGGACGATCGCACCCTTGTGATGGTGGCTTTTGTCCAGGCTATCGAGACGCGCGGATACTTCCATCGGGTTTTCCGCATCCAAAAGCCGCAGGGCAGAATCATGTGGCTTGAGGCGGCCGCCCGTCCCTATGAGGGGGTTAATAGCGTACTCCACTGGGACGGCATCATGCTCGACATTTCCGAACGCAAACGGGCGGAGGATCAGCTGATGCAGGCCCGTGACGAAGCCGAGGCCGCCAATCGTTCCAAATCCGCCTTCCTTGCCACCATGAGCCATGAAATCCGGACGCCGATGAATGGCGTCATCGGCATCATCGATCTGCTGCGCGAAACGGAATTGACGCTGGACCAGCGGCGGATGACCGAAACCGCCCGAGAATCGGCATTCACGTTGCTGCATATCATCAACGACATTCTCGATTTCTCGAAAATAGAAGCGGGAAAATTGGCTCTGGAGCGTATTCCCGTTTCTATTCGCGATGTGGCGGAGAGCGTTGCCGAGAATCTGCAGCCAGCCGCCGAAAGTAAGGGGTTGCGTCTATCGTTATTCATCGACCCGGCGATCCCCTCGCGGGTTTTGTCCGATCAGGTACGCTTGCGCCAGATATTGTCGAACCTGCTTGGCAATGCGATCAAGTTCACCGAGGCTGGGACGGATCGGCGTGGCGGCGTCGGGCTGCGGGCGGAGTTGGTACGCGATGCGGAGGGCGCCCTTTCAGTGCGTTTCGTCATCCGCGACAGCGGCATCGGGATGTCGGCCGATGTGGTGGCGGGCCTGTTCCGTCCTTTCACTCAGGCCGATCAAACGACGACCCGACGTTTCGGTGGAACCGGGCTTGGCTTGACCATTTGCCGCGATCTCGCCGAAATGTTGAATGGCCGGATCACGGTGGACAGTGAGGAAGGTAAAGGCTCGACCTTCACGGTCCTGTTGCCGCTGGAACCAATACCCGGCGGTCCGGAGGAGGAACCGGACCTCGGCGGTGTCCGGGTCATCTACGCCGTGCGGCAGGACGACTTCGTCGAGGCCATCGAGCGTTACGTCACGGCCAGAGGGGGGCACGCCAGCCGCGCCATCTCATTGCGCGACCTGGTGCAAAGAGCGGCTGGCAGGGATGTCATCATCCTTAGTGAGGCATGGGCCGGCGGGCGCTACGAGCGCTTGGTCGCGCAATTGCGCGAGCGGGCATCGGGTATCCGCTTCGTCATCATCAGCCGCGATTCAACGGCCCGTACCGGGCTTATCCCGCCGGACACCGTCGTCATGCACTCGCGGCCGTTCCGGCGGTCGGCATTCCTCAAAAGCGTGGCAATGGCTGTCGGGCGGGCCAGTCCGGAAGTGGACGTCGTCATGCCAGCGCTCATGGGCTCCGGCAAGCCTGCCCCCACGGTCGATGAGGCGCGACGTACCGGCCGGCTCATTCTCGTTGCCGAAGACAATGCGACCAACCAGGAGGTCATCCGTCGCCAGTTGGCCATTCTCGGCTACGCTTGCGAAGTGGTGGACGATGGTGTCGAAGCCCTCGATCGCCTCGACCGGGAAGGATATGCCGTGCTGTTGACCGACTGGCACATGCCGAGGATGGACGGTCTGGCGCTGACGGCGGCGATTCGCGATCGGGAACGCGGCACGGACCGCCATTTACCGGTCGTCGCCATTACGGCCGACGTCTTACAAGGAGAAGCCGAGCGATGCCTTGCCGCCGGTATGGACGATTACCTGCCGAAACCCTTGGAGATGGAACGACTACGGGCGGTTCTCAGCCGTTGGATGCCGGAGGCTCTGGGTACGCCGTCACCTAGCGAGCCGTCGCCGAAGATGGTGCCGGTACTGCCGCCGCTTGTCGTCCGGGGTGATGCCATCGAGCTTTCGGCATTGACATCGGTGTTCGGCGACGATCGGGGAACGGTATCGGAAATTCTTGCCGAATTCATCGAGTCGGCACGACAGATCGTGGCCGATATCGAGGTAGGCTTGCAGGCGCAGGATAGTGCGGCAATTGCGGCAGCGGCGCATAAATTGAAATCGTCAGCACGTGCCGTCGGCGCCCCGCAAGTCGCCGAACTCGCCTTCAATCTGGAGCGTGCTGGAAAATCTCAGGATTGGCCGGCGCTTTTGGCTCACGGTAATATGCTGCCTCCGGCTTTCGCTGCCGTTGTTGCCTTTATCGACAAGTTCAACCATGGAGGCCCTTTTCATGGAGAAGGTGCCGTTGACGACCGGATACTGCGCGACACATTTGGCGACGACGAGCAGACTATCCGCGACATCATGGCTGACTTTGCGGAATCCTCGCGAGCCAACATGGACGGTATTCGTCAAGCACATGCGGCTCGCTCTGCCGATGGGGTGGCGGCCGCCGCTCACAATTTGAAGTCCTCGGCGCGCGCCATTGGGGCTCACCGGCTGGCGGATGCCTGCCAAGCGTTGGAACAGTCGGGTCGGACAGATGGCTGGGACGCGATCAATACACAAGTAGAAGGCCTTGCGGCAATTTTCGATGCCGTAATCGAGTATATAAAAAATCACGAAAGAAATAATTCCTGATGCAACTTATAGCGTGAATTTGTAAGGAGTTCCCCTTATCGCGGGAGGGCGGCGTCCCAGTGTATATTGTGTCGCGGGGGTAACATGAACGGCGTGGTCTCATAGGTGCCGCGCCTATGGGCGCGTGCGTACGCCACGAGCTGATGGGACCGAAACGCGATGGGCCTTGCCGATGTTGCCTCGCCCTCGTTGCAGGTGCTGATCGTCGATGACGAAGTGTTCATGCGCCGCTTGATCGCGCGCATATTGGGCCGTCTCAACATCGAAAACATTTCCGCTGCGAGCAGCGGCCAGGAAGCGCTCGATATGTTGAGCGGAGTCGGGCCGGAGCCGGATGTAACATTGTGCGATCTCAACATGCCGGGCATGGACGGGATCGAGTTCCTGCGCCATCTAGCCGACCGAGGATATCGAGGCGACGTCATCCTGGTCAGTGGCGAAGACAAACGTATCCTGGAAGCCGCGCAGGCTTTGGCCGAAGCGCACACGCTCAGCATCCTCGGTTCATTGGCCAAGCCTATAACGATAGACGGCGTGGCCGAACTACTCGGCCGCAGGGGCGGTGCAACAGGTCGCGCCCGGGTGCAGCAGACCCAGGCATTCAGTGCCGAAGATTTACGTCGGGGCATCGATGCCGGGCAGCTTATTCCCTTCTTTCAGCCGAAGATCGATCTGCGGACCCAACGATTGACCGGCGTCGAAACCCTGGCGCGCTGGCGTCATCCCAAGCTCGGCCTGGTAAGCCCTGCTGCTTTTCTCGACCTTGCCGAACGTGAAGGCATCATCGATATGCTGACCGATGCCATCCTGAAACAGGCCATGAGCCAAGCCGGGGTCTGGATGCGTGCGGGGATGAACCTGAAGGTCGCCGTCAATATCTCGATGGAAAGCGTGCATCGGCTGGACCTTCCCGAGGTCATCATTCGGATGGTCGTCGATGCCGGAATGGCGCCTTCAGATATCATCGTCGAAGTTACGGAAAGCAAATTGCACTCCGACCTGGCTAAGGCGTTGGAGGTGCTGACGCGTCTTCGGATGAAGGGGTTCGGACTGTCGATCGATGACTTCGGCACGGGCTATTCGTCCATGGACCAGCTGCGGCGTTTCCCCTTTACCGAATTGAAGATCGATCGAGCTTTTGTCCACAATGTCCGTCCGGGTACGGCGGCCCATGCCATTCTGGAATCCAGCGTCGATCTGGCCCGCCGGCTCGGTATGAGCATCGTGGCCGAAGGCGTCGAGGATCAGGCCGATTGGGACCGTGTCGCCGGGTTCGGTATCGATCTGGCCCAAGGGTATTTCATGGCCCGGCCGATACCGGGCGATGAAGTGATGGCTTGGCACAATAAATGGCAGACGGCCGTTGCCTGAACGACTGGGCTGGGCCTGAAGCCAGCAGGTCGTGGCTTTCGCGCCGGGAGCCGGCTGGTCTCGGCGCTTAGATGATCGGCGCCAACCAGGTCATCTCCCGACGATGGCGGTTCTCGAAGGCTTCCAGCTCCGCCGCGTATTGCATCGTCACGCCGATGTCGTCGAGGCCGAGCAACAAACGCTGCTTGCGCGTCGGGTCGATGTCGAAGGTATGACGCTCGCCATTCGGCGCGACGAGGCTCTGCTTCTCCAGGTCGATGGTGATGGTCGCGCCCGGCCGCTCGCCCAACTGCTTCCAGAGGGTATCGATCACCGCTTGCGGCTGGGCCACCACCAGGATGCCGTTCTGCAGGCAGTTGCCGACGAAAATGTCGCCGAAGCTGACGCCGATCAGCGCCCGCAGGCCGTAATCCAGCACCGCGTAGGCGGCGGTCTCGCGCGATGAGCCGCAACCGAAATCGGCGGCGGTGACGAGGATTTCCGCACCCTGGTAAGCTGGACGATTGAGCACGAAATCGGTGCGCGGTTTGTCGCTGGAATCGAAGCGCAGATCGTGCAGGAAGCCCTCGGCGTAGTCGGGGTGGCCGGGACGGCGGTATTTGCGGTTGAAGCGGCCCGGCATGATCATGCCGGTGTCGATCTTGGCGACGTCGAGCGGCGCAGCGACGGCGGTCAGCACGGTGAAGGGTTTCATGGCGTAATCCTCACAAGGTCCGCACGTCGGTCAGCCGGCCGGTGACGGCGGCGGCGGCGACCATCGGCGGGCTCATCATGTGGGTCAGGGCGCCGGGACCCTGGCGGCCCTCGAAGTTGCGGTTGGTGGTCGAGGCGCTGCGCTCCCCTGGCGCCACGATATCGCCGTTCGAGCCGTTGCACATCGAGCAGCTGGAATCGCGCCACTCGAAGCCCGCGTCGATGAAGATGCGATCCAAGCCCTCGGCTTCGGCCTGGTGCTTGATACTGGTCGAGCCCGGCGAGATCATCGCCGGAACCACAACGCGCCGTCCCTTGAGCACCGCGGCAGCCGCGCGCAGATCTTCCATGCGGCTGTTGGTGCAGGAACCGATGAAGGCACGATCAACGGCGATATCGGTGAGCGGAGTGCCCGGCGTCAACCTCATGTATTCCAGCGCGCGAGTGACCCGACTCCGCTGTTCCGGCGTGGCGTAAGTTGCAGGGTCGGGGACGCGGGCGGTGATCGGGGCGCTGTCTTCCGGGCTGGTGCCCCAGCTGACCATCGGTGCCAAGTCGCCGACGTTGAGATGCACCTCGCGGTCGAAGCAGGCGTCCTCGTCGGACGGTAGGGTGCGCCAGAAGGTCAGCGCTTTATCCCACTCGGCGCCCTGCGGCGCATAGCGGCGGCCGTTCAGATATTGATAGGTGGTGTCGTCGGGCGCGATCATGCCGATCTTGGCACCGGCCTCCACCGACATGTTGCAGACGGTAAGCCTGGCCTCCATCGACATGGCGCGAATGGCCGAGCCGGCGTATTCGAAGGCGTGCCCGGCGCCGCCGCCGATGCCGACCTTGGCCATGACCGCCAGGATCACATCCTTGCTGACGACGCCGCGGCCGATGGCGCCGTCGATGACGATGCGCATCGCCTTCGGGCGTTTCTGCCAGACGGTCTGCGTCGCCAGCACGTGGCTCAGCTGATTGCCGCCGCCGACCGGCATGGCGATGCAGCCCATGGCGCCGCTGGTCGCCGTGTGCGAGTCGTTGCAGGTCAGCAGCAATCCCGGCTGGGCCAGGCCCAGTTCCGCGGCAATGACATGGGAAATGCCTTGCAGGGGATGGTGCATGTCGATGTGTTCGAGGCCGAAATCCCGCGCGTTCATTTCGTGCAGTTCGATGACCCGGCGGATGTCGGGATTGGCGATTCCGGCGAGGCCAGCGGCGCGGTTCAACGTCGGCAGGTAATGATCGGTGATGGCCAGGTTTTGCAGCGGCTTACGCACCCGGCGGCCGGAATTGCGCAGGATGTCGAAGCCGAGGAAGGCAGCGCCCTCGATGACCAGGCTGCGGTCGACGAACATCAACTCTTCGCCTTCGGGCGCCTTGACCACGACGTGGCGGTCCCAAATCTTTTGGAACATGGTAGCGGGTGCGGACATGGCCCTATCTCCCTGATGCGGTTCCGTCGGGCGCTTCTTATCGTTGCCGGCAACGGTAGGTAGGGGCGGAATCGGAGTCAAGGCCACCGGCCAGGCAAAAAGAAAGGCCCGGCTGCCGACGCAGCCGGGCCCTTTCGGATCGTCTCGTCCGTCAGGACATGGCACCGGCCGACGGGGGCCGGCGGATGTACTTCCAGATGCTCGGCAGTTCGCCGACCGGCACCTCGATGAGGGCCGGCCCGCGCGCCGCGAAGGCTTCGCGCAGCGCCTTACGCAGCTCGGGCGCCGTCTTGGCGCGGATGCCCAGCATGCCGAAACTCTTGGCCAACATCACGAAGTCCGGATTGTGCAGGTCGACGCAGATCAGACGTCCGCCGTAGCTCTGCTTCTGGATGTTCTTGACGTTGCCGAAGGCTGAATCGGCAAACACGATGCAGACCATGTTGATGCCGTGGGCCACCGCCGTCGACATCTCCTGCACGTTGAACATGAAACCGCCGTCGCCCGAGATGCAGATGACCTTTTTGTCGGGATTGGCGACCTGAGCGCCGAGCGCCATGGCATAGCCGGCGCCCAGCGTACCCTGGTAGCCGGTCATGCATAGGGTGCGCGACTTGTAGAAGGGCATGATGTACTGAGTGTAGGTGCCCATCTGGGTGACGTCCGTGATGATGATGCCGTCTTCGGGCAGCTCTTCGCGGATGACGTTGGCGAAGTCGCGCTGCTGGGCCAAGTTGTCGGCCAGCTTGCCCAACAGGTCGGCCTTCATCTTGGACAATTCGTCCTTGCGCGAGGCGCGGGCGATATTGTGCTTCTCCAATGCCTTGGCGAGCTTGGCCAGGCCCGTCTTGGCGTGGGCGACGACGGCGACGTCGAATTTGCGCGGCTTGTGGATCTGCTCGGGGTCGACGTCGATGCGCACCGTCTTGACTTCGGTCTCGCGGCCCCAGGCAAGCGCCGGATGCAGGAACTTGGTGCCGACCACGAGGACGACGTCAGCGTCGAGCCACAGATCCTGGCCGACGACCATGCCTTGGGCCAGGTAGTGCTTGTCGGAAAGGGCGCCACGGCCGGTGCGCGAGTGGATGACCGGCGCCTGCAGCGCCTCGGCGACCGTCTGCAGTTCGGCTTCGGCGCCGAAGATGCCGCCGCCGACGAAGATCATCGGCTTCTTGGCCTTGCCGAGCAGCTTGGCCGCCGCTTCCAGGGCGTCGTCGTCGATCGCCGGCTCGGCGAACTCGGTTACCGGAGGCAGCAGTTCGACATTGCCCTTTTTGCCCATCTGATCGGGGGCCATCTCGAAGACCACCGGCTGGATGCGGCCTTCCAGCATCTGCTTGAAGCCTTCGCGCATGACGGAAGGCACGTCGGCCGGCGTTTCGGCGCGTTCGGCCCACTTGACGACGCCGCGCATCGACATCTGCTGATCGCGGATCTCATGGGTGACCCCAAGGCCGAGGCCGATCTGGTTCGAAGGTATCTGGCCGGTCAGGCCGAGGACCGGGGCATTGACGCTGACCGCGGTCGACAGCGCAGCCCCCGTGTTCAGAATGCCCGGTCCGGGCACGACAATGAACGTGCCGACCTTGCCGGTCGACTGGGCATAGCCCATGGCCATGTAGGCAGCACCCTGCTCGTGGCGGGTATGCAGTACACGGACCGAATTGCGCGCTTCGTAAAGGGCGTCGAAGGTGTTGTCGAGCTGGATGCCCGGAAGGCCGAAGATCGTATCGATGCCGTAACTCACCAGCGTGCGGACAATCGCCTGACCGCCTGTCATCTGTTCCATAGGGTCGTTCTCCCAATATTGATTGGCGACGGGTCTCCCAGGGGGCCGTCGGCGGGGGCCATACTAGCGAGCCGCCGTCCGGTATGCCATGGCGTAATGGCGAAGTTCATACGGCCATCGGCGGTCGTTCAGACCGTCTTCACCTGATCGCCACAAACGGGGATGGCCTGGCCCGAAACATTGCGCGCCAACGGCGAACAAAGGAAAAGCGCCATGTTGGCAACGTCGTAGGGTGAAACCATGCGGCCGAGCGAGGTGTCGGCGACCATGTCGGCGAGGACCGCTTCGGCCGCCCGCCCGGTCGATGCCGCCTTGTCGCGGGCGACCCGGCGCACCCGCTCGCCGTCGACGACGCCGGGCTGGATGGCATTAGCGCGGATGCCGAAGGGGCCCAGCTCGATGGATAGGCTTTTGGTGAAGCCGACGACACCCCATTTGGCGAAGGCATAAGGCGTGCGCCGGGCAAAACCGAACTTGCCGGCGACCGAGGACAGGTTGACGATCGCCGCCTCGCCGTGGTGTTGCGCCGCCCGCTTGAGCAGGGGCACGCCCAGCCGGGTAGCGTAGAACATGCCGTTGATATCGACGTCGATGGTGCGCCGCCAGTCGGCGAGCGAAATATCTTCGACCGGCGCCGTCGGGCCGGCGATGCCGGCGTTGTTGATCAGTATGTCGAGCCCGCCGAGATAGCTTTCGGCCGCCGCGAACCAAGCGGCCACCTGATCGGCATCGGCGACATCGGCCACCGTGCCGCCGACGTCCGGATGCGCGTCCACGCAGTCCTGCAGGTGGTTGCCGACGGCATCGCAGATATGCAGGCGGGCGCCATGGGCGGTGAAGACCTCGACCATGGCGCGGCCAATGCCGCTGCCGGCACCGCTGATCATGACGCGCAGGCCGGGGCGGATGCCGTCGATGCGGGTAAGGGACGGCGTGGTTTGGCCAATCCTCGCAGTGTCTCCTGGCATACTCGTTGCCTCCTTTAGGGCTCCTGACGATTGGGCATCATCAGATTACAGAAGGTGGCGGCGAACAGCTTGTGCTGTTCGCCTGGCAGGGCGTCGAGGGCGGCGCGTACGTCCGCAAGGTCGTCGGGGTCGGCCATCGCCATGTAGAGGGCCTCGGTCAGCGGGTGGTGCTGTCCGAAGACATGCAAAGCCGCGTTGGCAGCCTTGGCGATGGTGTCGGCGTCAAGGCGCATATCAGTCTGCCGCCATGGGTCGGTTAGCCATTTCATCCCACCTCCAGGCCGGGGTCGGGCCGGTCAGGTGGATCCCCCCCAGCCAGCGGTCGATGGGATTGGCCGCGCACCACTCGGCGCCGCCGTCGAGCAACGCCCGGCCGAATGGCGTCGGTTCGAGGGCATCGTTCCAGGCGGCGAACGGGGTCAACGCCGGCTGCAGCGCATCGCTCAAGCGCCGCAGGATCGGCCATAGCATCAGGTCGCCGAGAAAAGGCTGCGGTTCCAGTTCCTCGCGCAGGGCGTGGAAGATGTCCCCAGGTGTGGTCGCCCCCTCGGCCACCGCGCGCAGGCACAAGCGTTCGGTCAGGGCCAGGCCGTCTCGGCAGCCGGGCAGCTCCATCAGGTGACGGCGGAGCGCCCCGGAAAGCAAGGGAAGGTCGGGCGTGCCCATCTCAACCAATGTCCACAGCTCGCCCGGATTAGCTTGGCGGAAGGCCCACCAGGCCCGTCTGCCCAGAATGAATTGGCTGTCCGTGACCGGGTGAGCCTGCGGCAAGAGCGACGCCAATTGCTCCGGCGTTAGCTGGCCGAGGCCGATGAAACGGTCGATGCCGGGGAAGCGGTCGATGCAGATCAACCGTGCCCGGACTCGCAACGCCGGCCGCTGTGCCAGGCGGTCGAGCACGCGGATCAGCACAGCTTGGTCGAAGATGTCGTGTTCGAACCAAAGGACGATCCCGTCGTCCTCACCGATGGCGTCAAGTGCCGCCATCTCGGCTTCCAATCGGCGGCGACAGCCTGCTTCGCCGCCACCATAGGCTTCAGCGATGAAGCGGGCGCGGACGGCGGCCAAGTCAGCATCGTCCAGGTCGGCTGGCACCGGACCTTGACAGACCGGGTCGGAGAACTCGACGAAGCGGCCGCCGATGCCGGCCTGTTGCAGGCCGCGGCGGATATCGGAGCCACAGCGAACATGAACGGTGTTTCCCGGCATCGGGCGGCATTCCTGATCCATGGCCGGCTTGTCGCATTTTCCCGCCTGCTTGGGCAATGACGACGACCGGTTGACAGCGTCGGAACGTCGGCCCTTTGTTATGGTGCCGTTCATCGTGGAGAATCGCCGTGCCGAAGCATCTCATCGAGTCCGCCGGGACAGCCGTGCCGATCACGCCGCTCGGCGCCGGCGAGTTACAGGACTGGTTGGACCGTCAAGAGCCGGCCGTTGCCGCCTGGGTGCGGGCCAATGGGTTCAAGGCCAAACCGGGCAGCATCCTGATGTTGGCCAGCGCGAGTGGCGCCTTCGCCCGGGTGCTGGCGGGGGTTGGCGGCGACGATCCGCTGCGCGACTGGGGCGGCATTGCCGAACGGCTGCCGGCCGGCGTCTACCGCATTGACGGCGGATTGAGCCCCACCTCGGCCGGGACGGCGGCGCTGGGCTGGGCGCTCGGCACCTATGTCTTTGACCGCTACAAGGCAGGGCGCACGGATTTTGCCGATCTACTCTGGCCCGCAGGGGCCGACCGAGCGCGGGTGGCAAGTGCTGCGACGGCGACGCGGCTGGTGCGCGATCTTGTGACAACGCCGGCTTCCGACATGGGGCCGGAACAGTTGCAGGAGGCGGCGCGCACCGTCGCTGCGGAATTCAATGCGCCGTTCCGCGCCATCGTCGGCGACGACCTGTTGACCCAGAACTATCCGTCGATCCACGCCGTTGGCCGGGCCAGCGACCGAGCGCCGCGCCTGCTCGACTTTACCTGGGGACCGGTCGATGCGCCCAAGGTGACGCTGGTCGGCAAGGGGGTCTGCTTCGACACCGGCGGGCTCGACCTCAAGCCGGCCTCGGGCATGAAGAACATGAAGAAGGACATGGGCGGCGCCGCCCATGTGCTGGGCCTCGGCCGCATGATCATGGCTGCCGGCCTGCCGGTGCGCCTGCGGGTGCTGATCCCGGCAGTGGAGAACAGCGTTGCCGGCAACGCCATGCGGCCAATGGACGTCATTCGCACGCGCAAGGGCATCACCATCGAGATCGGCAACACCGATGCCGAGGGCCGTGTCATCCTGGCCGACGCCCTGGCCGAGGCGGCGGCCGAGAAGCCGGCGCTGATCGTCGACTTCGCGACGCTGACCGGCGCCGCGCGTGTCGCGCTCGGCACCGAACTGCCGGCGTTGTTCGCCAACGACGACGAACTGGCCGCCGAGGCGGTGGCCAAAGGCGCCGACGTCGCCGATCCGGTCTGGCACATGCCGTTGTGGAAGCCCTATCGCCGGCTGATCGAGGGCAAGACGGCCGACATCACCAACAATCCGGAAACGCCGCAGGGCGGGGCGATCACTGCGGCCCTGTTCCTGGCCGAATTCGTCGACGCCGGGATTCCATGGGCACACCTGGACGTGATGGCCTGGAACACCTCATCGCGGCCGGGCCGGCCGGAGGGCGGCGAGGCGATGGGCATGCGCGCCTTCTTCGAGGTAATTGCCGGGCGTTTCCCTACCTAAGCCTTTCCCTGGGCAGGGTGATTCCCGTTGCCCGGCGCTTCTCGCTTCGGCTATAAAAGATTTCGCAACCGGAACAAATAATTTCGGGGAAGCGGGCGCACCCCATGGCGATTCAGATCAGCGACATACAGGCCTTGGACCTGTGGCGGCGGGCGACGATCACCAGCGTGCGCCGTGACGCGCCCGACCTAACGGCTCGCCAGATGGCGATGCTGCTGGCCGTATACCTGACGGAGCCGCCGCATACGGTGCGCGGCTTGGCCGACCTGCTACGTGTCTCCAAACCGGCGGTGACTCGCGCCGTCGACCGACTCAGCGATTTGGAACTGGTGCGTCGCAAGATCGACGATGGCGACCGGCGCAGTGTGCTGATTCAGCGCACCGTGCGCGGTTCGGTCTTTCTTCGGGAGTTTGCCGAGTTGATCGTCGGCGCGGCCCACGAGATCGCCGAATTTCCGGCCGAAGAACCTCGCCACGCGATTGAGGTGGAGCGCGCTTAGCACCCGATCCAGATTGCCTAATGCCTGCCAGCCTCAGACCGGACGCGGCATCCTGATCTGAGGCCGGCGGAAGCACCGGAGATAGGCCGGAAGAACGGTTTCCGCAGCGGTCGGTACGATACCCAGATCGGCCAGCGTAGCGGCCCCGTCGGCGACGATATTGTCGTGCTTCAGCAGCAGCATCTGGTCGCGGGTCAGCAATGGATTGGGCAACTTTTGCAAAAACCACCCGGCGATTGCTGCCAGCGCGATGGGCACCGGCACCAGCATGCGGTGCCGGCCGATTTCGGAAAGGACCAGTTCCATCAACTGACGGTATGTGTAAATGCGGGGCCCACCCAACTCGAAGGTGCGGCCTTGGGCGGTGGCGGCGGTAAGGACTGTCATAATGGCGTCTGCCACGTCCCCGACATATACCGGCTGAAAGCTCGGGCCGTCGCCGCGGCCAAAGATTGGCAAGGCCGGTAGGTCGCGGGCCAGATCGGCGAACTGGTTGAAAAAATTGTCCTCGGGACCAAAGACGACGCTGGGGCGGAGGATCGTCGCCGCGGGAAAGGCGTCGCGCACGGCAACCTCCCCGGCCGCTTTGCTGCGCGCGTATAGGGCTTCGCCGTCCTTATCGGCGCCAATAGCCGAGACATGCACCAAGCGAGCAACCCCGGCCTCGCGGGCGGCGCGGGCAATGTTGCCGGCACCTTTGGCATGAATGCGGGTAAAACTGCGGCGGCCCCATTGCCAGAGTATGCCAACCAGATTGACGACGGCATCGGCCCCCTTCACGGCGGCAGCCACGGAAGCCGGATTGCAGATGTCGGTGGCAACGATGACGATCTGCCCGACATCGCCCATCGGCTTGAGAAAGATGGCGGCTTCCGGGTCGCGAACCGCAACCGTCACGATGTCGCCCCGAGCCGCCAAGCGGTTGACGAGGTGGCGGCCGATAAAGCCAGAACCCCCGAAAACGGTAACCCGTCGACGTCGCATCGCTACTCCTGCCCTCTCCCTAACGGTGCCACCGGTTTCACGCGCCACCCGCGCCACCATAGTTGCCGGTCAGAATAGACCTGGACCCGCCGTCTGACAACGCGCCCGCCCCTTGGGCATTTCCCGTGGATTGCGGTTGACATCGGCCCGGACGGGCGGTACGCACACGGCCAGCCGTCGAGCCGGGACGGACCGGATTTCTCGGCGCCCAGGTGGCGGAATTTGGTAGACGCGCAGGTTTCAGGTACCTGTGGCCGCAAGGTCGTGGAAGTTCGAGTCTTCTCCTGGGCACCAACCACATCGTTTCCCCGACTTAACCGGAGACCGCTCCCGGTGGACGTCAAAGGCATTCCCATAGAATTTCACGAGGGCGATCTGCCCGCCGGCGTGAGCTTCGGCGATTCGGTCGCCGTCGACAGCGAGACCATGGGCCTTTACCCGGACCGCGACCGGCTCTGCCTATTGCAGCTGCGCGGCGCCGAAGGGCCGGTGCATTTGGTGCGCTTTCCCACCGGTGCCCTGAAGGCGCCGAATGTCAGGGCGCTATTGGCCGACCCGGCGGTGACCAAGCTGTTCCATTTCGCCCGTTTCGACCTTGCGGTCATCCGTCGCTATTTGGGTGTCGATTGCCGCCCGGTCTATTGCACCAAGATTGCGTCGAAGCTGGCGCGCACCTATACCGACCGCCACGGACTTAAGGACGTCACAAAGGAGATCCTCGGCATTGAATTGTCGAAGGAGCAGCAGTCGTCCGATTGGGGGGCGACGCAGCTGTCGGACGATCAACTCCGCTATGCCGCCAGCGACGTCATCCATCTGCATCAATTGCGCCGGGGACTCGATGCCATCTTGGTTCGCGAGGGTCGCATGGCTTTGGCGGAGGCTTGTTTCAAGTTTCTGCCCGAGCGTGCCGCCCTCGACCTGGCAGGCTGGGCGAACGACGACATCTTTGCCCACTGAACCGCACTTTCGACTGCGGCATCGGAATTGCATAGAAATTTTCTCGCTCGGTTGACGGCCGAGTCCCCGGGGCGCATACTTTCCGAGTAATGCCTTTAGAATCCGAGCGCTGGCGGGCAACATCCCGCCAGCGCTACCGATTCGGCGCGAAAGTCGGGTATGCCCGTTCGATGGTGCATTCGATAACGGAGATGGACGGAACAGATTGATGACCGATCGCCGGGCGATGGCCAGCGAAGGCGTAGCAGTGGCTGGCACCGATCTTGAATCGGCGCGGCGGGTCCTGCGCCTGGAAAGCGAGGGCCTGAAAAGCCTGGCCAACAGTCTCGACGGGTCCTTCAGCCGGGCGCTCGACGCCTTGGGCGGAGCGACGGGGCGGGTGGTGGTCACCGGCATGGGCAAGAATAGCCACGTTGCCAACAAAATCGCTGCGACATTGGCATCGACGGGCACGCCGGCTTTCTTCGTCCATCCGGCCGAGGCGAGCCACGGCGACCTTGGCATGATTCAAGTGGGCGACGCGATCCTGGCCCTGTCCAATTCCGGGGAAACGGCGGAACTGGCCGACTTGATACAATACGCCAAGCGTCACGAAATTCCCTTGGTGTCGATAACCGGCCGGGCGACCAGCACGTTGGCGCAGGCTGCCGACGTATCGCTTGTTCTGCCGGCGGCGGAAGAAGCCTGTCCGATGGGATTGGCGCCAACCACCTCGACCACCGCAACCATGGCATTGGGCGATGCGCTGGCCGTTGCCTTGCTCGAACGCCGCGGCTTTTCTGCCGACGATTTCCGTGTCTTGCATCCCGGCGGCCGGCTTGGGCGACGGCTGCTCAGGGTTGCCGATATCATGCATGGTGGTGACGCCGTCCCGCTGATCGGTGCCAAGGCAAGCATGTCGGACGCCCTATTGGTCATGACGGCCAAGAGCTTCGGCTGCATCGGCATCGTCGATGACAGTGGCCGGCTTGCCGGCATCATCACCGACGGCGACTTGCGCCGTCACATGAGCCCCGACCTGCTCGACCGCCGGACCGGCGACATCATGACGCCCGACCCGCGCACCTTGGGTCCTCAAACCTTGGCCAGCGAGGCCGTGCATGTGATGAACAACCGGCCCCGCGGACCGATCACCAGCCTGTTCGTGGTCGAAGGCGGCCGTCCTATCGGCATCATTCACATCCACGATTGTCTGCGGGCCGGTGTGGCGTGAGCTGGCGATGACAGCAGCCAACGCTTCCGCTGCGATGGAACCTGCAACCGTTGCCGAGGGACGGGGAGGCGAAGGAGCGCCGCCGGGTTCCCGGGTACGCTATACGCCCTTGCTGCAGAAGCGGCCGACGATCAGCCGCTGGCGGGTGGTGGGCTACAGCCGGTTCGTTTCGTTGCTGAAGGTGTTGTTGCCGCTGGTGGCTGTTGTGCCGCTGGTGTTGGTCGTAGCCTGGCCGTACCTGAACGGGGAAGACAGCCGCTTTCGCATCGGTTTTGCCGCCCTGAAGGCGCGTGATGCCGCCAGCCCGCGTATGGTTAACCCCCGCTACGTGGGTGTTGACAAGGATCACCGGCCATTCTCGGTCACCGCCGATTTGGCCAGCGACGATACCGGCACCGCTGCCACTATTTCCCTGGAGATGCCGAAGGCCGACATCACGTTGGACGACGGGACGTGGCTTGTCGTGACCTCGGAAGCCGGAGTTTACAGCCGAGACGTTCAAAATCTTGCGCTGGCTGGCGACGTCACCCTGTATCACGACGCCGGATACGAAATACGAACCGCCGCAGCAGAAATCGACTTGGCGGCAGGCAGCGCTTTTGGCCGCGAGCCGGTGGCCGGCCACGGTCCGTTCGGCAATTTGCATTCCGAGGGATTTCGTCTGCGCGACAAGGGAAAGATCATTGTGTTCACGGGCAAGGCGCGGCTATTGCTTTCTCCCGGCGCCGGCGCGGCAGCGCGGTGAATCCGATGCTTCTAGCGGTCGTCCTAGCCGCCGGGGTAACACTCGCCGCCGTTTCCCCGTCGCCTGTATTGCTTGCGCAATCCCCGGCCAGGACGGCCGCGCCAGCACCCGCGCCAAACCGTCCGAGTGCCGTAACGCCAAGCCTTGGTGTTGGCGGCGAGGAGGTGCCTGTCGAGGTCAGTGCCGATAACGGCATCGAATGGCGCCAGGATGAACAGGTTTTTCTGGCCACGGGAAACGCCGTCGCGGTGCGCGGCGATGTGCGCATCGAGTCCGATACCTTGCGAGCGCACTACCGCCAGGAAAAGGGCGGCGGTACCCAGATTTGGCGGATGGACGCCGAAGGGCGTGTCAGCATCACTTCGGCAGGACAAAAAGCGGTTGGTGCGCTCGGAGTCTACGATGTGGAAAATGCCGTCTTCGTCCTATCCGGACCGGATGTTCGCTATACCTCGGGGGATACCCTCATCCGTGCTGACCGCCAGATTGAATTCTGGCAACGCCGTCAGATTGCGGTCGCACGCGGCAATGCCCGGACCGTGCGCAACAACCAGACCCTCGCCGCTGATGTCATGACGGCGCATTTCCGGACGGTGTCCGGCAAGACGGAGGTGTACCGGATCGAGGCCTTCGATAACGTGTATATCATCACGCCCGATGAATCGGTGTCCTCTGAACGCGCCGTTTACGATGTGACCTCGGGCATCGCGGTGCTGACCGGCGGGGTTAAGCTGACACGGGGGAAGACCCAGCTCAGCGGCTGCCGTGCCGAGGTCAACGTCAATGCCGGGTCCAGCCGGCTGCTGTCCTGCGAAGGTGCGGGCGCGCAGGGGCGGGTCAGGGGCCTGTTGACTCCGGACGACGCCCGCGGTGGTGGTGGAAGATGACGGCGATCCCCTTCAACCCGCCGGCTGTAGAGGGCGATCCGGCTGCCGAGGGGCCACGGCTGGTGGCCGATAACCGGGGCCTTGTTGCCAGCAATCTGGGCAAGCGGTTCAAGAAACGTCCGGTCGTGCGCGGCGTCAGCCTGTCGATTCAGCGCGGCGAGATCGTGGGCCTGCTTGGGCCCAACGGCGCAGGGAAAACAACCTGCTTTTATATGATCACTGGGTTGATATCCCCCGATTACGGCTCCGTGACGCTCGACGGCTTGGATATCACCGACATGCCGATGTATCGCCGCGCTCGCCTGGGCATTGGCTACCTGCCGCAGGAAGCCTCCATATTCCGGGGCCTGACGGTCGAGAACAACATCATGGCAGTACTCGAAGTGGTGGAAAGTTCGGCGGAGCGGCGCGCCGCCCTTCTCGAGGCACTACTGGCCGAGTTCTCCATCAGCCACCTGCGCCGGACGCCGGCGCTCGCCCTATCCGGCGGCGAACGGCGGCGCGTGGAGATCGCCCGGGCGCTGGCCTCGCGGCCTCACTTCATCCTGCTCGACGAACCACTGGCCGGCATCGATCCCATCGCGCTCGGCGACATCCGCGAGCTGGTGGTGCATCTCAAGGACCGCGGCATCGGCGTGCTGATCACCGATCACAACGTCCGCGAGACCCTGGACATCATCGATCGCGCCTACATCATCCACGACGGTAGGGTGCTGACCGAAGGATTGCCGGCCGATATCGTCGGCAACGAGGATGTTCGGCGCGTCTACCTGGGCGATAGATTCAGGCTCTGACCGACAGCCATGGCGATCTCAACACGCCTCGAACTGCGTACTTCGCAGACCCTGGTAATGACGCCGCAATTGCAGCAGGCCATCAAGCTGCTGCAATTGAACAATCTGGAACTGGCTGCCTACGTCGAACAAGAACTGGAACAGAACCCCTTGCTCGAACGGGATGACGAATCCCGCGAAATCGCCGATGGCATGGATCCGGGACCCGAA
Source organism: Rhodospirillales bacterium (assembly GCA_947470575.1). GTDB lineage: Bacteria > Pseudomonadota > Alphaproteobacteria > Rhodospirillales > CAMCUA01 > CAMCUA01. Next base: position 22,493 of record CANITX010000011.1, read on the forward strand.
GGCCCCGCTGAAATGACGCCGATGGGCGACGGATTGGCGAGGGTCGACCTATCGGACAGTGCCGACTCCACGGGTGCTGCGGAACGGGCACTGGATGCCGATTTCGATAACGTCTGGAACAACGATGCGGTGAACGACGGCATCGACGGCGAGGCCGCCGGCCAGGCAGCCTTCGAAAACTGGGGCAGCGCCGGCGGCCATGGCTTCGAGGATGGCGTGTCCGGGATCGAACAGACGGTCTCGGAAGCGGTATCCTTTCGCGACCATATCCTGCGCCAGCTCAACATGGATGTTCCCGACGCTGCTGACCGTGTCATCGGCTTGCATCTTGTCGACCTGCTCGATGACAGCGGCTACATAAGCGGCGATCTGACGGCCATAGCGGAACTGCTCGGCTGCGAAGTGGCGCGGGTCGAGGCCGTGCTTGCCCGACTGCAGCAGTTCGATCCTTCCGGCATCTTCGCGCGGGATCTACGCGAGTGCCTGGCGCTGCAGCTGCGCGAACGCGATCGGTTGGATCCGGCCATGCAGGCCTTGCTCGATAACTTGCCGCTGCTCGGCCGCCACGAATACGACGAGTTGACGCGCATTTGCGGTGTCGATGCCGAAGACCTGCGCGATATGGTCACCGAAATACGCGCGCTTAACCCGAAACCGGCCCTATCGTTCGAATCGACCGCCCCACAACCGATCACGCCCGACGTCTTCGTTCGAGCCAAAGCAGGCGGTGGGTGGATCATCGAATTGAACAACGACACCTTGCCGCGGGTACTGGTGAACAACCACTACCACACCCAAATTACTCGCTCGACGCGAACGCGCGAGGAGCGCACCTACATTAATACCTGCCTGCAATCGGCAAACTGGCTGATTAAGTCCCTGCATCAGCGGGCAACCACTATTCTCAAGGTTGCCACCGAGATCGTGCGCCAGCAGGAAAATTTCTTCCTCCGCGGCATCCAGGAACTGCGTCCATTGGTATTGCGCGACATCGCCGATTCCATCGAAATGCATGAAAGTACGGTCAGCCGGGTGACCTCCAACAAATATATGGCTACGCCGCGCGGCATCTACGAATTAAAATATTTCTTCACGACATCCCTCGGCAGTTCGATGGGCGGCGACGCCCATTCGTCGGAATCCGTTCGTCACCGGATCAAGGCGCTGAGCGACGAGGAATCGGCGACAAATATTCTGTCCGATGACAGAATCACCGAAATCCTGCGCGAGGAGGGTATCGATATCGCGCGGCGGACGGTTGCCAAGTATCGAGAAGCCCTAGGTATTCCTTCCTCTATGCAGCGTCGGCGGCAGAAGTCGGCACGTCTCTGACGGTCTATGACCCCATCGCATTTGACCCGGCTATTGACTTGGCGGATAGACGGAACTAACTGTTCAGCGCCGATGACGGCGTAGGGATAACCGTTCGGCCACTTGGTCCAAGTACTGCCGATGGTAACGACATCAGCAGTCGGCAAGACGCCGAAGCAAATTCACAACCCGGTTCGTCGTTCCGGGTTCCCGTGGGCTAAATCGCATCAATTCATGAATGTCTTAGTGCAAGGACGGCACATGGATGTGGGGGACGCATTGCGCGGCTATGCCACAGACCAACTCAGCGATGCCGTCACGAAATATTTCGCCAGGGCGATCGAGGCTACGGTCACCTTCACCCCTGAAGCCCACCGTAAGGTGCGCGCCGATATCACGGTTCATCCGGGCCGTGGCCTGATCGTGCAGGGCGGCGCGCTGGCAGACGATGCCTATGCGGCATTCGACGGCGCGCTCAATCGCATTGCCAAGCAATTGCGTCGCTACAAGCGCCGCCTGAAAGATCATCATAAGGCGCGCGAGGATCAAAGCGTGCTGAGCGCCCAGCAATATGTGCTGGCCGGCGAAGACCACGAAGAGGAGGTTGCCGAAGACGCCAATCCCGTGGTCATTGCTGAAATGCAGACGGAGATTGCCACCTTGACCGTGGGCGAAGCGGTGATGCGCCTTGATCTGGCCGATGCACCCGTCTTGATGTTCATGAACCGCGCCCATGGCGGCTTGAACGTCGTCTATCGTCGCTCAGATGGTAATATCGGCTGGATCGATCCCAGCAACACACGCTCACGCCAAGGCTGAGGGCGGCTATGGAAATCGCCGATCTGCTGAGCCCTCAAGGTGTGATTGCCAACCTCCGCGTCAGCAGTAAGAAGCAGGCGCTTCACGACCTTGCCAAGCGGGCTGCCGAACTAAGCGGGCAGGACGAACGTGCGATATTCGATGTACTGGTGGAACGTGAACGCCTGGGTACCACCGGGGTCGGCAACGGCATCGCCATTCCTCACGGCAAGTTGGCCAAATTGGGCCAACTGTTCGGATTGTTTGCAAGGCTCGAACGCCCGGTCGATTTCGATTCTATCGATGAACATCCGGTGGACTTGATTTTCTTGTTGTTGGCACCCGAGTCGGCCGGCGCCGATCACCTCAAGGCTCTGGCCCGGGTGTCGCGCCTGTTGCGCGACAAAGGCATGTGCGAAAAGCTGCGCGGTACCGACAACACGGATGCGCTCTACGCCCTGTTGACTGAGACGGCCAGCAGCCGCGCTGCCTGAGCGCCGCTGGAACTTTCCCTAGGATTCCGAATCGACATCGATGGTTCTGTTGGTGGCCCGCTTGCCGGTGGGTGTTGCCTTGCGGATTTCGATGGTGCGCGCCGACCGTTCCGGCGCGATGTGTTCCAGGTCGATGTGCAGGAGGCCGTTGTCCAGATCGGCACCGCGCACCTCGATGCCGTCGGCCAGGATGAAGCTGCGCTGGAACTGGCGAGCCGCGATACCGCGATGCAGAAACACCCGCTCCCGGTCGTCGCCGCCGTTGCGGCCGCGCACGACAAGCTGATTGTCCTCGACGGTGACGGACAGGTCATCCGGCGTAAAGCCGGCCACCGCCAATGTGATGCGCAGCCCGTTCTCGCCGATCCTCTCGATGTTGTAGGGGGGATAGCCGTCGGCGGCCGCTTTGGACACGCGATCGAGCATACGTTCGAATTGGTCGAAACCGAGCAGCAGGGGGCTGTCGAACACGGGCAAGCGAGCCATCGTGCATCCTCCTCAAATGTCGAGCGAGCGCGGCCGCAAAACCCGCCAAGCGGCGTTCCACAAGGGCCGGGTACCGACTATCGAGTTTGCCTGTATATCCGTCAAGGGCCAGCGGCGCCTCGACCCCACAACGACGGGCTATTGCTCGCGGGACCTGAGGAACCGAAGCAGCAGGGGATTGAACGCATCGGTTGCTTCGTAGGGCACCCAGTGTCCGGCGTCGGGCACGATCTGGTAAAGCAATTCCGGGTGATGCTTGCGCAAGGCTTCCTCGCGCAGGCTGTGATAGGGCCAAGTCGTGGCATCGCGTTCGCCCCAAATGCCGTTGACCGGCGTCTTGACGCGGGCCAGCGCCTGGCTGAGCACGTCGGTGCGGCTGATGATCGGGCTGCGCAGGCGGCACTTGCGGGTGTTTTCGTACTGCAGGTGGACCGCCAGGTCGTCGATCTTCGACTTGTCGGCCATCATATGGGCGCCCAGGTTGTGGCGATGGGCGGCAAGGATCTCGTTCGGATCGGTCATCTTGCGCCACTTAATCATCGGCGCGACCTCGCCGCGCTTCAGCGCCATGCCGTTGGAGCCGACGATGGTCAATGAAGCCAGCCGGCGTTCCTGGTGCACCGCCGTGATGCCGGCCATGGTGCCGCCGAAGGAGAAGCCGGCCAGGTGATAGGGCGGCGTGTCGGCGGGGATCAGCATGTCGAGACCGGCCGACACAATATCTCCGAGGAGATCGCCGAAGCTTTCGTCGCCCTGGGGCATCGGTGCATCGGCCGAGTCACCGCTACCGGGCAGGTCGGCGGCCAACACCGTATAGTGGCGCGCAAAGAAATCGATGTTGCGCAACCAATGGGTCCAACTGCCGTGGCCGCCATGGAAGAGCACGAGGCGGCGCGGGGCATCTCCCCATTCATGCCAGATGAGATCGCCATCGCCGCAGGGCGTGCGACGGACGCGACCTTGGGCGGCAATCTGCTCGACGATCTTGACCGGCGAGCCGGCCAGCGTTGCTATGTTCTGGGTCATCGGACATCCATGGAATTAGCGCGGATGCTGCCTTTATAGCGGCGACGGCAGCGCCAAGCCAGTATGACGCGACGGCGCCGTATGCCATCTTCTCCCGCCGGTTTCCCTCTTGACCGGGTCATCGCAGGGGGATATGCCAAAGCCACGTGGTGATTTGTGCCCGACCGGCTTGCGACCACGTAAAACAACTCGCTAAAAGGTCGGCTCTCGTTGTAGCCATCCCCGCGACGATCAGGGATATCGAGAGCCGGTCCGATCTTTTGGAACCGGAGAGACCGCATCATGCGCGACGATACTTCCCCCGACATAGCTTCGCCCACCGGCTATACTGACCGTTCCGGCTGGCGTTCCGCCACTCGTCTGGTCCGCGGCGGCACCCGCCGCTCGGTCTTCGACGAGACCAGCGAGGCGCTATTCATGACCTCGGGCTACGTCTACGCGACGGCCGAGGCCGCCGAGCGCGCCTTCAAGGGCGAAGACCAGCGCTTCATCTATTCGCGCTATGCCAATCCGACCGTTTCCATGCTCGAGGAGCGGCTGTGTCTGCTGGAAGGCGCCGCCCATTGCCGCGGCACGGCCAGTGGCATGGCGGCGGTCTTTTCCGCGCTGATCTGCCAGCTCAGGTCCGGCGACCGGGTGGTGGCGTCGAAGGCCCTATTCGGCTCGTGCCACATCATTATCACCGACCTGTTGCCGCGCTGGGGCATCCAGACGGTGCAGGTCGATGGCGCCGACCTCGATCAATGGAAGCAAGCATTGTCGGTGCCGACCAAGGCGGTATTCCTGGAGTCGCCGTCCAATCCGGCGCTGGAAATAATAGATCTGCCGGCGGTCTGCGCCCTCGCCCATGCGGCCGGTGCCCGCGTCGTGGTCGACAATGTTTTCGCCACCCCGATCCTGCAGAAGCCGTTGGAGCTCGGCGCCGACATCGTCGTCTATTCGACGACCAAGCACATGGATGGCCAAGGCCGCGGCCTGGGCGGCGCCGTGCTGACCAACGACGGCGAGTTCATCGAAAAGGACTTCACGCCGATCTATCGCCACACCGGGCCGGCGATGAGCCCGTTCAACGCCTGGCTGGTGCTGAAGGGGTTGGAGACGCTCGACCTGCGGGTGCGCCAGCATTGTGCCAGTGCCGGCGCGGTTGCCCGCTTTCTGGAAGGGCGCAGCGGCATCGGCCGTGTCCTCTATCCCGGACTGGCCAGCCACCCACAGCATGCGCTGGCGAAAAAGCAGATGTCGGGTTTCGGCACCGTTGTCGCTTTCGAGATCGCCGGGGGACGCGAGCGTGCCTTCCGCTTCCTCAACGCCCTCGGCCTGATCGACATCTCCAACAACCTGGGCGATGCGAAAAGCCTGATCACCCATCCGGCGACCACGACGCATCAACGCATCAGCCCCGAGGAGCGGGCACATCTGGGCATCACCGACGGCTTGGTGCGGCTATCCGTTGGCCTTGAGGACGTCGAGGATATAAAGGACGATCTGGCGCAGGCGCTGGCGGTTTCGCAGTCCTGATCGGGTCGATATCAGGCCTGGCGCCAGGGCAGGCCATCGGCTTTCCAGCCGGCCACCTTGCCGCGGTGCTTATCGCCGTCGTGCGGCCCTTCGAAGCCGTCGCTGACGTTGTAGGCTTTGCGGAAGCCGGCGGCTGTGACGGCAATGGCGGCATTGCGCGAACGGGCGCCGGAGCGGCAGAGGAATAGCACCGGCGCGTCTGGCTTGGCGCCTTCCTTCGAGACCTGCTCGACGAATTGCGGGTTGGTTCCCATGGACGGAAAGACCTGCCAGGGGATGAGCGCTGCCTGCTTGCCGAGGGGCGACAGGTCGGGCAGGCCAACGAAACTCCATTCGGCGTCGGTGCGACAGTCGACCAGCACCGCGTCAGGTTCCTTGGCAAGGATTTCCCAGGCTTCCTTCGGGCTGACGTCGCCTGCGTAGCCATTGCTCATCGTCGCTGCTCCCGCCTTCGTTCCGCTATCGTTGTCCGTAACATCATAGGCGATCCGCCGGTACAGGCCAGGGGGTTCGGCAACATATCCCTGAACGCCGCCACCTAAGCAGCGCGGTGTTGACTCGGGAGCGGAGCGGGACGGCGCAGAACCTTCGCTGCGCCGATAGGCCCGAACGGGATGTGTTCCGTCCGTGGGCGTTCAACCGTCGTAAAAGGGGCGTCCCGTGTCGCGCAGCCACAGGCGGACCATATGACGCTTGTGCACCGGGCCGTCGCGAAAGGCCGAACGGTGATGCAGCCCCTCGCGGTTGTTGATGATCTGGATGTGACCTCTTTCCATAAGATATTCGGCGGCAAGCTTCTTGGCATCGATGAGATCGACCAACGTTTCCATGGCGGTTACGGTCCGCCGATCGAGCTCCTCGCCGGCCTTCTTATAGCCGGTGCGAATCTTGTTCATGGAGAAGCGGCTGGTGAGATAGCGGCCGTCATAGGTTATCGCCGGTGCCTTCAGCACCTGCGGTTCGCCGTCGGGAACCTTGCCTTGCCGGTCGTGGAGGAACGGTTGGAAAAGCCGCTCTAGCGCATCCGGGGCCGCTTCGCGCAGGGCGTTGAACATCGTATAGAGCGAGCAATACTGGCTTTCACCGCCCGCTTCGGCGCCATGCAGGCAGAGCAGGGCGGCATAGGTAGGCAGCAGCCGGTTGCCGCTGTTGTCCGAATGGTAGGTCAAGCGGCCCGTGCCGTTGGCGCCGTTGTAGCCGTAACCGTTGTTGCCCTCGGCATTGACGACTTCGCGAAAGATCGTGCCCTTCGAGGATTGGGCGACCGGCTGTGAGAACAATTGGCCGAGCAGCCAATAGACCGCCCGACCTTCCTCTTCCGACCAATCGTCGAGCGGCAGGCGGTCGATCATGGCAAAGCCGCGGCCGGCATCGGTCAGATGCTTCGCTTCGGCCATCATCCGGCGGCTGGCGGCAAGCTCGAAGTGCGCTGGGCGCAGCAGGTAGACAGGCAAGGTCTGCTGGCGCAAGGAGGCGACGACCTGGGCCAATTCGCGTTTGACCGCGTCGGTGACTGTCACGGTCCAATCGGAGGGACGCAGGGCTTGGCGCGTCCAGGCCTTGTCGCCGTCGAAGGGGCCACTCGGGCGCCGTTCCGTTCCGAGTGTGAGGTCGAGAATGGCCGGCGTCGAGATCATGGCATTGTCTCCACTCCTTGCCGTCCGCCGTCCGGCCCGCGGATGAGCCGGACGTGGAATGGCCTAGGCCCAGAGCCGAAGTCAGGCCGATAGCCGTTGGACCTGCTCCAACTCGTGTCCCTGCGGGTTCTCCAGCTTTTTCAGCTGTTCCAGGTAATCGTAATCCATGATCGTCACCCGCCACAGCAAACGGCGCTCCTCCGGGGGATAGCCGCCCATGGCGGAGTGCATCGCACAGCGGTTATCCCAAATGGCGATGTCGCCATACTCCCACTTGTGCTGATACTCGTAGCCCGGCTGGATCAGGTAAGTGGCCAGCTCGGCGATCAAATCGGCGCCTTCCTGTTCTTCCATGCCGTTGATGCTGATGATCTTGCGTGGATCGAGGTATAGCGACTTGCGGCCGGTTTCCGGATGGACCCGGGCTAGTGCATGCACCACGGGCTTGCGATTGCGGTCCTTCTCGTCGAGGAAGGCGACGGTGGCGCGCTGAACCTTGCCGCCGTAGACATAGTTGCCAGTGAGATCTTCGATCTTGGTCTTTAGCCGCTGGGGCAGGGCATCGTAGGCGGCATAGCAGCTGGCGACCTTGGTGCCGCCGCCGTAGCTCGGCAGGTGGATCGGATAAAGCTGCGTGGCTTTCGCCGGAATCTGTTCATAGGAGAGGTCGGTGTGCCAGTCACTGCCGCGCGACTGCAGAACGTCGCGGGAGATGGTGGTCGCTTTGCTGCGCTGGTCGGCCACTTGGTTATCGAGCAGCATCAGGTCGGGATACTGTGGATGGCGCTGGCGGGCGACAATGTGCGGTTTGACATGTCCGAAGCGCCGGCTGTGGTGCAGGTATTCCTCGATTTTCAAGTCATCCTGACCACGGATCACGACGACGATATTGTCCAGGAAGGCTTGATATATCCGGGCGAACGCAGCGTCGTCGAGGTCGCGCACATCGGCGCCTAGCACCTCAACGCCGATGTTTGACGTCAACTTCCTGATTTCCAACATGGCTGTTGTCCTTTTTGCCGGGAGTTCAACTGCTGCTCCGTTCCCCAGATCGTCAAGAATATCTCATTCGAAGTCATGTAAAAAGGCCCCGGCCCATTGGCCGGGGCCTTTCCCGTGCGGGGACTTCGCGCGAGGAATCAGTTGAAGCTGATATCCTCGATCTTAAGCATGCCACGCGTCAGCACGTTCGGTTCGTATTTGATGCGTTTGCCGATGCGCGAGAAGCTAACCATGTGGACGAGATAGACGTTGTCCACATACTCCTCGTACGACAGGCGCGCGACTTCCTCGAACGCCTTGGCCCGTGCCGGTCCCGTCAGCAGATTGGCTTCGGCGATCACCTTGTCCATGTGCGGATCGCAGAGGGTGCCGCTGGTCGCTTCGCAAGCGTGCTTGTAGACCGCCGAAAAACCGGCGTCGCCGGTGGCGTTGTCATGAATCGCTTGCAACAAGGCCGGTGGCCGTGGGTCGGGATAGGGCTTCACGTGCAGCCGTCGCCACTGTGCCACTTCGTACATCTTGAGACGTACCTTGAAGCCCACGTTCGTGTAGTACTGATAGACAGCTTCCATCAGTTCTTCCGCCCGGTCATAGACAGCCATGCGGCCTTGCAGTTCGATTTCGGTGTCGACCTTGACGCCGGCGGCCTTGGCTTCGGCCAAAAGCTGCTTGGCTTTCGCGGGATCGTACGGCCAGGGCTTCTTGTCGATTTCGAAGTTGTGGCCCTTGACGTTCGGACCCCACGCCTGAGTTGCCGCGACCGAGCCGCGGGCGAAGAAGCTTTCCATCAGTGCCTTGCGGTCGATGGCGTAGTTCAGCGCCTGGCGCACCCGCTTGTCGTCGAGCGGCGGCTGCGTCATGTCGATGCGCAGCCACGTCGTTTCCGAATTCGGGTAGTGAATATCCGTTTTCGGATTGGTTGCGTCGTTGACGGCGATTTCGGGTGCCAGGTCCGCTTCACCGATCTCAACCATGGAGGAGCGCACGGGCGACTCCTTACGCACGATGTAGCGGGCGGTCTCGACGTCGAGCTTCCTCGCCTTGTCCCAATAGTTGGGGTTCTTCTTGATGACGATTTCCTGCTGCTGGACCCACCTGTCGAAGACGTAGGGTCCGGTGCCGATGGCGTTTAGCTGTAGTTTGTCCGACGGCGTGTTGGGCGAGGGGATGCCAAGCCCTGTCATATAAATCAGGATCAGCGGCCACGGCTTGTCGGTGGCGATGTCGACGGTGTAGTCGTCGACCTTCTTGGCCGTTGCCTTGACGTTGCTGAAGTACTTGTTCTTCACCATGCACATGAACTTGACATTGTAGACGCGATCCAAGGCCTTGATCACGGCATCGGCGTCGAACTTTGCGCCATCGTGGAACGTCACTCCTTGGCGCAGCTTATAGCGCCATGTCAGCGGATCGATCTGCTCCCATCCTGTCGCCAGGCGCGGTTCGATGTCGCCGTTGGGGCGTAGTTCGGCCAATGTCTCGACGACATTCTGATGGACGATGCGGCCCGTGAATGACGACGACGCCGAGCACGGATCCAGGTCGTCCGGCTCCTCGGCGACGACGATGGTCACGGTCTTGTTGGCTTGTGCCTGAGCCGTAGTGGCCGTCAGCAGACCGAAACCGAGAACGGCCGCCATGGCGGCTGTCGCCCGATATCCGGAAAATCCTCGTAACATGTTCACTGCAACCTCCCAGATGATCCAGGGTCATGAATCTTGCGACACCTCGTCGCTTTCTCCATTGGCCCGTAGCGAGATAGTCAACCTGCTTGCCTGCTTTAGGGCCGTTTCCGCCCCGTTAGGGCGTCTCCCCGCCGAAATTCTACCAAGTAGAATGGCACGCTAAAATTACTGCCATTTAGGACGTCTCAGGTGGCGGAAGTCAAGATCGCGGCCCGGGGTGTCGGAGTTTTCCTTCGTCCTGACAGGACTAGATCAAGGGACCGGCCAAGAAAAAGCCCCGGCCGATCGGCCGGGGCTTTACCGCTCAAAAACCAGCAACAGGCGTCAGTTGAAGGAAATGTCCTCGATCTTCATCATGCCGTTGGTCAGTACGTTCGGGGTGTACTTGACGCGCGGCCCGACGCGCGCGAAGCCGACCATGTGAACCAGATAGACATTGTCCACATAGTCTTCGTAGGACATTCGGGCGACTTCCTCGAAAGCCTTGGCCCGGGCCGCTCCCGTCAATGGCATCGCCGTTTCGATAGCCTTGTCCATCACCGGATCGCAAAGCGTGCCGGTGGTGGCGGAACAGGCGTGCTTATAGCCTGCCGAGAAACCCGCATCGCCGACGGCATTATCGTGCAACGCCTGCAGCAAGGCCGGCGGCCGCGGATCGGGATAGGGCTTCACGTGCAACCGGCGCCATTGGG
>CANITX010000012.1 GCA_947470575.1 Rhodospirillales bacterium
CCATAGGGCGATCAGGGCCAGGACGCGATTGCTGATGGTCAGCACGTTGATCGGCTCGGAACCGGACAACAGAAATGCGGTGAGAATCAGAACCGAAGCCACGGCGGCAAATAGGTAGATGACCTGACGGCGCGGATGCCACCATCCCAGGCAGATCAGCGCGACATAGGGCACACCGCCCGCATCGCCAAATGGCAGGGTGATGTCGATGTAAAAGATGGCCACGGCCAACAAGCCGGCCACCACCACCAACCAGGGACTCCATCTCTGCACGGAAAATCCCAGAATGACTGATCGTGCTATATATACTTAGGGTTGTGGTCGGGCGCCAAGCACTTTCGACGCGCCAACGTTCTTACCCAGCGAATCTTACGAGATTCTACCCCGGTAGGGTTGGCATCTCCATGCTTTTCGACTCAGGGAGTGGGCGTAAGACGTCGCTATCGCCCTTCGGGAGGTGGCCGGCCGGTCTATCGGTCGCCGCTTGGTCGTTCGGGATAGGGCAGGGCAACCAACTGGCCCTTGCGGGCGACCAGGGCGATTTGGCCGTCCAGCAGGCGCAGCGCGTCCTCGCCGAATACCTGACGGCGCCAACCGTGCAGTGCCGGAACATCGGCCTTTTCTCCAACCGCCGCAATGACTTCGACATCTTCGGCCGAAGCGACCAGTTTCTGGGCGACATCGAATTCGGTGCATTTCAGCTTGAGCAGAACCTTGAGCAGGTCGGTGACCGGGCCGCGTTCCTTCGGCAATTCGCGCTTCTGCGGCGGTTGCGGGCATTCGGCGTCGGGAAGGGCCAGGCCACGCGCCACGGCGGCCAGGATTTGTTGCCCGGAATCGCCTTCCGCTAGACGGCGTCCGAGACCGCGCGTGCGGGCCAACTCCTCGACGTCGCGGGGAGCATGGTGGGCGATCTCCAATAAGGCCTCGTCGCGCAGCAGGCGGTTGCGGGGCAGATCGCGGCGCTGCACCTCCTCCTCGCGCCAGGCGGCGACCTCGCGCAGGATGGCCAGCACTCGCGGGCTCATCGCCCGCGTGCGGATGCGCAGATAGGCTTTGCGCGGGTCGGCTTCGTAGGTTTCCGTTCCCGTCAGGGTCGCCAGTTCCTCCTGCAGCCAATCGACCCGGCCGCTCTTGGCCAGCCGCCGCTCCAACTTTTCGTAAACGACGCGCAGGTGGACGACGTCGGCCAAGGCATAGGCGATCTGTTGCGGACGCAGCGGCCGGGCCGCCCAGTCGGTGAAGCGCGAGGATTTGTCGACACTTACCCCGGCGAATTTCGCCACCAGCGTTTCGTAACCGACCGAATCGCCGAAGCCGCAAACCATGGCGGCGATCTGCGTGTCGAAGACCGGTGCCGGCACCCGTCCGGAGATGTGGTGGAAAATTTCGATGTCCTGACGTCCGGCATGAAACACCTTCAGGACGTTGGGGTCGCTGAAGATGGCCAGCACCGGCGCCAGATCCATGCCCGGGGCCATCGTATCGATAGCGGCTGCGCTGTCGGGGCCGGCGATCTGGACCAGGCAGACGATCGGCCAATAGGTCGACTCGCGCATGAATTCCGTATCGACCGTGACATAAGCGGCGCCGCGCAGGCTTTCGCAGAATTCGGCGACCTCCGCCGACGTGGTCAGCAGACTGCCGGGAACGCTCGGCGCGTCGCCCTTGGCCATCGTGCGATTCCGCCGGCCGCTCAGGTGCTTCGCCTCGTCGCGGCGGTAACGCCGCGGGGGGGTGCCGGCCTGTAGCCTGCGCCGGGACGAATCACCAGCCTCATGGAGGTACCTTCCGATTGCGGGGCGGCGGAGTCGGTTGGCGCCCACCCGAGTGTTTGACGACGGCACCTGCTATACACGGTACGGCGGGCTATCGGAAGCCGCCATTGTGGCGGATCGTCGGCCGATGGACGCTTGACAAACTGCCGCCTTCCGTGCGGTTTTGCGGCCCGTCGCCGACGTTATCGGCGGTCGCTGCCCATCCCGTCGCTTCCTAGGCCCGAGGTTCCCCATGCATCCCTACCGGACCCATACTTGTGGCCAACTGGACCTATCCCATGTGGGTGCCACGGTCCGGCTGTCGGGTTGGGTGCACCGCAAGCGCGATCACGGCAATCTGCTGTTCGTCGACCTGCGCGATCATTACGGCCTGACTCAGGGTGTCATCGACATCTCCAGCCCGCTGTTCGCCATCGCCGAAAAGGTCCGCCCCGAAAGCGTCGTCACGGCGACCGGCAAAGTCGTCGCCCGTTCGGCCGACACCGTCAATCCGAACCTGCCGACCGGCGCCGTCGAACTCGCCATCGACGACCTCGTCGTCGAATCGCCGGCCGACGTGCTGCCCATGCAGGTGGCCGGCGAGGGCGATTTTTCCGAGGACATCCGCCTGCGCCACCGCTATCTCGACCTGCGCCGCGAACAGCTTCACGCCAACATCGTGCTGCGCAGCCGGGTGATCTCCAGCATCCGCCGGCGGATGACCGACCAGGGCTTCCTCGAAGTGCAGACGCCGATCCTGACCGCCAGTTCGCCCGAGGGCGCCCGCGATTACCTGGTGCCCAGCCGCCGCCATCCCGGTCAGTTCTACGCCCTGCCGCAGGCGCCGCAACAGTTCAAACAGCTGCTGATGGTCTCCGGCTTCGACCGCTACTTCCAGATCGCGCCCTGCTTCCGCGACGAGGATGCGCGGGCCGAACGGTCGCCCGGCGAGTTCTATCAGCTCGATTTCGAGATGGCCTACGTCACCCAGGACGACGTCTTTGCCGCTATCGAACCGGTGCTGGCCGGCATCTTCAACGAATTCGGCCGTGGTCGCGCCGTCACGCCGCCGCCGTTTCCGCGCATCGCCTTTGCCGACAGCATGCTGAAGTACGGCAACGATAAGCCCGACCTGCGCAATCCCTTGGTCATCGCCGATGTCTCGGAAGCCTTCCGCGGCTCCGGATTCGGCCTGTTCGCCCGCCAGGTGGAAGCCGGCGGCGTGGTGCGCGCCATTCCGGCGCCGGGCGGTGCTGCCCAGCCGCGCAGCTTCTTCGACAAGCTCAACGATTGGGCCAAGGCCGAAGGGCAGGGCGGTCTCGGCTACATCGTTTTCGAAGAGGGCGGCGGCAAGGGTCCGATCGCGCGCAACCTGGAGCCCGAGCGCATCGCCGCCGTGCGTCAGGCCGTCGGCCTCAAGGACGGCGACGCCGTCTTCTTTGTTTGCGGCGCCAAGGACAAGGCGGCGCCCTTCGCCGGCTTCGTGCGTACCCGCCTCTGCGCCGAGTTGGGTTTGCTCAAGGACGGCCAGTTCGCTTTCTGCTGGATCGTCGATTTCCCGATGTACGAACGCAACCCGGACACCAAGCAGATCGAGTTCAGTCACAACCCCTTCTCGATGCCGCAAGGCGGGCTGGAGGCGTTGGAGAGCATGGACCCGCTGGACATCAAGGCCTTCCAGTACGACATCGTCTGCAACGGCGTCGAACTGTCCTCGGGCGCCATCCGCAATCATCGTCCCGAGATCATGTACAAGGCCTTCGAGATCGCCGGTTATACCAAGCAGGACGTGGAAACCCGCTTCGGCGGCCTGCTCAATGCCTTCCGCTACGGCGCCCCGCCGCACGGCGGTTCGGCGCCCGGCATCGACCGTATGGTCATGCAGCTGGCCGATGCCCAGAACCTGCGCGAGGTCATCGCTTTCCCGATGAACCAGCAGGCCCAGGATCTGCTGATGGGAGCGCCGGCCACAGTCGATCAGAGTCGCCTGCGCGAGTTGCATATTCGCGTTGTCGCGCCGCCGCCGAAGGCCAAGGCCGACGAGGCGGAAAAGCCGGCCTGATCGCCTCGGAAAATAGTTGAGAATTTCTTAATATCTATTTGCCGGATAGGCAAAATTTTCCGCCTTGCGCCGCGACTCATACGCCCGCCACAATAACCACTTCGAATCGGCTCAGGGCGGAGGAAACGCATGAAGCGGATCGGGGTCGTCCTCGCGGCGGTCGTGCTACTGCCGGGGTGCGGGTTGCCCATAGGCATTCAGATGGCCAGCTTGGCGGTCCAAGGCATGTCGCTGGCCGCTACGGAGAAGACGCCCAGCGATCATGTTATTTCGCTGGTCGCCGAAAAGGACTGCGCCACGTGGCGCGCCCTGGCCGGCGATCCGATCTGTTCCGATCTGCCAGCGGCCGCTCCCGATGTCATGGTGGCCGAAGCCATTGAGCCGGCGCCGTCCGCCGAGTTGGGGCCATCCTCCTGGGCGTTGCCCGCCGCTGCCGTCGAGCCGTCGTTCGCCGTTGCTGTCGCGCCGCTCCCCGACATTGCGAACTTCGCGACGGCGGCGGGGCCCGCCGATCCAGCCTCGGCGCCAGCAGCGACGTTGGCCCGGGATCGCTCGATTGCGGCTAAGTCCTCCGCGCCGAAGCCGCCCGTGGTGAGACCGCCCGTGCCGAAGCTGTCCGAGGCTATCGCCGCGCCTGCGGCAGACTCCATCTATCTCGTCGTCGCCAGCTTCGATACCAACGAACGCGCCCACCAGTTGGCCGGCCGTCACGCCTCCCTGAAGCCGCAGGTGGTCAAGGGCGACGCCAAGGGCAATACGGTCTATCGCGTCGTCGTCGGTCCCATGGCAAAAACGGGCCAGGGCGCGGAACGCCGCCGGCTGGAAGCCGCCGGCCTGAAGGATGCCTGGGCGCTGCCGTTCGAGGCCGTCCAGGTCGTCAAAGCCTCGCCGGTGAAGCCCATCCAGGTCGCCGAGGCCGTCATCGGCCGCTGATCCCGTATTTTCTTTTGTGGCCGTTGGGCCGGAATTAAACCTGCAGGTCTCGCTTCCTCTAGAGGACGGGTACTATGCGCTGACGTCCGTCTCCAGCTTTAGCTGCTTGAGCACGCCGACGATGCGCTCGGTGCGCGACAGCAAGTTGGGCTGGTCGGCGTTGTAGCGCTGTTCGAACGACAACCTCGTTTCCCATTGCTCGACGAAGTCGCGCGGCCGGTCCGGTTCGGCGGGCTCGCCGGTCAGCGCACCGATGGTCTTGGCGTAGTCCGGGTGCAATTCCGGCTGGAAGGCGAGCATCGCGTATTCCTCCCAGGCCAGCGCGCCGTTGACGTATAGATCCATGCTGATCTCGGCGATCTGGCGGGGAGAGATGTAGCGGGCATCGACAATGCCGATGCGTTCGCGCAACGCCGAAGGCCGGGGGCTGGAGGTATCGAAGATTTCGGTCAGCGGGACCGGTGGCTGCCCCTGGGTGAAGGGCACCAGGGCGCGGCTGGTGAGCGTCGGTTCGATCCGTTCCGGCGGCGGTACGGTTGCGGTCTGCGGCAAGATCTTCATGACGATGCGGGTGCGCGGATCTCCATGGTGGGCGAGACGGCGGCAAGGGCGATCTGGCCGCGAATATTGCGCCGGCGCTTATTGCGGTACATGGCTTCGTCGGCGCGGGCGAGAATGGCCGCGGCATCGTCGTCGGGGGCAAAGACCTGGATGCCGAAGCTGGCCCGGATCGGCAGCGCGTCGCCGTTCCACGAGATGCTGGCTGCGTTCAATGCCGCTTCCAGGCTGTGCGCCCGTTGAATGCCTTCATGGCTCCGGCTGCGCGACAGGACGACGGCGAATTCGTCGCCGCCAACCCGCCCGACGATGTCGCTTTCGCGTATCTGGGCGCTGAGCAGCCGCCCGGCTTGGCGCAGCAGAGCGTCTCCCGCAGCGTGGCCGTGCGTGTCGTTGACCGCCTTGAAGTTGTCGAGATCGATGAAGGCGATGATGCCGCCTTCGCGATAGCGCCGGGCGCTTGCCAGGATGCCGGCAAAGGCAATCTCGAAGCTGCGCCGGTTGAGAACGCCGGTCAAACCGTCGGTCCGTGACGATGCTTCCAACTCGACCAGGCGGGCCTGTAGATTTCGGATGGTTGCCGCCGTCCGCCGTGCGGACTTCAAGGCCGCGCGGGCGGCCTCCAGGCTGGCGCCGTTGTTGCGTTCCGGCTCCAGGGTCATGCTCAACAGCAGCAAGACCAAATTGCCGACAAGCTGTTCGCCGCCGTCCTCGTCGCCACTTTCGCGGGCAACGTGCACGGGCTCGCCGGTATGCGCAGGCTCGATCTTCATGGCGGTATCCTTCCGTCCCATCAACGGCTGGGCTTGCGTCCGGGTTCCGGGCCGGTCCGCGATGCCCTGCTTGGCTATTAACAATTCAAATCGCGTGCCAGATGCAGATGTAGGCGTATCAATGGCTTAATGTTTAGTTAACCGATCTGGATGTCGGCAGAAGTTGCCGGGCGGAAGAATGCGCATGTTATTCATCTGGGTTATGGACAGTGTCATCGGCGCGACCTTAATGTGCGTTCGGAAGCCCCGGTGATCCTCAGATGATTCGTCGCCCAGAGTTCGAGCCTCCCGCGGTCGCCGTTATTGCGTTCCTGCTTGTCATTCCCATGCTCGCCGTCCCCGGGCCCGTCGGCTGGTCGGCCGAGGTGGCGACGATAGACAGTCCGTCGTTGCCGACCGTGCCGTTGTCGTCGCACCGGGCCCTGTATCGGATGGCGCTGGCCCGCAGCATGCCGGCCTCGGGCATCGTCGATGCCAATGGGGTGATGTTCGTACGCTTCGAAGAAGTATGCGATGGCTGGAAGTCGGAGATTTCCACCCGCATGCTACTTGACTACGGCGAGGAAGGAGAAGTCCTCACCGAATGGGAATTCTCTTCGTGGGAGGCGCGCGACGGGTCGCGCTTCCTGTTCCGCTCCGAAGAGCGGGAGGGGCCGGACACCATTTCCGAAGTCGAAGGTTCGGCCACGATGGGACTGGCTGGCCGGGTGGAATTCGCCAAGCCGGTCGAACGGGTCGTGGAACTGCCGGCCGGGACCCGCTTTCCCACCCGCCATCTGATCGATTTGATCGAAGCCGCGCGTCAGGGTCGCGCGCTATTCTCCGGCCCTCTGTTCGATGCCAGCCCGGACAGCCCCTATTTCGTCAGTACCGTCATTCGCAAGTTGCGTCCCGCCGAACTGGCGGCCATGGCCCGGACGTCGGCAGGGCCCGAAGGTAGGGCGTGGCAGATGCAATTGGCTTTCTATCCCTTAGACAGCGTCGAACAGCTGCCGAATTTCCAGCTTTTCATGCGTTATCGCGAAGACGGCATTGCCGATCGGATGACCCAGGACTACGGCGATTTCACCGTCGATGTCGGGCTCGATAATCTGGATTTTTTGCCGGGGCCGAGCTGCTGAGAAAGATGTCGCCGTGCCAAGCGCGGTTGGTCAGCTGCGGTTCAGTCCGCTCCGATGGCCATCGATAGTTCGGCCTCTGCCGCGGTCGGCAGAAACTCACCCTTGATAAAGCGGGCGTCCGGAAAGGCCGTTGGCGCGCGGCGTCGTTCCAGGCGGATATGCAGCACGACGCTGTCGGCGAATAGATAAGTCGCCATCTCACGGGCGTGCGCTTCATTGCGTGCGCTGAGCCGTTCGAGCTGGTGTTCCTCCGGCGCGGAGCGGCGGGCGAGATAGACAAGGTAGTCTTGGGTTGCCGTAACGGCGGCAACCGGCCGCTCGGCAAGAAACACGGGTTCTGTCGGAGAAGGTTTCATGCGGTCGGTGCGCCGGATACTCTGTTTATCTCGTCGTTACTTAAGCCGTGTAGAAGATCGCCTCTACAATTGGTGTAACGATTGTCCTGCGAATCCTAATACGGCACATCCTGCGATGTGTCAACCTTCCAACCACTGTATTTTGTAGTTCGGTGAATATATCCACGGCGTCGGCAAAGTAATCGCAGATCATGGGCCTCAGCGCGCAGGGATGACTCCTGACCGTCGCGAAAGCAGGGGATGGCTTCGGCCAACGATTGCTCTGAAACGACAGAGCCACAATATCTTGTGTCTTTGAAGTCAAATCACACAAATATTGCTTCAAACGGCTCCGATGTTCTTGTATGAAAGCGCTCGGGAACGGGTGGCCGTGGGCTTGCCGACTTTCGGGCTGGCGGCGAACCGGAGAACGGCGGGGGAATGGCGATAAGCGGGTTGGATTTGGAGCGGTCGTTGGGGCTCGCCGGCGAAGGGCTCGATGTCGCGCTGTCGATTCGCGATAACTACAAGCATCGCCAGCCGATCTGCGTGCCCGGCGAATCCACTCGCATCCTGGTTCCTGAATTGCTGCTCAACAATGCGGTCGACTTGCACGGCATCGAAGGTCCATTGCCGTTGGCCATGATGGCGGCCCGCGATCCGGAGGCCCCGATGGCGCTCGCCGCCGCCACCCGATTGAGCCCGCTTGGTACGCACGATCGCCTGATGTCGGGTGTCATCGGTCTGGTCGGCGAAGCGACGCGCCATCCGTTGGTCAGCAAGTGCTTGCGACTGATCAGCGACAGCGCTTTCGATCCCGACACCATCGCCATGGTGCAGCGCCAAGCGGCGCACTACGTGGTGCGCACCCGCCAGCAATACACGGCGGCACTGCGCGAAAATCTGAAGCTGCTGCTGGCCGGCTCTATCGCGCCCCGGGCCTTCGTTCACGAATTCTTCGAACTGACCGAGGCCGGCAATATGCGCCACGATATCCGCCGCAAGCTGGTGGTCAGTCTGCTGCTCTCGGAAACCGTGCGTCCCAGCATCAAGTTCCTGATGCTGGAGAACTTCGACCGGCTGCCGCGCCCGGTGCGCTTCGGCATCATTCGCGCCGTGCTCGATGCCGAGCCCTCGCATCATGTCGGCATGATCCGCGAGGAATTACGTTGGATCGTCAACCGCGACCGCCAGCCCGCCGTTGCCTGATCGGGCTGATTTGAAATCTGCCGCTAGAATAATGACGGCATATTACGTTGTCCGCGGCGTTGCCAGCGGCAGCCCCGCCTTGCTCCAGGCGGCGACGCCGCCGCCCAGGTGGCGCACGCCGCCGATGCCGGCATCGTGGCAGGCTTGCAGCGCCAGTGCCGAACGTTCGCCGAAGGCGCAGTAAAGAATCAGTCTCCGTTCCGCCGCCAGCGCCGCCAGCAATCCGCCCGGCCGGATGACGTCGGCGAGGTGCGTGTAGGGGACGTGCACCGAACCGGGAATGAAGCCCTTAGCCGCCCGTTCGCCATCCTCGCGCAGGTCGACGAAGGTAGCGCCGGAGGTTTCCTGTTCCGCAATTGCCTGTTCGACGCTAAGTGTGTTGGCCGAAATGGCGGGGTCGGCCGGGGCAAAAGCGATGCTCCGATTGGCCGGCACCGCGACGTCCATCATCTTCGGATTGGGCAGGTGCAGGTTGTTCATGATCGCCGCGTATTCGGCGGCGGAGCCGACCTGGAGCCTCGGGTTGTGAGCCCGTTCCTCGCCGATGGTGCTGACCGTGTCGCCCTTGTAGTCGTGGCAGGGATAGACCAGCGTATCGTCGGGCAGGCGAAGCAGCTTGTTAAACAGCGAGTCGTACTGGGCCAGAGCATCGCCATTCTGGAAGTCGGTGCGCCCGGTGCCGCGGATCAGCAGCGTGTCGCCGGTAAACACGCGGTCGGGCAGGCGGAAGCTGTAGGAATCGTCGGTATGTCCCGGCGTATAGATGACCTCCAGCGCGACGCCCTCGATCTGGATGCTATCGCCGTCGCGCACCCGCATGGAGACGACGTCGACGCTGCTGGCCTCGCCCATGACGGTGATGCAGCGGGTGCGGTCGCGCAGCGCCCCCAGTCCGGTGACATGATCGGCGTGCAAATGGGTGTCCACCGCCTTGACCAGTTTGAGATCGAGTTCGCGCACGAGCCTGAGGTAGTGCTCGACCTTTTCCAGCACCGGATCGATGATCAAGGCTTCGCCGCCCAAGCGGCTCGCCAGCAGATAGGTGTAGGTGCAGGAAACTGAGTCGAACAACTGGCGAAAGATCATTTGCGACAGCCAGTCGGGTGCGGGCCGTTAGGGACTGTCGCTAACAACCGTCTCTGCTTCGCGGCTCGTGCTGCCGGCCGGGGCGGCTGACTCGCAATAGATGTTATGCAAGGCCCGGATGAGGGCGCCGGCTTCGCCGCCTGCCAAGGAATAATAGATGGTCTGCGCCGAACGTCGGGTCTTGACCAGATGATCGCGGCGCAATCGCGCCAGATGCTGCGACAGGGCCGATTGGCTAAGGCCGATGACGGATTCAAGCTCGCCGACGCATTTCTCGCCTGCCGCCAATTGGCAAATGACGTCCAGGCGGTGCTGGTTGCTCATGGCCTTCAACAGGGCCGTTGCGCGTCGTGAATTGTTCTTAAGGGCGTCTAAATCCATGCGACTCACCGATTTCTTGTCCACGCCAAAGCTGGCGCTCAATCTTGCCACCCGCCCAAAGGCGGACGATCCGCCACTGGCGGCCTACGGACAGAAACCCCCCCGGGTCGCGATCTACGTCGCTGAAAAACCATGATGGACCAAGGGCTATCCGGGCGCAAGTGAAGGCGCAGTCCCTGCAGTCCTCGGTACAACGATTTCTATCGAAAGGATGCTTGATCCAAATCATGTTGCACTGCGGCAAGAACCGATAGAAGGCTGAACCGTTATTGACGGATGCGGGTTCGCTGCCGGCTCGGGCCGCTGGCCTTCGTTATGGGTTGGAAATTTCGGCATGCTCGACACACCGCGACATCAGAATGACGAGACGTGGTCTGCGATTCGCGCCGGCGATCCGCGCTCCCCCAAAGTGCCCGGGACCTGGGAAAAGCGTTTTCGGGCGGCGGGTGCCGGGCTGTGGCGTTGGCGATTCCGTGCGCCGGCGTTGCTTGCCCTGCTCGCCGGTCTTGGC
Source organism: Rhodospirillales bacterium (assembly GCA_947470575.1). Lineage (GTDB taxonomy): Bacteria > Pseudomonadota > Alphaproteobacteria > Rhodospirillales > CAMCUA01 > CAMCUA01. Next base: position 10,727 of record CANITX010000012.1, read on the forward strand.
TATTTCGGGACGCCGCTTTTGCTCGGTCCCGTGGTTGCCGTCGATGCTGCCGTGCGGGCCGATTTTGTGCAGAGCGTCGTCGCCAGCGGCCATGTCGAGGCGCCGTTCCGGGTCAACATCGGCAGTCAGGTCACGGGCATCGTCGCTAACGTTCCGGTCTCTGAAGGCCAGGCGGTGAAGGCCGGCGATACGCTGATCGTGCTCGACGATCGCGAGGCGCGGACTGCCGTTGTCCAGGCCGAGGGCGCCGTCGCCCAGGCCGAGGCCCGCCTGCGCCAGCTGCGCGAACTGACCGTCCCTTCCGCCGAGGAGGCGCTGCGCCAGGCCCGGGCGACGCTGCTCAATGCGCAGCAGACCCACGACCGGGCGGCGAAGCTGGCCGAAGGCGGCTACGGCACGCGGGCGGCGCTCGACGAAGCCATCAAGGAACTCAACATCGCCCGCGCCCAGGTGCGCAATGCCGAGCTTCAGGTCTTCACCAGCCGGCCGGGCGGCAGCGATTATGTCATGGCCGAGACGCAGCTTAACCAGGCCCGGGCCAGTCTCGAAACGGCCCAATCGCGGCTGAGTTATACAATCGTCAAGGCGCCGCGCGACGGCGTGCTGATTTCGCGCGACGTCGAGCGCGGCAATATCGTGCAACCGTCGAACGTGCTGATGAAGCTGTCGCCGGCCGGCGATACCCAGGTCGTCGTTCAGATCGATGAAAAGAACCTCGGGCTGATCGTCGTTGGCCAGAAGGCGCTGGCTTCCGCCGATGCTTTCCCCAAGGAAACTTTCGACGCCGCGGTCGTCTATATCAATCCCGGTGTCGACCTGCAGCGCGCTTCTGTCGAGGTCAAGCTTGGCGTGGCCCAGCCTCCCGCCTACCTGCACCAGGACATGACCGTCTCGGTCGACATCGAAACCGCCCGCCATCCCGATGTCCTGGTCGTACCGGCCGGCAGCCTGCGCGGCATGGCGAATGGCAAGCCGTGGGTCATGAAGGTCGATGCCGGGCATGCGGTGCGCCAGCCGGTTAAGGTTGGGTTGGTCAGCGCCGGCAAGGCGGAGGTCGTCGAAGGGTTGCAGGCCGGCGACCTCGTCGTTCCGGCCACGGCCACCGTCCAGGAAGGCGCCAGGATCAGGGCGCAGGTCGCGCCGAACGCCGCGCCATGAATCGACTGACGCCCTTCGAATGGATCACCGCGCTCCGCTTCCTCAAGGAGGGGCGGATGCAGACCATCTTCATCGTCACGGCGGTGGCGATCGGCGTCGCCGTTATCGTCTTCATGTCGGCCTTGCTAGCCAGCCTGCAGGCCAATTTCATCAAGCGCGTGTTGACCTCTCAGCCGCACATCCAACTCATTCCGCCGGACGAAGTGGCCCGGCCGCTGCGCCAACCGGGATCGGGCCACATCCTGGCGGCGATCGTCCAGCGTCCCGCCCAGCGCATCCGCTCGATCGACCAGTGGCAGAAAATCAGGGACCAGTTGAGCACCTGGCCGGAGATCGTCACCGTGTCGCCAACCATGACGGCTTCGGCGCTGGCGGTTCGTGGCGATGCCAGCCGCTCGATCAGCCTCACCGGGATCGACCCCGAAGTCTATTTCCGGATTGTCCGCATCCCCGATTACATCGTCGCCGGGCAGCCGCGCGTGCAGACCGACGACATCGTCATCGGTACCGATCTGGCCAAGGAACTGGGTGTGACGCTTGCCGACAAGATCAACGTGTCGGCGGCAAGCGGGGCGTCGCGCATCCTCACCGTCACCGGCCTGTTCGACCTCGGCAACAAGGGCGCCAACCTGCGCACCACCTTCGTCGCGCTGCGCACCGCGCAGGCCTTGTCCAACCTGGTCGGTGGCGTCACCACGCTCGACCTCACCGTTACCGATGTCTACGCGGCGGAAAGTGTCGCCCAGGCCGTTCAGGCCGCCACCGGCGTCGAGGCCGACAGTTGGATTAGAACCAATGCTCAGTTCTTCACGGCGGTCAACGCCCAGAAGACCTCGAATACGCTGATCCGCCTCTTCGTCGGCCTGTCGGTGGCCTTCGGCATCGCGAGCGTGCTCGTCGTCTCGGTCATCCAGCGCTCCAAAGATATCGGCATCCTGCGCGCCATGGGCACGTCGCAGGGACAGATACTGCGTGTTTTCCTGCTGCAGGGTGGACTGCTCGGCTTCCTGGGGTCGGTGGTCGGCGCTGCGGCAGGCGGTTCGGCCGTCGTCTTCTGGCACGGCATCCTGCGCCAAGCCGATGGCAGCGAGCTGTTCCCGTTGGTCCTCGAACCCTCGCTCTTCATCAGCGCCGTCTTCCTGGCGGTGATGACCGGCGTCGCAGCTGCGGCGGTGCCGGCGCTCAGGGCCGCCAAACTCGACCCGGTGGTGGCGATCCGTGGCTGACGATACGCCGGTCCTGCGCCTCGAAGGCGTCTGCAAGTCATACAATATCGGGACGCCGGTCGAGGTCGAAGTGCTGCACGACATCGAATTGGAACTCGGCCGCGGTGAGTTCGTTGCGCTGATCGGGCCGTCGGGATCGGGCAAGAGCACGCTGCTCAACATCATCGGTCTGCTCGACCGGCCGACCAAGGGCAGCCTGTTCATCGATGGCCAGGAGACGAACCGGCTCGATGATACCGCGATCACCGGGCTGCGTGGCCACAGCATCGGCTTTGTGTTCCAATACCACTATCTGATCTCGGCCTTCACGGCGCTGGAGAACGTCATGATGCCGCTGTTGGTCGAACGCAACTTTCCCACCGACGACATGCGCCAGAGAGCGGCCGGCCTGCTGGCCCAGGTCGGGCTGACCCCATGGCAGGACAACCTGGCCAACAATATGTCGGGCGGCCAGCAGCAGCGGGTCGCCATTGCCAGGGCGCTGGCCATGAATCCTGCCCTGGTCCTGGCCGACGAGCCGACCGGCAATCTCGACACCAAATCCGCCGACACCGTCTTCGAGCTGATGCAGCAGGTCAACCGGACCAACGGAACGGCGTTCCTGCTCGTCACCCACAACATGGAGCTGGCGCGCCGATGTCATCGAATCGTCGAGGTCGTCGACGGGCGCATCGTGACGCCGGGCTCGGCCTCGGCTTCGGCTTCGGCCTAGTATCCCGGCGGTCGAACAGCGTTCTATCCGAGTCGGACCCCGAATTCCCCGTGGAACGCCCGGTGGCCCTTCGGGGTTATCGCCACCGCGCGGGTTCCGTCGATGCGTCGGACCCATCCGTGCGCGAAGCTATGGGCGCACAGCGCCTTTCCGACGTTGCCGGCCAAGTGCGGCCGGCGTTCGCTCCAGTCGAGGCAGGGCCGGCACAGAATGTGCGCCGTTGCCCGCGGACGCCGGGCCCGCGCAGCCTCCAAGTCGATCCCGATGGAGCCAAGGAAGTCTATGCCTGTCGCGGTGATGATGCCGGCCTCCGCGTCCAACTCGGCGTAGCCTCCGGCGACCAGCGCGTCGGCGAGTGCGACGCCAAGTTCGCCGGCCAGGTGGTCGTAGCAGGTGCGTGCCTTCCTGAGCGCGGCGTCGCGCGGTCCGACAGCGAAGCGCCGGCGCGGCGGTGCGTGATCGGCAGCAACCTCCATGATGCTTTCCATCATGCGGGCCACCGCCGGTGTCGCCAGCCGGAAATAGCGATGCCGTCCTTGTCGCTGCAAGGCGATCAGTCCGGCGGCGGTCATCCGGGCCAGATGGCCGCTCGCCGTCTGCGGCGCCACACCGGCGACGCGGGCCAATTCCGTGGCGGTCAACGCCCGGCCGTCCATCAAGGCGTGCAGCATGCCGGCCCGGGCGGGGTCGCCCGCCAGCGCCGCGATTTCCGCGAAGAGTGCCGTGCTCGCCATTGCGCGGTTTCCTTGTAAAGCTTCGCCCCATTCTAGCGCACGGCCGGCCGCGATGCTTCGGCCATCGCCGTAACGTACGGGGATGGCGTTTGGCAGAATGTTCCAATGGCAAGCCATTGGAGAAAGCTCATGACGACACTTGCGCCATCCCGCCCGATCCTGGCTTGGCCGTCTCTGGTCGCCGTCTGTCATGCCCTTCCGGCCATGATCGGCCTATGGTGCCGCCGATCAAGGACTCGGCGGGTTCTCGGGCTTTTGGACGCTTACGGACTTGCCGATGTCGGCCTGACCGAGGCTCAACGGCGGTGCGAATGCGCCAAATGGTTTTGGCAGGGGTAGGGGAATTGCAGGTTTGCCGCTGGGGAGCCTGTTAAATCTCAACGAAAGCCAGATGGGGGCGGTTCTACTGTTGCTCCCGGCTTGCATCGTACGGCTTTCCGCCCGACATTGGGGCCTGCCTTACCCACCTCGACCGATAGACATCCGATGCCCCGCACGACGCTCGACCTGAAAGGCTTGGCCTGCCCGTTGCCGGTGTTGCGCGCCAACAAGGCGATGCGCACGTTGGCGCCCGGCGACGAGTTGGAGGTGCTGGCCACCGATCTGGCGGCGCCCGCCGATTTCCGCTCCTACTGCAAGACGGCCGGGCACGAGCTGGTGCAAAGCGTCGAGGACAACGGTGTCTTCACCTTCGTCCTGCGCAAGGCCGGTTGAGGTCTAGGGGGAGCCCATGAGCACCTGGTTGTTCACCCACGCCGCCTGCATCGCCCACGATCCCGGCGACTATCATCCCGAGCGGCCCGACCGTCTGCGTGCCGCGCTGGCGGCGCTGGAGTCCGAGCCCTTTGCTCTGCTCGAGTGGCAGGAAGCGCCGCGCGCCACGGTGGCGATGCTCGAACGGGTCCACAACCCGGCCTATGTGGCGGCGCTGCTGGCCGCCGTGCCGGCCGAAGGCCATCGCCGTCTCGATGCCGATACCGCCCTGTCGCCGGGCTCCGGCGAAGCGGCCTTGCGTGCCGCCGGGGCCTGCGTCGCTGCCACCGATGCGGTGATCGCCGGCCATGCCAGGAACGCCTTTTGCGCCGTCCGCCCGCCTGGCCATCACGCCACCCCCGACCGCGCCATGGGTTTCTGCCTGTTCAACAATGTCGCCGTGGCTGCTCGTCATGCCCAGGCGGCGCACGGTATCGGCCGGGTGGCAGTGGTCGATTTCGACGTGCATCACGGCAACGGTACCCAGGACGCCTTCTGGTCCGATCCCAGCCTGTTTTACGCGTCCAGCCATCAGTCGCCGGCCTATCCGGGAACCGGCCGCGAGTCGGATACCGGCGTCGGCAACATCGTCAATGCGCCGCTGCCGCCCGGCAGTAGCGGTCTGGCCTTCCGTCAGGCTTACGAGCGGATCATCCTGCCGGCGCTCGATGCCTTCGCGCCGGAGTTCCTGATCGTTTCGGCCGGTTTCGATGCCCACGCCAGCGATCCGCTGGCGCAGCTGCGCTTGCGCGAGGACGATTTCGCCTGGGTCACCCGCGAATTGCTGGCCGTCGCCCGGCGCCACTGCGGCAGCCGGCTGATTTCCTCCTTGGAAGGCGGCTACGATCTGGAGGCGCTAGGTGCCAGCGTCGCCGCCCATGTCCGCGAACTGATGGAAGGCTAGGGGACCCGGTTTCTATTGCCCGGCTTGGGCGGGCTGCCTATGCTCCGCGCCGACGCAGAAGCAGGATCCGCGGCATGGCCGACAAGAAACCCTTCGCCGACATCGCCAAGATGAGCTTCGAGGAGGCTTTGGCCGAACTCGAAGGCATCGTCCGCCGGCTCGAGGCGGGGCAGGGAAAGCTCGACGAGGCCATCGACGCCTACGAACGCGGCGCCGCGCTGAAACGTCATTGCGAAGCCCGCCTGCAGGAGGCCCAGTTGCGCGTCGAGCGCATCGTCATGGGTCCCGACGGCGGCGTCACCACCGAACCGGCGCGGCTCGAATAGGCTGTCGCATCCCGTCCCGTTTCCAGGCGAGCAAACGAACGATGACGAACGTGGTCGAGGCGCTGGCGGCATCCGCCGGTGCCGTCAACAAGGTCCTCGACGGCCTGCTGGCTCCCGAACAGGGCCCGGAAAAGCAGCTGCTCGACGCCATGCGCTATTCGACGCTGGGCAACGGCAAGCGTATCCGGCCGTTCCTGGTGCATGCCACCGCGCGCCTGTTCGAGGTGCCCGACGAGCGCGCCCTGCGCGTCGCCGCGGCCATCGAAATGGTGCACTGTTACTCGCTCATCCACGATGACCTGCCGGCCATGGACGACGACGACCTGCGCCGCGGTCAGCCGACCTGCCATGTGAAATTCGACGAGGCGACCGCCATCCTGGCCGGCGATGCCCTGCTGACCATGGCCTTCGAAGTCCTGGCCGATCCGGCCACCCATGCCGATCCCCATGTCCGCTGCGATCTGGTCTCGGCCTTGGCCAAGGCGGCCGGTGCCCGCGGTATGGTCGGCGGCCAGATGCTCGATTTGGTGGCGGAAAACCACACCCTGGACATGCCCGAGGTGGCGCGCCTGCAACGCTTGAAAACTGGCCAGCTGATCGGTTTCTCCTGCATAGCCGGCGCCATTCTCGGCAAGGCGTCCGAGGAGTCGCGCCACGCCTTGCATAACTACGCCCACGATCTCGGCCTGGCCTTTCAGATCGCCGACGATCTGCTCGATGTTGAAGGCGACGCCGCCGAAGTCGGCAAGAAAACCGGCAAGGACGCTGCCGCCGGCAAGGCGACCTTCGTCTCGCTGTTAGGCGTCGAACGGGCGCGAACCCAGGCCATGGCCATCGCCACACAGGCCGCCGGCCATCTGGATTGCTTCGATGCCAAGGCCGACGTCCTGCGCCAACTTGCTCAATTTGTTGTGGAAAGACGGGCTTAAGGGCTTATGTTACGAATCGGTTGCACCGGCGGATTCCAGCGCGCCGCCAAATCGGGCTGGGAAAATGCCGCTTGTGACAAAGGGGCGTGATTGTGACCGAAGACTTCGCCACCCCATTGCTCGATACGATCAAGCTGCCGGCCGACATGAAAAACCTGTCGCTGGCCGAATTGAAGCAGCTCGCCGATGAACTGCGGCGGGAAACCGTGCGCGTCGTCTCGATCACCGGCGGCCATCTCGGCGCCAGCCTGGGCGTCGTCGAACTGACGGTGGCCCTACATCACTTGTTCGATACCCCCGCGGACCGTCTGATCTGGGATGTCGGCCACCAGTGCTACCCGCACAAGATACTCACCGGCCGGCGCGACCGCATGCTGACGCTTCGCCAGGGCGATGGCCTGTCGGGATTCACCAAGCGCGCCGAAAGCGAATACGATCCCTTCGGTGCGGCGCATAGTTCGACCTCGATCTCCGCCGGCCTCGGCATGGCGGTGGCGCGCGACCTGGACGGGCGCGACAACCACGTCATCGCCGTCATCGGCGATGGCGCCATGACCGCCGGCATGGCTTACGAGGCAATGAACAATGCCGGCTCCATGGACAGCCGACTGTTGGTCGTCCTCAACGACAACGACATGTCGATCGCGCCCCCTGTCGGCGCGCTCAGCGCCTATCTGTCGCGCCTGATCTCGTCGAAGCCCTACCGTTCGATCCGCCACATCGGCCGCGAGATGGCCAAGAAATTTCCGCCGCGCTTGAAGACGGCGGCGATGCGGGCCGAGGAATACGGTCGCGGCATGGTCACCGGCGGCACGCTCTTCGAGGAATTGGGCTTCTACTACGTCGGCCCCATCGACGGGCATAACCTGGAACACCTGCTGCCGGTGTTGAAGAACATCCGCGACGACCGCGAAAACGGGCCGATCCTGCTGCACGTGGTGACGCAAAAGGGCAAGGGCTACGAGCCGGCGGAAAAGTCCGACGACAAGTATCACGGCGTTGCCAAGTTCGACGTCGTCACCGGCAAGCAGCACAAGCCGAAGGCCAATGCGCCGTCCTATACCGGCGTCTTCGCCAAGGCGCTGATCCAGGAAGCTGAGGCCGACGACCGTATCGTCGCCATCACGGCAGCCATGCCCGACGGCACCGGGCTCAACCTGTTCGCCGAGAAATACCCAAAGCGCTGCTTCGACGTCGGCATCGCCGAACAGCACGGCGTCACCTTCGCCGCCGGTTTGGCCACCGAAGGCTTCAAGCCCTTCGCCGCGATTTATTCGACCTTCCTGCAACGCGCCTACGATCAGGTCGTCCACGATGTGGCGATCCAGAAGCTGCCGGTGCGCTTCGCCATCGATCGCGCCGGACTGGTCGGCGCCGACGGAGCGACGCACGCCGGCTCCTTCGACATCGCCTATCTCGGCTGCCTGCCTAATTTCATCATCATGGCGGCGGCCGACGAAGCGGAACTGGTGCATATGGTGGCCACCGCCGCGCAGATCGACGACCGCCCTTGCGCCTTCCGCTACCCGCGCGGCGAAGGCGTCGGCGTCGACATGCCGGAACGCGGCAAGCCCCTGGAGATCGGCCGTGGCCGCATCGTCCGCGAAGGCACCACGGTTGCCATCTTGTCCTTGGGCACGCGCCTGCAAGACGCTCTGAAGGCGGCCGAGGAACTGGCCACCATGGGCCTCTCGACCACCGTTGCCGACGCTCGCTTCGCCAAGCCGCTGGACGAAGATCTGATTTGCCGCCTGGCCCGCGAACACGAAGTGCTGATCACCGTGGAAGAAGGCTCCATCGGCGGCTTCGCCAGCCAGGTTCTGCACCTGCTGGCCCATCGCGGCCTTCTGGAGAACGGCCTGAAGGTCCGCCCGCTGGTGATGGCCGATACCTTCCTCGACCAGAACAAGCCCGAAATCATGTATGCCCAGGCCGGCCTGACGTCCGCTGACATCGTTACGACTGCGCTGGCGGCGCTGGGGCGTGTCGAGGCGAAGGCGCCGGTCCGGGCTTGAGGCTTCTTCCGTTGCCGTCTCTCTCCTTCTCCCCTGTTGGGGAGAAGGTCGGGATGAGGGGGAACCGGTGTTGCCGGTTAAGATGGGCTTCGCCGATGGACTGTCTTTGAGATTTGGGGGGGGGCTCGCCGGAAAGATCGGTTCCCCCTCTCCCTCCCTCTCCCCAACTGGGGCGAGGGAAAATCTTTGCGTTCGTCCTATTCTCTGCCTCAGGCCGTCACGAACACCGTCCGCCTGTCCACCTCATCCCAATCCAGATCGACGCCGAGCTCCGGCTTGTTCGGCATTGGCATGTAGCCTTCGGCGTCCATGTCCAGGAGGTCCTCGGCGCAGACCTCGAAGCGTTCGGTCGGCACCGGCTGTTCGACGAACCCGCAGTTGCGGATAGCACCCATGAAGTGCAGGTTCGCTACTTGGCCGACGATCGAGCCCGAGGAGTGCAGTTCGTCAGGGATGCAGAAGGCGTCGCGCATGTCGGGGATTTTCTTGGCCGGCGCGATGCCACCCAGCACGCGCTGACCGCCCCGGCCCGATCCCTCAGTGCGGCCGTTCGCCCTGGATCATGGCGTGGTACATCAGCCGGTGCTGGTTCCAGTCGTACTCGTAAGTGGCCCGGTGCAGGGATGCGCGGTTGTCCCACATCAGCAGGTCGCCCAGGCGCCACTTGTGGGAATAGGTGAATTCAGGCCGGATCACCTTGCCGAGCAGGTCGTGGAGCAGGTCCTGCGAGGCTTCCGGGTCCATGCCGAGGATGTATTCGACGCGGGACGGATCGAAATACAGGCCCTTCTCGCCGACGCCTTCGATGGTGCGCACCAGCGGATGGATGTTCGGCACCTGATCGCCGCGGGCCATGATAGCGAGGTTGTCGGCGTTGAGGTGGGTGCGGGCGCTGCTGCTGGCCCGTACATTGGCGGTCTTCAGGAGTTCGAGTTTGCGCCGTTCGGCTTCGGGCAGGGATTGATAGCCGGCCCGCATGTTGACGATATCGGTGTCGCCGCCCGTGTCGGGAATTTCGACGGCGTAAAGCAGAACAAACTTCGGCGGCACTTCGCGGAAGGCGCCGTCCGTGTGCCAGTGGCCGGCGGTCTTGTCGCGCTGGCCTTCGACGTTGGTGTTGAAGTTCGAGTAGCGCTTGACGCCGGGCAGGCCGGGAAAGGCGTAACGTGGATGATCCTGCACGATAACCTCGCCGAAAAGCCCGGCCGCCGCGTTGAATTCTTCCGGGGTCAGATGCTGGTCGCGGATGACCATGCAGACGTTGTCCAGCACCGTCTGGTGCAGCAGACGCGTGGTTGCCGCGTCGACATGGCGCAGATCGACGCCGGTGACTTCGGCTCCGATGTTCGGGGTAAGCTTGCGGATCTGCACGGTGGCGGCGTTGCTCATCGCGGTGGTCGTCATGATGTCGTCCTTTTTCAGTGCGGTCGTTCGCCCAGGATCATGGCGTGATACATCAGCCGATGCTGGGTCATGTCGTAATCGTAATTGGCCCGGTGAAACGTCGAGCGGTTGTCCCACATGAAGATGTCATGCAGACGCCATTGGTGCGAATCGATGAACTCCGGGCGCACCGCCTTATCCAGCAAGTCGAACAGAAAATCCTGCGAAGCTTCCGGGTCCATACCCTCGATGTTCTCGACCCGGACTGTATCGAACCACAGGCTCTTCTCGCCGGTGCCGTCGATGTTGCGCACCAGCGGATGGATATGGGGCGTCTGGCCGCCCTGGGCCATGATCCGGATGTTGTCGGGGTTCTGGGCGGCGCGCGATTTGCTGGCGGCGCGCACGTTGACGGTGCGCATCGTCTCCACCTTCTTGCGCAAGTCGTCGGGCAGGGAGCGGAAACCGGCGCGCATGTTCAGCACGTCGGTGTTGCCGCCGGTGCTCGGTATTTCGACGGCATAAAGGATGGTGTAGCTCGGCGGCCGCTCGCGGAAGGAACCGTCGCTGTGCCAGCGGTTGGCGCTGCGGATATGCTTGCCGCCGGCATCCACGTTGAAGTTGGAATAGCGCTGGATGGTCGGCAGGCCAGGAAACGAGAACTTCGGATGATCCTGGTCCATGACTTCGCCGAACAGCGCGGCGGCGCGGGCGAATTCTTCGGGTGTCAGATGCTGGTCGCGGATGACCATGCAGGTGTGATCCAGGATCGCCTGGTTCAATTGCCGCGCTGTGTCGGTATCGACCTGGCGCAGGTCGACACCGGTGATCTCGGCGCCGATATGCGGGGAAAGCTTGCGGATCTGCATGGTCTGCGTGGCGGTGGTCATGGCGTCATCCCTTCCTGCCTTGTCGCCTCAGTGCGGCCGCTCGCCCAGGATGGTGGCGTGGTAGAGCAGCCGGTGCTGGCTGAAATCGTAGTCGAAGCTCACCTTGTGCATGGACGAGCGGTTGTCCCACATGAAGACGTCGCCCAGCTTCCAGGCATGGGAATAGACGAATTCCGGCCGGATCGTCTTATCCATCAGGTCGTGGAGGAATTCCTGCGTCTCCTCCGGGTCCATGCCGACAATGTTCTCGACGTTGTTCGGGTGAAACCAGATGCCGCGTTCGCCGGTGCCGTCGATATTGCGGACCAGCGGATGCTGGCGGACGGTTTGGCCTTCGCGGGCCACGGTGGCGACGATGTTGGGACTGCGGCGGCGCGCCGCGCTGCCCAGACGCACGAAGTTGGTCGTCATGCCGTCGAGCCTTTTGCGCGTTTCTTCGGGCAGCCAGCGATAGGCGGCGCGCATGTTGACGACGTTGGTATTGCCGCCCGAGTCAGGTAGCTCGACGGCATAGAGGATGGTGTATTTCGGCGGCTGTTCACGATAGGCGCCGTCGGTGTGCCAGACGATGCCTTCCTTGACGCGGTTGCCGTAGGCATCGACGTTAAAGTTGGAATGGCGTTTGATTCCCGGCAGGTTGGGGAAGGAATACTGCGGGTTATCCTGATCCATGACCTCGCCGAAGATGCGCACGGCGCGGTCGAATTCCTCGGGCGTGAACTGCTGGTCGCGGATAACCATGCAGACGTTATCCAAAACCGTCCGATTCAATCGCTCGGCGGTCTCTGCGTCGATCTGGCGCAGGTCGATGCCGGTTACCTCGGCGCCGATGTTCGGGGAAAGCTTGCGAACCTGCATCATCGTCCCTGTCTCCCAAAGACGCGGACCGCGGAAAGAAGCGGGACGGATCGTATCGATCCGTCCCGCCGTTCTCGTGCCATCGTTTCCGCTATTTGAAGGTGATGTTCGCGAGGTGGATCTCGCTGTTGGCGGTCACGTCGGGCTTGTACTCGATGCGCGGATTGACCCGCGAGAAGCCGACCATGTGGAACATCCACACCTCGTTGACGACCTCTTCGTAGAGGTAGCGGAACAGCTCCTGCCAGGCCTTGACCCGCGGCTCGCCTTCGAGCTGCAGCACCTTGACGATATCGGCATCGAGCTTGGCGTCGCACAGGGTGGAAACGCCGCCGTCGCAGGAATAGCGATAGGGGATGCTGAACACCGGGTCGCCGAAGTTATTGTCGTGCTGGACCTGCAACAGCGCCGGACCGCGGTTTTCCGGGAAAGGCTTGTAGTTGAGGGCGTTGTACGGCCCGGTTTCATAGTTGATCAGCTTCACGTTCAGGCCGATGCCCTTGAACATGGTCAGCGTCGCTTCCATCACTTCTTCCGAGTTGGGATAGCCCGCCGGGCGGCCCTGAAGGATGATTTCGGTGTCCACCGCGACGCCGGCGGCCTTGGCTTCGGCCAGTAGCTGACGGGCTTTCGCCGGGTCGTAGGGGCGGACCATCTTGTCCAGCTCGTGGTTATGACCGGGGATGGACGGGAACACCATCTGGGTGGCGTGCAGGGCTTCCTTGGAAATGATCTTGCTGCGGATCATTTCGCGGTCGAAGCCGTAGTTCATGGCTAGGCGCACCCGCTTGTCGTCGAGCGGCTTGCGGCTTTGGTCGATGCGCAGCGCGCTGGTTTCCGAATTCAGGTAGCTGTAGTCGAGCTTCGGATCGTTGGCGTCCTGCGAGGCGATGGCCACCGCGATGTCGGCCTCGCCGATCTTGACCATGGCGGCCCGCACGGCCGATTCATTGCGCCAGATATAGCGCACGCTTTCGATGGATGGCTTGGCGCCCCAATAATTGTCGTTGCGGACCAACAAAACTTCCTGGCCAGCCAGCCAATTGGACACCTTGTAAGGCCCGGTGCCCACCGGCTTCAGCGAAAACTTTTCGTTCGGCAGTTCGCCCGCGCCAATGGTGATACCGGTCATGCGCATCGGCAGGATCGGATCGGGCGTCGGCGTCACCATGACGAGCGTCTCTGCGTCGGGAGCCGTTATCACAAAGGGCACTTCGCCCAGGTACTTCACCCGGTCGCGGCACTTCATGGTGGCGACGAAGTCGCGGTCAAGGGACCGCTTCGCCGCCTGGGCATTGAAGGGCGTGCCGTCATGGAAGGTCACGCCCTGGCGCAGCTTGAACTGCCAGGTCGTCGGGTTGACCCGGGTCCACGACGTGGCCAGGCGCGGCTTCAGCGAGTTGTCCTTGGGGTCCTTCTGAACCAGCGTCTCCGTCAGGTTCTGCTTGACCACGCGCCCGATGGTCGAGACGCCGGAGTTGCAGTTATCCAGGTCGACCGGCTCGGACGGCAGCACCACCGTCAGGACCTGCTTGTTGGCCTGTGCGCCGGCTTGTTGCGGCGCCAACGCCGCCAAAGCGACGACCGCCACGGCGGCAGCCGCTTGATGGCGGAAACGTCCTCGATTTAGCTTCATAGGTATCTCCCAGTCGGTGGGCGCCGTCGGCAGGGTCGATCCCCGCACTTTGCGAACGCCCAGTTAAAATTTCAGATGTTCGCGGTCCGGCTCTTCAGTTCGGCCGTTCGCCCCGGGTTGTGGCGTGGTAATGCAACCGGTGCTGGTTCCAGTCGTAGTCGAAATTGACCTTGTGCATGGACGAGCGGTTGTCCCACATGAAGATGTCGCCCAACCGCCATTGGTGGGAATACGTGAACTCCGGCCGGATCACCTTGTCCATCAGGTCGTAGAGGAAGTTCTGCGACTCTTCGGGGTCCATGCCGACGATGTTTTCGACGGTGTTCGGATTGAACCACAAACCCTTCTCGCCGGTGCCGTCGATGCTGCGCACCAGGGGATGCTGATTGGGTACCTGTCCGCCCTGGGCCATGATGGCGACGTTGTTGGTATTGACGCGAAAACGCGCCTTGCTGCCCATGCGCACGTTGTTGGTCTTCATGGCGTCGAGCCGCCGGCGCAAGTCCTCGGGCAGGGAACGGTAGGCGGCGCGCATGTTCACCACGTTGGTGTTGCCGCCCGCATCCGGCAGTTCGACGGCATAGAGCAACGTGAACTTCGGCGGCTGGTCGCGAAAGGCACCGTCGGTGTGCCAATGCAGGCCTTCCTTGATGCGGTTGCCGTTGGGATCGACGTTATAGTTGGAATGGCGCTTGATCGTCGGCAGTCCGGGGAAGGAATACTTCGGATGGTCCTGGTCCTGGACCTCGCCGAACAGCTCCGCGACGCGGGCGAATTCCTCGGGCGTGAGGTGTTGGTCGCGGATGACCATGCAAACGTTGTCGAGCACCGCTTTGTTGAGCTGTGCCTTGGTCTCGGCATCGACGGATTGGCGTAGGTCGACGCCGGTTACCTCGCAGCCGATGTGCGGGGAAATCTTTCGGATCTGCAGCGTCGTTTTCTGCTTCTCCTGAACCTGCATACTCTGTCTCCCGGCTCGTGTCCTGCCCCGGAGGTTCCCTGCATTGCGCAGAGAACCTCCGGGATGAGCAGGCCACTGATACAAAAAACGATGTGTCCCGATTCCGAAATTCATGAATTTCGGAATCGGGACACGAGGCCTCAGAATGGCTTCGTGCCTTTTGTTTGCGTGCGATACATCAGCCGGCGCGAGTTCGGGTCGAAAGGATCGCGCCGGTGCATGACGCACCGATTGTCCCACATCAGCAGGTCGCCGACCTTCCAGTCGTGGCGGTAGGTGAATTTCTCCTGCGTCGCGTGCGCCCACAGGGCGTCGAGCAGATATTCGCTTTCCGGGATCGGCATGCCGACGACGGAGGCGTTGATTCGCCGCCCCAGGTAGAGCGCCTTGCGTCCGGTATCCGGATGGGTGCGGATAATCGGATGCTTGGTACCCGGCACCTTGGTGATGTCGGTGACGTTCTCGAAGCCTTTCGACGGCTTACCGTCGCTGCGGTGCGTCGCCGGGTGCAGAATTTGCCGGCCCTCGATCTGTTGTCTGAGGTCGGCGGGCAGGGTGTCGAGCGCCGCATACATATTTAGCACCCAGGTCGAGCCGCCGGCCGGCGGTACTTCGACGGCATGCAGAAGGCCAGCCGCCGGCGGCGTTTCCACCAGCGAGCTGTCGGTGTGCCAGACGGCCTCGCCCGAACCCAGGCTGCCGATCGGCTTACCGTCGACGACGATGTTGGAGATGACCGAAAACATCGGCGGCTTGTCGTTGTCGATGGTCTTGTCGGCGCTCATCGTCACATACAGCCGGGCGATCTCCGGTTCGCCGAAATAGCGCGTGAAGGCCAGGTGCTCGTCGTGGGTCATCGGCTGTTCGCGCACGATCAGCACCAGGTTTTCGTGCCAGGCGGCGCGCAAAGCTGCCGCGGTGGCGGGGTCCAGCGGCTTGCGGATGTCGATGCCGCGAACCTCGACGCCCAACGCCCGGCCGGTCGGCACGAACTGTAAGGAGGACGTGGGTCTTGCGTTCGCAAGGGTTTGTGCGGTCTGCATGCGTCATTTCTCCCTGCTGGGGGCGCTGCCTTTTAGATTGTTGCCGAATATAAGACCCATTTTTGAAGGCTGTACACTGTTTGCTGCATCTCCGGGTGCTCCGGCGCGGCGGCTGACGCCGGGCTCGATTCGCCGAGGGAAATGGTATCCTTTAAGAAATGGGCCAAATACTCAGCGGCAAAAATGGGTGCGGTGGCCCTTCGCCCACGATGTCATCGCATTCAACATAACTGGCGATTAAGGGAGGAAGAGGGACCATGCTCGATCGAAACCACTACTGCATGTCCGCGACGGCCTTTGGCTTGGATGGGCGGATCGATGAAGACGCGATGCGGAGGTTTTTTCTTCGCTCGCTCGACGCCCGGCTGGGCCTTTACATCGGCAGCGGCGGTAACGGCGAAGGCCATGCGCTCGAGCCCGATGAACTCGGACAAATCTACCGGATCGGCGTCGAGGTCAGCCGCGGGCGCTTTCCCGTCCACGCCAACCTGCCGGAACAGCACACCGCCAAGGCAACCATCGCGCAGGCCAAGATCGCGGTCGATGCCAAGATCGACGTCATTCACATGTACACGCTGGAAGGCCGGCACAACATGGTGCCGAACGACGCCGAGCTGATCGCCTATTACGACGACGTGCTCGAGGTCATCCAGCACCCGGTCTGCGTCTGCGTCAACAATGCCATGGGTTACGTGCCCAAGGCCCTGACTGTCGCCGAGATCTGTCGCCGTCACCAGCAGGTGGTCGCGGTTCGCCTGAGCCATCAGCCGGAACTTTACCTGTACGATATCCGCGAGAACGTCGGACGCGATCTGGCCTATTATTTCCAATTGGCCACCGGCGTCATGCAGCCGCTGATGATCGGCGCGACGATCTTCTCGCAAGAGGCCAACATCCTGCCGAAGACCGTCCGTCAGCTCGTCGACCTCTATGCCGCCGGCAAGCAGGACCAGATGGCCGGGCCGTTCCTCGACATGATGCGTTTTCGCCGCTATGTCGGCAGATGGGCGCCGGCCGGGCCGCGTTGGATCAAGATGGCGATGCGGGTATTGAAGCTGCCGGGCGGTGAAGGCGGCGTACGCCGGCCCTATCTCCTGCCGCCGCAAGCCGAACTCGACAGTTTCCTTGACGGTCTGCTGCGCCTGCGCATTCCGGAAATCGACGAAATGGCGCGGGCTGCGGGGTTAACGATACCGGCCTGAAAGGATTCACCCCGGCCCGGCTCGCGGGTAGGAAGGAGATCGGATGCCGATCGTCAACGTGCGCTGCCGCCGGGTGGCGGCCCCGTGCTAGATTGATCCAAGCGTGGTAGGCGGGCATGTCTGCCCCCGCTGCTGCCATCCCCATCAAAGGCCACATTGCGAATGACTTCCGCCGCCGGTTTCGGACATATCCTTGCGGCCTTCGGTCAGCGCGACTACCGCGTTTTCATGACCGGGAACGTCTTCAACCACATGGGCATGTGGACGCTGCGCATGTCGGCCGGCTGGCTGGCCTGGGAGTTGAGCCAGTCGGCTACTTGGCTCGGTCTGGTCGGCTTTGCCGACCTGGGGCCCATCCTGCTGGTCGGGCCGCTGTCCGGCGCGCTGGTCGACCGGGTCGACCGGCTAACGGTGCTCCGCTTGTCCCAGGTGGTGATCGCCGCGTTGACCCTGATGCTGTATGGGCTGATCCAGGCCGGGTTGATGACGGTCGAACTGCTGTTCGGATTGATGCTGGTGATCGGCTTCTTTCTGTCGATCAGCCAGCCGGCGCGCACGGCGCTGATCCCCGGTCTGGTGCCGCCCGATATCCTGCTCGCCGCCATTTCCATCAATGCCCTGATTTCCAACGGCGCCCGGTTGATCGGTCCGACAATCGGCGGCTTCGTCATCGTCCAATGGGGCACCGGCTTCGCCTTTGCTTTCAGCGGTGGCCTCTTCGTTGTCTTCGCTGCGATCCTTTGGTTCGTTCGTACTCGGCCTCTCGATTACAAGCCGAAGCAGAAGCGCGGCATCGCCGCCGACGTGATCGAAGGCGTCGCCTACGCCAGTCGCCATCCCGGCATCGGGCCGCTGATGGTGACCATGACCGTCACCGCCTTTGTCGGGCGTTCCTTTTCGACCCTGTTCCCCGCCTTTGCTGCGACGGTGTTCGACCGCGGTGCCGACGCCTTGGCCATGCTGACGGCGGTACTCGGCGCCGGCGCCTTGTTCGGCGGCATGTATCTGGCGCGCCGGCCCGCCATCGCCGGATTGACCCGCGTCTTCGTCTTCAACGTCGGGGTGCTCGGTTTTGGCCTGGTCGCTTTCGCCCTCAGCGACATCTATTGGCTGGCGCTTGTCGTCGTCGCCGCCATGGGGGCCTGCCTGCTGATCAACAGCACCTCGGCGCAGACCCTCATGCAGCATGCGGTGGAGGAAGATAAACGTGGCCGCATTTCCGGCCTCTACGGCTTCATCCAGCGCGGCGGCCAGTCGTTGGGCGCGCTATCGCTCGGTGTCATGGGCGACCTCATCGGCCTGCAAGGCACCGTCATCGCCTCCGGCGTGCTCTGCCTCGCCTTTTGGCTGTGGTCGCTGCCGCGCGCCAGGGCGATGGCGCGTGCCTTGGAACGCTAAGGGCTTCCCTAGGGTCATAACCTAGATCGCGAAAATAAATCGCCAAGGCGCTGATTTTCTGATTCTATCGGTGGTTGTTACTGGGGGGTGACCTAAGTGTTTCAAGTGTCATCGGCATCCGTGGACCGTAGGGTGCCGTTCCGATGCCGACAGGAGACCCGCCATGATCGATCTGCCGGAAACCATTCTCGCCGCCCTCGACGCCCTGCGCTTCCGCCGGAAAGAGGCAAAACACGGCGGTGAGGCGAGCGACCGGGAGCCGAGCCTGTCGGACCTTCTGGACGATCCGATGACCCATCAGGTGATGGCCAGCGACCGCATCGACATCCGCGACCTCAGCCAACTGATGACCCGCATCCG
This sequence comes from Rhodospirillales bacterium, assembly GCA_947470575.1. Taxonomy (GTDB): domain Bacteria; phylum Pseudomonadota; class Alphaproteobacteria; order Rhodospirillales; family CAMCUA01; genus CAMCUA01. The sequence continues at coordinate 29,215 of CANITX010000012.1, forward strand.
CGGCCAGTTGGCGACCCGCGCCCTGTCCGTCAGGATGGATGTGCGGAACGGACGCCCGCGGCGGCTATAGCGATATTTTATTGGGGGCGGTCGTCGCTGCGTGGGGGCGAGTTTGAAACTCGCCCGGTTCATCGTTCGTGGTCGGCATGATACACCTGGAATCGAATCGCCGGGGCAGCCTCGATGACGTCCAATAAAACCCGCCTCGACCAGCTCCTCGTCGATCGCGGCTTGGCCGAAAGCCGGGCGCGGGCGCAGGCCCTGGTCATGGCCGGCGCGGTCTTTGCCGGCGAACGCCGGCTCGATAAGCCGGGGGCCCAGGTCGCCGCCGATCTGGCCGTCGAGGTGCGCGGCCGCGATCATCCATGGGTGTCGCGCGGCGGCGTGAAGCTGGCCGCCGGGCTCGCCGCTTTCGCTATCGATCCCGTTGGCAAGATCTGCCTCGACGTCGGCGCTTCGACCGGCGGCTTCACCGATGTGCTGCTAACCCACGGCGCCAAGCGGGTCTACGCTGTCGATGTCGGCCATGGGCAACTCGCGTGGAAGCTGCGCGAAGACGCCCGCGTCGTCGTCCTGGAGCGCACCAACGCCCGCCACCTGACGGCCGGTCAGGTGCCCGAGCCCATCGATCTCATCGTCTGCGACGCCAGCTTCATCGGCTTGGAAACCCTGTTGCCGGCGGCCCTGGCGCTGGCCGCTCCCGGTGCCGCGTTGATCGCGCTTATCAAGCCGCAGTTCGAGGTCGGCCGTGGCAGGGTGGGGAAGGGCGGCGTGGTGCGCGATCCCGCCCTGCATGCCGAGGTCTGCGACCGCATCCGCGCCTGGCTCGACGGGCTGCCCGGCTGGCGCGTGCTGGGCATCGCCGAAAGCCCGATCACGGGGCCCGAGGGCAACAAGGAATTCCTGATCGGCGCCCGCTATTCGGATGCGGCGATATCGGCAAACAGCGGATCGACAATGGCCACGTAATCGTCCCGCGCCATGAAGATCGAACGATCCAGCCTTCCGGCGTTGAACACCACCTCCGCATTGTTGCGGATGGCCGGATCGGCGAGCACCGCCAGGTCGGCGCGAAACGAGAAGGGCGGCACCGCGCCCATGACGCAGCCGGTCATCTCGGTGGCCAGTTCCGGCGGCGCGAAGCGGCCCTTCTGGGCGCCCAACGCCGCCAGCAGCCCTTTCATGTCGAGCGCCCGGTTGCCCGGCACCACCGCCAGCACCGTGCGCCGCCCGTGCCCGCCGCCGCGCACCGAAACCACCAGCGCCTTCAACGCCTGCGACGGATGGTTGCCGCGAATGCGGCTGATGTGTTCCGACCGCCCCTCGGCCGCGTGCTCGATCAGCCGGTAGGCGACACCGCGCCCGTCGAGCAACGACATCAGCTTTTCGTGGGTTGAGAGGGAGCCGGTCACGGCAATGAAAAAATCCTCATCCTGAGGAGGTCGCGCTTGCGGCCGTCTCGAAGGATGGGCCAGCGCCAAGATGTTTGCCCATCCTTCGAGACGGCGCGATGCGCCTCCTCAGGATGAGGAATCTATATGCCGCACTGCGCCCGGTGGCGCAGCATGTGATCGGCCAGCACGCAGGCCATCATGGCTTCGCCGACCGGCACGGCGCGGATGCCGACGCAAGGGTCGTGGCGGCCCTTGGTCGAAACCTCGATCTCGTCGCCCAAGGCGTTGACCGACCGGCGCGGCGTCAGGATCGAACTGGTGGGCTTGACGGCGAAGCGCACGACCACGTCCTGGCCGGTCGAAATGCCGCCGAGCACGCCGCCGGCATTGTTCGATTGGAATTCGATCTTGCCGTCCTTCATGCGCATCTCGTCGCCGTTCTCCTCGCCCGACAGCGCCGCGACAGCGAAGCCGGCGCCGATCTCGACGCCCTTCACTGCGTTGATGCCCATCATGGCGGCGGCCAGGTCGCTGTCGAGCTTGCCGTAGACCGGCGCACCCCAGCCGGCCGGCACGCCGTGGGCGACGATCTCGACGATGGCCCCCGTCGAGGACCCGGCCTTGCGCACGCCGTCAAGGAAGCTCTCCCAGACGCCGACCATCTCGGCATCCGGCGACCAGAACGGGTTTTGCCGCACCTGCTCCCAGTCCCAGCGCGCCCGGTCGATGGCGTGCGGCCCGACCTGGATCAGCGCGCCGCGCACGACGATGCCGCTACCCAGCACCCTGCGGGCAATGGCTCCGGCGGCGACCCGCATGGCGGTCTCCCGCGCGCTCGAACGGCCGCCGCCGCGATAGTCGCGGATACCGTACTTGGCCTGATAGGTGACGTCGGCGTGGCCGGGACGGAAGCTGTCCTTGATCGCCGTATAGTCCTTCGAGCGGGCGTCCTCGTTGTGGATGATCAGGCCGATGGAGGTGCCCGTCGTCATCCCTTCGAAGACGCCGGAGACGATCTGCACTTGGTCGGGCTCGCGGCGCTGCGTCGTGTGGCGCGACTGGCCGGGGCGGCGCTTGTCGAGATCGACCTGGATATCGGCTTCGGTCAGTGCGATGCGCGGCGGCACGCCGTCGACGACGCAGCCGATCATCGGCCCATGGCTCTCGCCGAAGGTGGTGACGCGAAATAGGTGGCCGAAGCTATTGAACGACATGGTCCGCTCTCGCCTCGCCCGAATCTCAATCCGCCGCCAGCTTGTTCTCGACGACCGAAATATCCGGCGCGTCGACGGCCTTCATGCCGACGATGTTGTAGCCGCAGTCGACGTGATGGGTCTCGCCGGTGACGCCGCCCGACAGGTCGGACAGCAGGTAAAGCCCGGCGTTGCCGACGTCATCCAGCGACACGTTGCGCCTGAGCGGCGAATTGTATTCGTTCCACTTGAGGATGTAGCGGAAGTCGCCGATGCCCGAAGCCGCCAGGGTCTTCATCGGCCCCGCCGATATGGCATTGACGCGGATGCGGTCGCGCCCCAGGTCCTCGGCCATGTAGCGCACGCTGGCCTCCAGCGCCGCCTTGGCAACACCCATGACGTTGTAATGCGGCATGACCCGCTCGGAACCGGCATAGGTCAGTGTCACCAGGCTGCCGCCGTCGGTCATCAGCGGCGCCGCCCGCCGGCAGACCTTGGTGAACGAGTAGCAGGAGATGTCCATGGTCTTGAGGAAGTTCTCGCGCGTCGTATCGACATAGCGGCCCTTCAACTGATCCTTGTCGGAATAGGCGATGGCGTGGACCAGGAAGTCGAGCCTGCCCCAGCGCTGCTCGATGGCGGCGAAGACCGCGTCGACGCTATCGACGTCGGTGACGTCGCAGGGCAGCACGATGTCGCTGCCGACCGACGCGGCTAGCGGCCGGACCCGCTTCTCCAACGCCTCGCCCTGGAAGGTGAAGGCCAGCTCGGCGCCGTGGGCCTGCACCGCTTGGGCGATGCCCCAGGCGATGGAGCGGTTGTTGGCGACGCCCATGATCAGGCCCTTCTTGCCCTGCATCAGGGGTTTGGCGTCGGTCATCGGCAGCCTCGATCCGGGGGCGGGAGGGGTTGTTCGGGGACGGCGCCAGGGCCCGGATCGGGCGCCTTCCCGCCGTTCCCAGGCGACGCGGCAACGGCCCCCTTGGCTTATAGGATGGGGCCGAGTCCGTCAATCGCGGGGGCCGATCGGGCAGGGGCGCGGGACGGCACGTCCGAAGACGCCGGGCGGGCACCGCCGATCCTGGGCCGCAGGTGACTGTCCGTATCGCGCTGTTGCCTGCTGCGCTGCTCTTCGCCACAGTGCGCCACCATGGCCGATAC
>CANITX010000013.1 GCA_947470575.1 Rhodospirillales bacterium
ATGCCCCGCTCGGCGGCAAGGTGGTCGAGATCAACAGCGAACTTCCCAACACGCCAGAAGCGGTGAATGCCGATCCGATGGGCAAGGGGTGGTTTTTCAAAATGGCGCTCAACAATGCCGGCGATGTCGATGGCCTCATGGACTCCCAGTCCTACGACACCTATATCGCCGGCCTCGGCTGACACCTCACAAGCCGCCGGAGTTTTTCATGCCCGACTCCCGACCTACCCTCGCGGAACTCGAACAAACCGAGCGGTTCATCCGCCGCCATATCGGACCGGACGAAGCGGATGTCGAGGCCATGTTGGGCGTTCTGGGAATCGAATCGCTCGATGCGCTGATCGATAAGGCCATACCTGCCGCCATCCGTTCGGCGCCCGAACGCATGCCGGCGCCGCGCAGCGAAGCCGACGTGCTGGCCGAGGCTCGTGCGCTGGCCGATCGCAACCGGGTGCTGCGCTCGATGATCGGCCTTGGCTATCACGATTGCCTGACGCCGACGGTGATTTTGCGCAACGTGTTGGAGAACCCCGCCTGGTATACGGCCTATACGCCCTATCAGGCGGAGATTTCCCAGGGTCGCCTCGAAGCCCTGCTGGCCTTTCAGCAGATGGTGATCGATCTGACCGGCATGGACATCGCCAATGCTTCGCTGCTCGACGAGGGGACGGCCGCCGCCGAAGCCATGACGCTGATGAAGCGATCGAGCAAAAGCGAAAGCCACCGCCTGTTCGTCGCCGCCGACTGCCATCCGCAAACCATCGCCGTCATCCGTACCCGGGCGACTCCCTTGGGTATCGAGGTCTTCGTCGGCGATGTGGAGAAGGATTTGAATCCCGCCGGCGTTTTCGGTGTCATCGTCCAGTATCCCGGCACCGAAGGCCATGTGCGCGATTACCGGCAATTGGCCGGACGGGTCCATGCGGCGGGAGGACTGCTGACGGTCGCCGCCGATCCCCTTGCCCTGGTCCTGCTCGCCTCGCCGGGATCGTGGGGCGCCGACATCGTCGTCGGCAGCGCCCAGCGATTCGGCGTCCCAATGGGATTTGGCGGTCCCAACGCCGCTTTTTTCGCCACACGAGACAGCTTCAAACGCTCCATGCCGGGAAGGCTGATCGGCGTTTCCGTAGATGCCCAAGGCCGGCCGGCGTTACGCATGGCGTTGCAAACCCGCGAACAGCATATCCGCCGCGAAAAAGCGACCAGCAACATTTGCACGGCCCAGGTGTTGCTTGCCAACATCGCCGCCTTCTTCGCGATGTATCATGGCCCGGACGGCCTCAAGACCATCGCCCAGCGCACCCACCGGCTGACCGCCATTCTGGCGGCCGGACTGCGGCAACTCGGGTTGAGCATCGTCAATGACAGCTTCTTCGATACGTTGACCGTCGCGGTCGACGACGCCGCGGCCGTCCATCGCCGGGCCGTCGCCGCCGGCATCAATCTTCGTCGATATGATACCGGCGGGCGAATTGGCATTTCACTCGACGAAACCACGACGCGCGACGACGTCGCCCAGGTCTGGTGCATCGTTTCGGGCAAACCCGATACGGGACTGGACGTCGCCGGCATCGACACAAAAGCGGCCGAAGGCTTTCCCGCCGACCTTCGCCGATCCGACGCCATCCTCGGCCATCCGGTCTTCCAGGTGAACCTATCGGAGACCGGCATGTTGCGCTACCTGCGCAAACTGTCGGATCGCGATCTGGCGCTCGATCGGGCGATGATTCCGCTGGGCTCGTGCACCATGAAGCTCAACGCGACGACCGAGATGATCCCTGTGACCTGGCCCGAGTTCGGGCGCATGCATCCCTTCGTCCCGCTCGATCAGGCCGAGGGCTATCGGGCCTTGATCGACGATCTCGCCGGCAGCCTCGCGCAGCTGACCGGCTTCGCCGCCGTTTCGTTACAACCGAACGCCGGCTCGCAAGGAGAATACGCCGGGCTGCTGGCCATCCGCGCCTATCACGAAAGCCGGGGCGAGTCGCATCGCGACATCTGTCTGATCCCCTCGTCGGCCCATGGCACCAATCCGGCCAGTGCCGTGCTGGCGAATTTCAAGGTCGTCATCGTCGCCTGCGACGTTCGCGGCAATATCGACATCGCCGACCTTAAATCCAAGGCCGAGGCTCATGGCGCCAACTTGGGCGCGTTGATGGTCACCTATCCATCGACCCATGGGGTTTTCGAAACCGGCATCGGCGACATCTGCCGCATCGTGCACGACAACGGCGGGCAGGTTTATCTCGACGGCGCGAACTTCAACGCGATGGTTGGCATCTGCCGGCCGGGCGCGTTCGGCGCCGACGTCTGTCATCTCAATCTGCACAAGACATTCTGTATTCCCCACGGCGGCGGCGGGCCCGGCGTCGGGCCAATCGGCGTCGCCTCCCACCTGGCGCCGTTTTTGCCCAATCACCCCCTGGTCGCCGAAGCCGGGCCGAAGACGAGCTATGGCCCCGTATCGGCCGCGCCGTGGGGCTCGGCTAGCATTCTACCCATCTCCTGGGCCTATATCGCCCTGATGGGCGGCGAGGGTTTAAAGCGGGCCACCCAGGTTGCCATCCTCAATGCCAACTACATCGCCCGGCGGCTGTCGAGCCACTACAAGGTGCTCTACACCGGTTCGGAGGGTTTGGTCGCCCACGAGTGCATTATCGATACCCGACCGCTGCAGGAAGTAAGCAGCATCGGCGTCGAGGACATCGCCAAGCGGCTCATCGATTACGGCTTCCACGCCCCAACCATGTCGTGGCCGGTGGCCGGTACCTTGATGGTCGAACCCACCGAATCGGAAAGCCGCGAAGAGCTGGACCGCTTCTGCGATGCCATGATCGCCATCTGCGAAGAAGCTCGGAAGGTCGCCCGGGGCGAATGGCCGGCAGACGACAATCCGCTGCGCAACGCACCCCACACGGCCGAGGTAGTCACTGCCGACGTCTGGACCCATCCCTATTCTCGGGCCGTTGCCGCCTACCCGATGGCTTCCCTGCGCGACAGTAAATACTGGTCGCCGGTCGGACGTGTCGACAATGTCTTCGGCGACCGTCACTTGATCTGCACGTGTCCACCTGTCGAAGCCTATCGCGACGCGGCGGAATAGATGCTTAGGCCGCGGGCGGTCCGACGTCTTCCCACCACAGCTTGGGCACGCCGCGCGGGGCGAAGGAATCGATCAAGCGTTCCGCATGCGCCAAATTGCGCGCGGTGACGGAAACCATGCGGCCCGCGCCGTGAGCGGCATAAACCTCGCCGGCGGCGCGGAATGCCGCCGCCGACGCTTCGAGATGACCGACGTCGCGGGTCAACTTGCCAAGCAGGAATAACCCGGAGCCAAGGCTATTCTGGCTGGCCGCCCACAGCAGGGGAATCTGCTCGCGCGTGCGGACTTCGATCGCCGCACGGCACGATTCGACGGCCCGTTCGAGTGCCTCCGCGCTGCGCGCCTCGCCGCCGAGCATTTGCAGGGACTGGCCGATATTGTTCATCACCTCGGCCCATCTGAGCGGCGTCTCGGCCCGTGTATAGACATGCAACGCCGCCTGAAATGCCGACAGGGCATGCTTGACCAGCTCGACATCGCCCGATTTTTGATCGAGCCGGTTCAGAGCCATGCCCAACCGGTTCTGCATGCCCGCCCACAGCCGGGGAAATGCCTCGCGCGAGAATATCTGAAGGGCGGCGCGATAGCCGTCGACGGCGCCGTCCAAGGCATCGGTTTGGCTCTCGCGCTCGCCCAACTGATGCAAGGCCATCGCCCTGTTGCGTTGAACAATCGCCCAATCGAAGGGCGAGTCCTTCCGGTTGAGGCCGTCAAGCGCCGCCTTGTAATGATCGACTGCCACTCGCAAAGCCTCGCTTCCCGTGCGCGGCACGGCTGCAGCCGCGACATTGCCGAGGCAGGCATGCACCGAAGCCCTCTCGGCCCTGGTCAAATCGGAAATCGCTTCGGCGGGCAGGGCCATCACCACTTCCAAGGCCGAGGGCTGGGCCAAACGTAGGGTCATGGCCTTGCCTTCGTTCAACGGAAGTACAGAAGCGACAGCCGTCGCCGCGGGCACGATGTCCAGTATCGTCGAAAAATCGTCGGGAAGCTTCAGGCGCAGCATGTTGCCGAACCAGGCGATGCGGTCCTCGTCCTCGGGCTGGCGGCTAAGAAAGCGCAGGGAATAGACCGCGCTGGACTCGTCGAACTCGCCCCAGACCAACAGGTCTGCGTTCTGTTCGCTCAGAAGCCGGCGGCCGACGATCATGGTCTGTGCGCTCTGTTGCAGGATATCGGCAGACGCCTCCGGCGATATCACCTCGCGCAAGGCCCGGACTTTCACGCCCGAAATACCGGAGAAGGCAGCCAACAGGCGTTTTCCCCGGCTGCCGTCCGTATCGCCGAACAGGGCCGCGATGCGGATCTGGATGGTTTGCCGCCGCGGTTCCCTCGACAAGGTCAACAGCCGCTCGAACAATCCCGGAGGGCGCAACTGGGCCACTGCCCGCCCGCCGTGTGTCTCCAACCGTTCTGAATCGCGGGGCTGGCCACCGTGGACCAACAGGTCGTTGGCACCCCGCAGGCGTTCAATCAAGTAGCCGACAACAGAAAGCGCGGCGTCGGGCTCTTCATGGAGCGTGCGCAGAAACTCGGGCGCTGGAATGGTCCGAAGGATGACGTCGCCAATCGCGCGGGCTGTGGCGCTGCGGGCGCTGCCGTCGATGATGCCCATTTCGCCAAACATTTCGCCGGGCCGTAAAATGGCAAGAATCACCGGCCCGGTGGGGCCCTTTTTTGTCAGTTCGACATTGCCATCGATCAGCGCATAGGCCGCATCGCAGAGGTCTTCCTCACGAAAGATAACCTCGCCGTCGGCGAACTTCCGCTCGCCGCGCTTTGTCACGCCGCGCAATGCCTCTGCCAACCACTCAGACTCCCGTGCCCGCTTGCTTTTCGAATCTTGCGCCGCGCCCATGCCTCAGGTCAATGCCGGCAAACCGTACCAGACTGGACAAGTTAGGACAGAGGCCGCTACAAGCAGCGAAGGGCTTTCGCACAGCATTCGGGGAAGGGGGACGGGCGTGGCGTCGATCAGATCGAATCTGAAACGGGCTTTGCAAATTCTTTCCCTACCGGTCGTGTTTTCGCCGGCCTTCGCCGAAGCGGCGACCGGTGGCGCGAGTTATGACATGAGCCGGTTCCTCGGCGAACCTCATCCGTTCGACCGGCCCTATTCGCCCGAACCCGCGCCGGCGCCGCCACCCCTTGTCCAACGTTCGGCGCCATTGTCCGCTCCGGCCCAACCAGCAATGCCGCCCTCGCCCGCGACTACCGCGCCAACGCCTCCCGCCGCGCCCGCTCTATCTTCACAGGCGATGCCCGCCGCCGCGCCGACACCGCCTGCGATGCCGACGGCTTCTCGCCCGGCCGCATCGCCTTCGGCGGCTCAACCAGCAAAAGCACCCGACAACTGGCGACTTATTTCAGAATTGCGCGGCGGCCTGCTGGCTCACGACGTCGGTCCCTTCAGCCATCAGAAAGAAGATGGCATCGACATCAACGCCGAGGTTCTCTTTACCTCACCGCGATTCATGGAGCTGATCTGGTCGCCCCGTCCGACCATCGGCACGACGATCAATACCTCTGGCGACACCAGCCAGGGATATCTGGGTCTGACCTGGGAATGGGATTTCTGGGAACATGCCTACTTCAGCTTCTTTTGGGGCGCCGCGGCGCACAATGGCGAGAAGGCGGCCAACGTCCCGGATAAGAAGGATTTGGGCTGTAGCGTCCTTTTTCGCGAGGGTTTCGATTTCGGCTGGCGGCTCACCGAAAACCACGCCGTGATGGCCCACTTCTCCCATATTTCCAACGGCAAGCTCTGCGATGAGAATGAAGGGCTGGAAACCGTCGGCCTGAGATACGGCTATCGTTTCTGAGGTTACGCCGCGAAACCACGGGGGCGACTAACTCGCCTTACGGCGTGCCGCCGTCACACGACGGGCCTCATCCAGGACTTCGCGCACCCGCATGAACGTACCCTCCCAATCGCCATGGCGCTCCTGGCGGAACAGGCACATGCTGGGGTACCAGGGACTGTCTTCCCGTTCGGTCATCCAGCGCCAGTCGCTGACGAAGGGCAGCAGCACCCAAACCGGCCGGCCGAGCGCACCGGCCAGATGAGCGACCGTCGAATCGACGGAGATCACCAAATCCATCTCGCTGATGACGGCGGCCAGATCGGCCAGGTCGCCATCGGTGCCGCCCACGTCGCGAATCAAAGCATCGCAGGCTCGGGCACGCCGTTCGCCCGCGGCCCGTCCGGTCTGCAGGCTATAGAAGCTGACATCGCGCAAATCGGCGAGGTCGATGAAATGCTGAAGGGGGCAGGTCGCCGAAGGGCTATCCAGATGTGCGACATTGCCGGACCAGGCGATGCCCACCTTCAGCGTGCCGTCGTCGTCCAGCGTCAGTCCGTGTTCCGGCCGCGGCGGTGGCGCCATATAGGGCACGCGGTTGGGGATCGTATCGATTCGAGTGCCCAGTAGCGCCGGCAATGTCGCCAAAGGTGCGTGCACGTCGAATTCGGGAAGGGTCTGACCCGCCGCAACCACCGACTCGACGCCCGGCACCGTCGAGAACAGACGGAACAGTTCGTCCGGACATTCAATAATGACCGAGCCGCCCCGCGCCGCCGCAAGCGGCAGGTAACGCGCGAACTGCACCATATCGGCATAGCCCTGGTCGAGGTGAACCAGCAGGCGACGGCCGGCGAGGTGGTCGCCCTCCCAGGCCGGCTGCTCCAACGGCCTGCGCAGATTGCTGCGCAGGGCACTTCGCCAAGCGTAATCCTGAAAACCGCGCTGATAGTCGCCTTTTTGCAGATAGGTCAGCGCCCGTTCCCAACGGCAGTCCACGTAATCGGGGCGAATTGCCAATGCCCGCTCGAAACAGCCGATGGCCTCGTCGAGATGTCCCAAATCGCGTAGCACCAAACCGAGATTAAAGACGGCCACCGGAGATTGGGGCGCCAGCATGACGGCTTGCTGATGGGACGCCGCCGCCCGGTTGTATCGCCCGAGTTCACGTAGTGCGTTGCCCAGGTTGGAATGGATGCCGGCGTCATCGGGGCGGATCGCCAGCGACCGACGATAGCAGGCCACCGCCGCCTCCAGGCGTCCCAGACTGCGCATGGCGACGCCCAAATTGTTATAAGCATCGGGATGCCGGGGCACCAAAGACAAGGTCCGGCTGTAACCTGCGACGGCAGCTTCCAACCGGCCTCGGCGATGCAGCCGGGATGCTTCGGCGAAGATACGAACGGCCTCTCTGCGGCGGGCATCGGCGCTGTCGCGCAGAGGCACCACCGCAGCGCCGGAAGTATCAGGCGACGTGTCGCCGCTCATCCGGTGACCCATCAGTAACTCGCTCACGAGGCGCCTCTCTTCCCTGAACGCAGCCGATGCATTTTGCGGGCGCGGCCGGCCGACTTCAAGCCCAGCAAAACCGCCGATAGCGGCTGCGGACTATGGGTTTTTAGGAATTTTCTCCAAAAATTCAACGAATTGCCACGATCTATAGGATCGCGAGCACAGCCTCGGGCGGGCGGCCCACCGCCGCCTTGTTCCCCGACACGACAATTGGGCGTTCGATAACAATGGGATGTTCGACGATCTTTTTCATCAAGGCCTCGTCGTTCATGCTGGCCGGGTTGATCCCAGCCTCCTCTGCCTCCTTGGCCCGCAGGATATCGGCCGGCTTGCGGCCCATTTTCTTCAAAATGGCGGCGAGTTCACTCACCGTCGGCGGGGTCTTCAAATATTCGATGACCTGCGGCTTAATTCCTCGCGCTTCGAGCAAAGCCAGAGCCTGGCGCGATTTGCTGCAACGTGGATTGTGATAGATGGTGACGGTCATGTTCGCGGTGCCTCCCGGAATGCGATCGCGCCGATGCGTTGGGACTCGGCCGCAGCCATCATCTTCCTTGCCCGCCTCGCCTGGCAAGTACCGTAAAGCGCCCTAATCCGGTTCGGCGACCATCGCCGCAAGGCCTTCAGGACTTTCAGCGTCAACCACCGCCCGGGCAATTGCATAACCGAAGCCTGCCCGAGCCAGGATGGCCATATCCCGCTCCCGCTGCGCCGCGCGCAGAGCCAGGGACCGAAAGGGACCGAGGCGGCGGCGCCGTGCAAATTCCGCCGCAGCGGTCAGTTCCGCGTTGCCTGAAGCCCGCTTATCGACCTCGCCAAGGGCGGCATCGGCAACTTCGGTGGCGATGCCCTTTTGACGCAGGGCCAAGCGGATGGTGCGTCCCGCCACGCCACGTTCGCGAAGGCTGCGGACCCGTCCTTCGGCGTAGACGGCGTCGTCGATCATTCCGGAACGAACAAAGCGGTCGAGCAAGGTCTCCACGTCTCGCTCGCCCGCCTTCGGATCCGTCCCATGGTGACGGGCGGAACGCAGGACGGCCCGCATCAGCACCCGACGCAGGTTGGCGCGCGAACTGGCAAAACGCGCCAAATAGTGTAGCGCCTTGTTTTCCAGATGCTTGGCCGTGGCCTTGCGTGGCTTTGGCGGCGTCTTTGGCTCTTCCATCATTCATCAATCATCGCACGATTGGCCACTTCCCGTCGTCCCGGCATCTATATTGCGGCGATTGTAGGACCGTCCGTGACACGCCTATCGAGCCGCAGTACGAGCCGGGCGCCCGGAATCTTCCCGTAGCTAGCGTTGACAAGGCTTGCGCAGACGCGGATATTCCTGCGCTTTGGTGGATCGGGGTGGTGCGTTGCGCCACCCCTATTCCTTTTTTGCCATTCGGGTTGGCAACGACGCAGGGGCGCCGGAAACGCCTGGGGAGGAACACGTGGCTGCACTGATGTCCAACTACGGCCGCTACGATGTGGCTTTCGAGCGCGGTGAGGGTGCCTACCTTTTCACGGCCGAGGGCGAGCGCTATCTGGATTTCGGTGGCGGCATCGCGGTGGTGTCGCTCGGTCACTGCCATCCTCACTTGGTCGCCGAGTTGTCCGCCCAAGTCGGACGGCTATGGCATACCTCCAACCTGTACAACACCCGCATCGGCGAACGCATGGCGCAGCGGTTGGTCGACGCCACTTTTGCCGATCAGGTGCTGTTTTGCAATTCGGGCGCCGAGGCGGTCGAATGCGGCCTGAAGATGATCCGCAAGTACATGGACGACACCGGCAAGCCGGATCGCTACCGGGTGATCACCTGCCTGGGCTCGTTCCATGGCCGGACTCTGGGAACTATCGCCGCCGGCGGCCAGGATAAGCCGAAGGCCGGCTTCGCGCCGATCGTCGACGGCTTCGATTACGTCTCCTACGGCAACCTCAACGAGGCCCGCGCCGCTGTCGGCGAACACACCGCCGGCATCCTGGTCGAGCCGATCCTCGGCGAAGGCGGCATTCAGCGGGCCGATCCGTCATTTTTACGGGGTCTGCGCAAGCTCGCCGACGAATTCGGCCTGCTGTTGATGTTCGACGAGATTCAGACCGGGGTCGGGCGCACCGGCAAATTCCTGGCCTGCGAGTGGGCGGATGTAGAGCCGGACATTGTCGCCCTGGCGAAAGGCCTGGGGGGCGGCTTTCCCATCGGCGCCTGCATCGCCAAGGCACATGCCGCGGCAGCCCTGACGCCGGGCAGTCACGGCACCACCTTCGGCGGCAACTTCCTGGCCATGGCGGCCGGCAACGCCGTTCTCGACATCGTGCTTGCCAAGGGCTTCCTCGAAGGCGTCCGCTCAGTTGCCGACAACCTTTGGCATAAGCTCAATAGCCTGCACAAAGCCTATCCGACGGTGATCGAGGAGGTACGCGGCGCCGGATTGATGATCGGGCTGAAATGCGTCGGCCTGAATAGCGACTTCGTCAACGCCCTGATGAAACGGCGCATGCTGACGGTGCCGGCCGCCGACAACGTCGTCCGCCTGCTGCCTCCCTTAACCATCGATGCGTCCCATGTCGACGAGGCCATGGGGCACCTTAACGCCGTCTGTCAGGAGCTTGCCAAAAGCAAGAACTAGGCGATGAACGCCCCCAGGCACTTTCTCGACCTCGACCGCTTCGACAGAGCAACCCTACGCAACATCCTTGCCAAGGGAGTCGCCTTCAAGGCGGGGCGCGCCGAAAACCCGAGACCTTTGGCCGGCAAGACGCTAGCGATGATTTTCGAGAAGCCGTCCACCCGCACGCGTGTCTCCTTCGAGGTCGGCATGCAGCAGTTGGGCGGTCATGTCGTCATGCTGGGCGAAGCGGACTCGCAGCTCGGCCGGGGCGAAACCATCGCCGACACCGCGCGGGTCCTGTCGCGTTACGTCGACGCCATCATGCTGCGCACCAGCGATGTCCGCCGGATCGACGAATTGGCGGCAGCCGCAACCGTGCCGGTCATCAACGGGCTGACCGACGAAAGTCACCCCTGCCAGATTATGGCCGACGTGATGACCTATGAGGAACACCGCGGTTCCATCGAAGGCCGCACCGTCGCTTGGACCGGCGATGGCAATAATGTCGCCACGACCTGGATTCACGCGGCAGCCCGCTTTGGCTTTACCCTGCGGCTGGCCTGCCCGGATACGTTGCGTCCCAAACGCGCAGCTCTCGACTGGGCCGTACGCGAAGGCGCCAGCGTGTCGTTGACCGCGGACCCGGCAGCCGCGGTCGACAATGCCGATTTGGTGGTCACCGACACCTGGGTTTCCATGGGCCAGGAAAAGGGCAACCGGCACAACGTGCTCGGACCCTATCGGGTGGATGGCCGCCTGATGGCGCGGGCGAAATCCGATGCCTTGTTCATGCATTGCCTGCCGGCCCACCGCGGCGACGAGGTCAGCGCCGAGGTCATCGATGGCCCGCAATCGGTCGTCTGGGACGAGGCCGAGAACCGCCTGCATGCGCAAAAGGGCATCCTTGCCTGGTGCGTGGGTTAAACCAATCGGGGGAACTGGTTCCTAAACTCCCGCTTTTTACGAATGCCAGAGCGAGCATAAGGTCCGATCAGCGAGTCCGCATGTCGCCTACCGATCCCACATCTCTTCATTCAGCAGGCCAGGCACCCTTCGCCGTGGTGCGCGATGACGTCGTACAGCCATTTCAATTGGATTCGGCCCGCGTCCGCGGCCGCTTCGTTCGCCTTGGCCCGGCGCTCGGGTCCATTATCGCCCCGCACGGCTATCCGGTCGAGGTGGCCACCTTGCTTGCCGAAGGCATCACCATGGCATCCGCCCTGGCCAGCGGGCTGAAGTACGATGGCATCTTCACCTTGCAGACGCGCGGCGACGGGCCCGTGCCGACCATGATTACCGACGTCACCAGCGACGGCGGCCTACGGGGATACGCCCGCTTCGACGCCGCCCGATTGAAGGATGCCGGCGCCGCGGCCCACGGTCCGGTACCGCGCCTGCTGGGTGCCGGTCACATGGCCTTCACTGTCGATCAAGGACCGGATACGGAGCGCTATCAGGGCATCACCGAACTCACCGGCGCGACATTGGCCGATTGTGCTCACAACTATTTCCGCCGTTCGGAACAATTGGAAACCGCCTTCATGCTGTTTGCCGAAGCACAGGCCGACGGGTCGGGCGTGGCGCTGGGCGCGCGCGGCGGCGCGCTCATGCTGCAACATCTGCCGACGGACAGCCCCTCCGGATCGGCCGAATCGCGCGACCGCGACGAGGATGAAGACGAAGCCTGGCGTCGCGCCGTCATCCTGATGAGCACGCTATCGCCGAATGAAATGCTCGATCCCGGTTTGGCCCCGACCGATATCCTCTATCGGCTGTTCCACCAAGAGGGCTTGCGCATCTACCCGCCCAAAACCCTCGCCCAGGAGTGCCGCTGCTCACGCCAGAAAGTCACGGACACCCTGCGCATGATTCCGCGTGATGAAATCGCCGAGATGTCGGAAGACGGCGTGGTCACGGTGACCTGCGAATTCTGCAAATCCGCCTACGCCTTCGACACCGCCCAGATGGACGCGGTCTACGCCGAACGCGCGTAAGGGCGCCTCAAGCGAAGGGCTGGCTCCACTGTGGCTTGAAACACGGCGGTTCAGCGTGACATGATGGCTGTATGCAACCGATTCGTCTGATCCTCATCGCCGTTGTCGTGGCTGTCCTTGGCGCTCTTGCCGGTTGCGAGACGCAACCGCCGCAATTGTCCCTGCCTGAACTGTCCTTTGCGCCGCAGCCGGCATTCAAGTTCGATGCCGCTCGGGTCGAATTGACGTCCGAATACGTCCCGCCGATGGTGGCGCCGAACATCGAGCATCAAGTGCCGGCGTCGCCGGATTCCGGGCTACGGCGGTGGGCGCGGGATCGATTGACTGCGGGCAATGTGGCCGGTGTCCTCCGATTTACCATCATCGAGGCATCGGTGGTCGAATCCGACCTGCCGGTGACGAAAGGCATCACCGGTGCCTTCACCAAGGACCAGGCCAAACGCTACACGGCCACGGTCGACGCCAAGCTCGAATTATTCGATGACCGCGGATTCCGACGCGGCATCGCTACCACGCGCCAGAGCTTGTCGCGCACGGTACCTGAGGGCGTTACCCTCAATGAGAAGGACAAGGCGTTATTTTCGTTGGTCGAAGACCTCATGAAGTCCTACGACGAGCAGATGAACGCCAACATCCGACAGTATTTAGGCGCCTTTCTCTTCTGATACCCTCTTTCGGCGCAGGCTCGGGAGAGGTTCTGCGGCAACACGAAGCAAGGTGGCGGCCATGACCCGCCCCGCTCCGAGGGAGGATGACCATGACCACGCGTATCGCTATCCTCGATGACTACGTCAATGCAGCATTGGGGCTGGCCCCGTGGGATTCGCTGCCGGACTGCCAAGCTGTGGTATTCGATACCTACATCAGCGGCGGCGACGACCGCGTGGCCAATGCCTTGCAGGAATTCGACGTCGTCGTCTGCATGCGCGAGCGGACGCGTCTGCCCGCAGCGGTGATCGACCGCCTGCCGAGGCTGAAATTGATCATCACGACCGGCGCGCGTAACGCTTCCATCGACGGTGCGGCGGCAAGGAAGCGCGGCATTCCGGTTTGCGGTTCCCCCCTGATCGGCTTTGCAGCCGGGGAACATGCCTGGGGTTTGGTCATGGCGCTGGCCCGGCGAATCCCCATGGAAGACCGGGCCATGAAGACCGGCGGCTGGCAAAAGGAATTCCCCGTGACCATGGGTGGGAAAACCCTGGGCATACTGGGCTTTGGACGATTGGGTAAGCAGGTTGCGGGTTATGGTGTTGCGTTCGGCATGAAGGTCATCGCGTGGAGTCCTTCGTTGACCGACGCCACGGCAGCGGAGCGCGGTGTAGCTCGGGTCGAGCGTGACCGGCTGTTCACCGACTCCGATTTTCTGAGCATTCAGGTAACGCTCAATCAAGGGACGCGCGGTTCGGTCGGGGCACGCGAACTGGGCATGATGAAGCCAACGGCCTATCTGGTGAACACCTCCCGAGGTCCTATTGTCGACGAGGCCGCGCTGATTCAAGCCTTGGAACGGAAGACCATCGCAGGAGCCGGTCTGGATGTCTTCGACGAGGAACCCTTGCCCGTCGATCATCCCCTCCGCCGCTTCGACTCGGCCGTTCTCACCGGACATACAGGCTATGTCTCCCGCGAGGCGTTCGAACAAGGATACCGGGGCGTCGTCGAGGACATCCACGCTTGGTTGAAGGGCAAACCCATCCGCGTGCTCAACGACCGCGACTGATCGAAAATCAAGCACGGCATTTATCGCTATCGATCTAACGCAACGCTCCACTATAATGCCCAAAAATGGGGCGGTCGCCGGCATTTCAGAAACAAATTGCCTGAAATCTCAGCGCCTCGTCGGCGGAGAGGGGAGACATCGTGGTGCGTTGGTTAATGCAGCTCGCGGCCAGTCGCGTGCGGTTGGGTTTTGTTTTCACGGCATTTGCTTTTTTTGCGATCGCGGCGCCGGCAACGGCACAAGACGTCGCACTCAGCAATGGCAACACAGCCTGGATCATGACCTCGACTGCTTTGGTCTTGTTCATGACCCTTCCCGGTTTGGCTCTGTTCTACGGCGGGCTAGTGCGCGCAAAAAACGTCCTCTCCGTATTGATGCACTGCACGGCAATCGCCTGTTTGGCCTCGGTTCTCTGGCTGATTGCCGTCTATAGCCTGGCGTTCGGGAACGGCGGGCCGCTTGGCGAGTGGATCGGCGGTTTGGACAAATTCTTTCTGTCCGGCGTCACCGTCGATTCGATGAGCGGCGATATTCCCGAGACCGTCTACTTTATGTTTCAAATGACCTTCGCCATCATCACGCCGGCGCTCATCGTCGGTGCCTATGTCGAACGCATTCGGTTCTCCGCGGTTTGTCTGTTCAGCGGGGCCTGGTTGATCGTCGTCTATGCCCCCGTCTGCCATTGGGTCTGGGGCGGCGGCTGGTTGGCCGGGAAAGGCGTGATGGACTTTGCCGGCGGCCTGGTGGTGCATGTCACCGCCGGCATTTCAGCCTTGGTCGTCGCCACCATGCTCGGCGCCCGTCACGGGTTTCCGCGCGAAATCAGTCCGCCGCATAGCCCAGGCATGGTGATGACGGGCGCCGCCATGCTTTGGGTCGGCTGGTTCGGCTTCAACGCCGGGAGTGCCTTGGCGGCCAACGGTTCCGCTGGCATGGCCATGACCGTTACCCATATTTCCGCCGCCACCGCCTCGTTGACCTGGATGACCATCGAGTGGATGCGTTACGGTCGGCCGAGCCTGGTTGGCCTTGTCACCGGCACCATCGCCGGACTTGCCACAATCACGCCGGCATCGGGGTTCGTTGGCCCGATAGGCGGATTTCTGTTGGGCATCTCCGCCGGAATCGTCTGCTTCGCCATGGTGCAAATCGTCAAGTATCGTCTGAAGATCGACGATTCTCTCGACGTCTTTGCCGTACATGGGGTCGGTGGCGCCCTCGGCAGTCTCCTGGTCGCCTTCTTCGCCGACACCGCCTTCGGCGGACGCGGATTGAGCGACACCGTCACCATGGGCAGCGCCTTTGGCGTTCAGCTGACCGCCGTGATTGTCATTGCCGCTTGGTCTGCCATTGCCAGCTTCGTCCTGCTCAAGATCATCGACGCGGCGGTCGGCCTGCGGGTCGATGGCGATCAGGAAGTGGAGGGTCTGGATATCACCGCCCATGGGGAACGGGGCTACGACATCTGACCGCCAATCCACCAGAGTCACCCGATAGGGGAGTACGCCGCCATGAAGCTGGTTATCGCCATCATCAAGCCCTTCAAGCTCGATGAAGTTCGTGATGCCTTGACCAAGTTGGGGGTCGAAGGCATGACCGTTACCGAGGTAAAGGGCTTCGGCCGCCAGAAGGGACAGAAGGAGATTTACCGCGGCGCCGAATACAACGTCGTCTTCGTGCCCAAGATCAAGCTGGAGATCGCCGCGGATGACACCTTGGCCGACCGCGTCGTCGAGGCGATCCAGCACGCGGCGAGCACGGGCCAAATCGGCGACGGCAAGATTTTCGTCACCGACATCGTCCAGGCGGTGCGCATTCGCACGGGAGAGACAGGCTCCGACGCGCTGTAGCGGCGGCGTTCTCGTCTTCCCAACAGGCAATTCGGCAGGGCCGCGTTTTCCTTTGCGAAGCGCGGCCCATCTTCTGTCCCGGGAACCAAGATGACTCCGCCGTCCCGCCCGCGGCCCCACGACAGTCGATCGGCCTTCGGCCTGCTCGCGGTGGCTGTCGTCCTGTTCGGTTCTGCCTGGCCGGTCATGAAAATCGGGCTTTCGGGGGCGACGCCGCTTTGGTTTGCCGCCGCGCGCATTGGGCTTGGAGCCGCCACCGCGTTTCTGTTGCTTGCCGCACTCGGTCGACTGAAAATCCCCGAGCGGCGGGACCTGCCGATTGTGGCGACCATCGCCATTTTCCAGTTGACCTTATTCCACAGTTTCAGCCAACTCGGCCTGCGCAATCTGCCCGCCGGGCGGTCGGCCGTACTCGCCTACACCACGCTGCTGTTTCTTGTTCCGCTCGCGTGTCTGACCGGCGAGCGCATCAATCGATGGAGCGGTGCCGGCTGCCTGTTGGGCGTTACCGGCATCGCCGTTCTGCTGGCGCCTCAATCCATCGATTGGACAACAGACGGCGCGATAGCCGGGCACCTGTGGCTGCTGATGGCTGCCGCCAGTTGGGCCTTGGCCATCTTCCATGCCCGGCGTCACGCCTGGCATCTCGGACCGCTCGAATTATTGCCGTGGCAGTTGTTGCTCGCCACGTTCCTGGCCTTTCCTTTAGCCGCGCTATTCGAACCCGACGGCGGCATCGTTGCCGAATCCGGTCCGCTGCTGTGCCTAGCCTATCTCGGCATCCTGGCCGGGCCGACGGCAACCTGGGCCGCCACGTCGGTATCGCGCCTGCTGCCGACAACCGTGTCGTCGCTCGGCTTTCTCGGCGTGCCGGTTCTCGGGCTGACCATTTCCGCCCTATGGTTGGGCGAAGCCATCGACGGCCCCTTGCTGCTGGGCGCCGTTCTAATTCTTTGCGGCGTGGGGGCCGTGACGTTGGGCGCGGCGCGGCCGTCCGCCGAGCCCTGAAGCCCCCGCGTTGCCGATCCTGCCGGCCACCCCTATCATGTGGCAACCTCCGTCAGGGATAGGAGAAGTACAAATGATACCGGTTACCGAGGCTCTCGCTCGTTTTGCCGCCACCGTTCGTCCGGAGGCAATTCCTGCCGCCGTACGCGAACGCGCCCGGCTGCTTATCCTCGATACCTTCGGCAACATGATCCGCGCCGCCCACGACTCGGAATCGACGCCGGCCTTGCTGGCCGCTGCCGAACGGCTGGGCTACGAGGGCGGACCGCACGCTGTTGCCGGCCTTGGCGCCGGCTACACGGCGCCGGGCGCTGCCTTGGTGAACGGCACCTTGGCGCATTCGCTGGATTTCGACGACACCCACGCCGCCGGATCGCTGCACCCGAGCGCCCCGATCCTGCCCGCCGCCTTGGCAGCCGCCGCCATGTCGGGTGCCTCCGGGCGCGACCTGCTGGCCGCCGTCATCGTCGGTTACGAAGTGCAGATACGGGCCAGCCTCGGCCTCGGCCCCACCGAACACTATCGGCGCGGCTTCCATCCGACTGCCACCTGCGGCGCGTTTGGCGCGGCTGCCGCCGCCGGCCGCCTGCTCGGGTTGGATGCGAGCGGCCTGCAAAGCGCATTCGGCATCGCGTTGAGTCAGACCGCCGGCTCGCTGCAGTTTCTGGTCGATGGCGCCTGGACCAAGCGCTTCCAGGTCGGCTGGGCGGCTCAGGCCGGGCTGGTGGCGGCGACGCTTGCCGCCGAGGGTTTCCGCGGACCGGCTCAGGCGTTCGAAGGCAAGGCCGGCTTCTTCGCCGCCTATGCGCCAAGCCCGGATCCGGCCAAGGGCGCCGCCGGCCTCGGCGAGATATGGGAGACCCTCAACATTGCCATTAAGCCTTATCCCTCGTGCCGTTATAGCCACGCGCCGCTCGACGCCCTGCTTGCCCTACGCGTCGCCAATGACCTTTCCGCCGAAGATGTAAAAAGCGTCGATGTCGGCGTGTCGCGTACCGCCATGATCCTGATCGGCGAACCCGAATCGGCCAAACAGAGCCCCAAGACCGTCGTCGACGGCCAATTTTCCATGCCCTTCCTGGCCGCCGTCGCCCTGCGTACCGGCGGCATGGGTTGGGACGATTACGGCCGGCATCTTGGCGATGCCGCCACGCTCGATCTGTGCAAGCGTATCCACACGCTGCCCGACCCCAAACCTGAGGCGGAATTTCCGCGCAATATGAGCGGCATCGTCCGTCTACATACCCGGCGCGGAACGTTCGAGAAGTTCGTCGTCTCGCCGAAAGGCGAACCCGACAACTTCGTAACACCCGCCGAGTTGCGCGCCAAATTCGATGGCCTGACCGCTCCCTATCTGTCGGCGGCCCGCCGCGACCGGCTGGCAAGCACCCTGCTCGCCCTCGATGACGTTACCGATGTTCATGCCCTGATGGCGCTGACGCGGCCCGATATCGAGACCGGCTTGCGCCTGGCCGCCGGCGCATGACCGCCGACACCGTAGGGAGGCCGTTGCCCGCCGATTCGGACGAGGCGCCGATTCTCGATATGGTCGATCGCTTCCTCGATCGCGAAGTGCGCCCGCATGCACGGGCACTGGAAGCCGTCGACGAATATCCGGAAAGCATCGTCGCAGCGCTGCGCGAGCTTGGCTTCTTCGGCATGACCATTTCGCCGGAATACGGCGGCATGGGCTTATCGGCGCTGACCTACGCCAAAGTAGTGGAACGGGTGGCCTCCGTTTGGATGTCGGTGACCGGATTCTTCAATACCCACCTGATCATGGCCGCTGCGGTGGAGCGACACGGCAGCGAAGAGATGAAGCGGGCCTACCTGCCGCGGTTCGCCACGGGAGAGCTGCGCGGCGGCATCGGCCTGACCGAGCCTGACTGCGGCACCGACCTGCAGGCCGTGCGCACACGGGCCAAGCGCGACAACCAGGGTTACGTGGTCGACGGCACCAAGACCTGGATCACCAACAGCGTCCACGGCGATATTCTTGCTGTCCTGGTCAAGACCGACCCCACCGCCACGCCGGCTCATCGCGGCATGAGCCTGCTGCTGATCGAGAAGGGCGAGGGCTTTCGCGTGGTGCGCAAGCTGGAAAAACTCGGCTATCGCGGCATCGATACCGGCGAGATCGTTTTCGAAGGCTGCCGGGTGCCGGCCGCCAACCTGATCGGCGAGGAAGGACGCGGCCTGCAGATCGTGCTCGGCGGGCTGGAACTGGGGCGCATCAACGTCGCCGCCCGCGGCGCCGGCATGGCCCGAGTCTGCTTGGAAGAATCGCTCGCCTACGCCCAGGTCCGCCGCACCTTCGGGCAGCCCATCGCCGAACACCAGGCGATCCAATTGAAGCTCGCCGACATGGCGACCCGGGCGCGCGCCGCCTGGCTGTTGGTCGACGACGCGGCTCGGGCCTACGACGAGGGCCGCCGCGGCGGCATGGAAGCGAGCATGGCCAAGCTGTTCGCCACCGAAGCCGCCATGGAGAACAGCAGCGAAGCCGTGCGCATCCATGGCGCTTATGGCTATTCGCGGGAATTCAACGTCGAACGCTATTATCGCGATGCGCCGCTGCTGGTCATCGGCGAAGGAACCAATGAAATCCTGCGCACGGTCATTGCCCGCGATCTGGTCAAGCGCCACCCTGCATGAACGGTCCCCGTCGCCGGCGGCGCGCGCCCCACAGCCTGACGCATGACCTGACCGCCGCTGCGATCGAGGTGACCATCGAGACACTTGGCGCACGCGGCGACGGACTTGCCAGCCACCAGGGCCAAACGGTCTATGTCCCATTCTCGCTGCCGGGCGAGCGGCTACGCGTCCGTCCGGTCGGCCGGCGCGGCGATGGCCTGGTCGCCGAAATCTCGACCGTGATCGCCGGAGCGCCCAACCGGGCTGCCCCGGCCTGCCGGCATTTCGCCGACGCCGAAGCACCCTGCGGCGGTTGCACCATTCAGCATGTTCCCATCGATGAATCCGCGGCTTTCAAGCGGCGACTGGTTACCGACGCCATGGCCCGACGCGGGCTCGATCCCGCCACCGTGGCCACGACCGTCGCCATACCGCCGGGACGGCGCCGGCGGGCAACATTCTCCGCAGTTCCGATGCGCAGCGGCATGGCCGTCGGCTTTCACCGCCGCGATGAGGATCGCATCGTCGACATCGCCGAATGTCCGGCCCTGCATGCGGACTTGGTTGCGCTGATCGAACCCCTGCGCCGGCTGTTGACCGGCATGCCGGCGGCAGCGAAGGGCGGCAAGGTTGACGCGATGCGCAGCGAAACCGGCTTTGACCTGGTCTTCGTCTTCGACCGCGAACCGGGTCTGGTGGAGCGCAAGCGCCTGGGCACCTTTGCCGAGGACGCCGCCATCGCCCGCCTGTCATGGCAGCAACACGAACGGGAATTGCCGGAACCCATCGTCGTCCGCCGCGAGCCGGTGGTCACTTTCGCCGGCATCTCCGTAGTGCCGCCTCCCGGCGCCTTCCTCCAGGCAAGCAGCGAAGGCGAGGCCGCCATCGTTGCCGCCTTGCGCGAGGCTTTTCACGGTCGTCCCGGCATTCGCCGCATCGCGGACCTGTTTGCCGGCTGCGGCACGTTGAGCTTTCCGCTTGCCGATTACGGCCGGGTGCGCGCCGTCGAGGAGAACGCCGCCATGACCGCGGCCATCGCACGGGCCGCCGGTCAGGCCGGTCTCGGCGGCAAGGTCGAGACCGAGACCCGCGACCTCTTCCGCCGCCCATTGGCCGGCAAGGAACTTGGCGCCTTCGATGCCATCGTCTTCGATCCGCCGCACACCGGTGCGGCCGAACAGGCCCGCGCCATTGCCGAGACGGGGCGTCCTTCGCTGGTCGTGGCCGTGTCCTGCAATCCTACGACCTTCGCCCGCGACGCCCGGACATTGGTCGATGGCGGCTATCGGCTGACGACGGTCACGCCCATCGACCAGTTTCCCTGGTCGACCCATGTCGAACTGGTCGGCGTGTTCAGCAAGGATGCGGCCTGACTATACCGTCGCTACCGGCATCGCCGGCGAACCGACCGCACCGGGCAGGCGCAGCGGCGGCGCCGTCAGCAGGAAGCGGTTGCGCCCTGCGGCGCGCAGCCAATCGGCCAGGTCCGATAGCAAAAACATCTCGCCCAGATGAATGCCCAGCTTGAACAGGCAATGGGCGTGCAGCGGCAGGTTGACGCAGGGATCGTCGTCGACAGCGCGGGCCGGCGAGGCTTCGACGGCGATGTTGTCGGAGATAAGCACGATCAGACCGGAATCGGTGATCCATTGCAGCAACCGCGCATCGCGGCCATCGAGCCCGGCGCAGACATGACGGATGTTGGCATCGGGCTTACCCTTGGCGTCCTGGATAATGCGGTCGAGCCCGGTGCGCAGGCAGACCATGTCGCCCGCTTCGATGACCACCTTATCGGCCTCCAATACGCGCATCAGATCGTCATAGCCGACGAAGCGGTGGGCTCGGCCGAAATGAGCCTCTAGGTCGACCATGACGCCGCGGCCTTGCACGCAAGTCGCCGCCATGTTTTCGATACCAAGGCGGCGCGCGCCTTGCGGCGCGTCCACCGGCCGTTCGCCGCCGTCACGGTAGTCGATGGGACCGATGACATCCTCACCGGCGCGGAAGCCGTTGTAGTAGACCATTTCCGCCCGGCCGTCGCCGTCGGCATCGAAGTGCTGGCCGACATGGGCGAAGCTGTCCCATTGGGTCGAATACTGCAGCGACATCTGCACGATGTCGTCGCAGGAAACGTCGAGCAGTCGGGGATTGTCGCGGTTCAGCGGATAATTGATGTTGGGCTTGCCTTCGCGGATGGTCGGCAGCAGTTGCGGCGGGTGGCGCCTTGGATTGACCACGGTGCCGCCCGGCAGGTCGAGCGGCAGGCTGAGGCAAAAACTGCGACCCGCCTTGACCTCGGCAATGCCCTTCATCAGGACCTCGCGGGTCAAAAGGTTCATCCGTCCGAGTTGGTCGTCAGGGCCGAAATCGCCCCAGTTGGATCCCTCCGGGCGTCGCTTCCAGCGTGCCGTTGTCATCGTTGCCTCCCGCTAGGTTCGTATCGGTTGCGCCGGAATTCGTCGCTGCCCGTCGCCATCAAGGCCGGGAGCGCAGAAATCGAAACAAGAGGATGACCGCCCAAATCGGCAACACCACCGCGGCGCCGAGCAAGACATACGAGATCGCCCAACCGAAGAAGTCGACCGACAATTCGAATAGCTTGCGTGCTAGGCCGACCAGATCGTCAAAAAGATTGCGCAGGTCGACATCGAGAAAACTCAGCACGAGGCCCACCAGGAAGCAGACGAGAACGACCCTGAATATGGTACCCGGAGTAACGCTCGGTGCGGTCATGTTGTCGGCTCCAGGTCAACGTGGGCCGAGATGCTCGGCGATTTTCTTATCGGTGTTGTACTGACTGAGTGAATAAGCAGCCCAAATCGCTGCCGGTATCCAACCGATGACGGTGATCTGCAGAATCAAACAGATGACCCCGGCGAGCGGCCGACCAATGGTGAAGAATAACAGCCAGGGCAGCACAATGGCGATCAATAGGCGCATGATGGGTCCTTTAGATTAGGCGAGAGGCAGTAGATTCACGTTAACGGCAGCATCACGTGCTGACGGTAAGCCGGCCGTTCGCTCAGTCGTTTGAAGTAGTTTTGCACATGGGTCAACGCCGGCCGTTCTATCGGCAGGTGCAGCCAACGATAGACGGCGGCACCCAGCGGTATGTCGGCCATGGTCGGTTGGTCTCCGATCACGAAGGCCGACTTGGCAAGCTGCGCATCGAGGATGCGGAACAGACGTTCAGAAGCTGTTTTCTGGCGAGCGACAAAGGCATTGTCGCGCTTTTCCGGGGGCGTGCGGATCAGTTGCAAGAACATCGGATTGAATGTCGGAATCAACGTCGCCAATGTCCAATCCATCCACTGATTGGCTAGGGCACGACGTCGCACATCTTTCGGATACCAAGGTTCGCCGCCCTGCGTTTCCGCCAAATAGCGGACGATGCTATGGGATTCCCAAAGCACGAAATCGCCATCTTCCAGAACCGGCACGAGCCCATTGGGGTTCTTCGCCAGAAATTCCGGCTGGTCGTTGCCGCCGAAGCTTCCGCCGACATCGACCCGTTCGATCGCCAACCCCAGTTCAGCACACATCCACACAGTCTTTTGAACATTGATAGATGTGGCGCGTCCGAGAATCCTCATTGCCTCTGGCTCCTGTCATCGTTTCGATTGAATATCGTCTCGTTTGAGTATCGTCGCTTGTTGCATTCCAGCACCCCTCCGGCGATATTTTTTTATTATCCGCCCTGGTCCTTGCTATCGGAAGCCGCCTTCGTCCCCAAGCGGTTCAGGATACGCGACGCCGCGCAGGCGGCGCCGAAACCGTTATCGATATTGCAAACGAGGATACCGGCGGCACAGCTGGTGAGAGCGGCGTTAAGCGCCGTGCGCCCCCCTTCGGCGGCGCCATAGCCCGTCGACGTCGGCACGGCGATGACCGCGCTGCCGAGCAGGCCGCCGACCACCGAGAACAAGGCCCCGTCCATGCCCGCCACGACAATAACCACCGGCAGCGTCGATATCTCGCCGATCCGCTCGGTGATCCGCCATAAGCCGGCGACACCGATGTCGGAAAAACGTCGCACGCCCCGACCGAGGAAGCGCAACGTGCGTTCCGCCTCGCGGGCAACCGCCTCGTCCGATGTGCCGGCACTGACCAACGCCACCTCGACGGCAGGTTGCAAAGCCGTCGGCTCGCCGGCGAAGGCGGTCCGCGACAAAGGCTCATAATCCAGTGTCCGGGCATGCTTCGACGCAAGTGCCGCCCGCGTCGCCTTATCCAGGCGAGTAAGCAGCAGGGAGGAGCCCCGCCCGGCGGCTTCTGCCAGGATCGCGTCGATGTGTTCCGGCGCCTTGCCTTCGCAGAGCACGCATTCGGGAATGCCGATGCGCGCCTCGCGGCCATGATCGAAGGTCAGCGGCGTCATCGGGCAGCGGCGGGGCGAATGAAAGCGCTGCCGCGCCGATAGGCGGCGTAACCGACGGTATCGCCCAGCCCGGCATGCCGGCACAGCGCGGCGATATCCTGTCGCAGCGTGGCGTGCGCCGCCGATGCCATGCGGCTCAGGCTGTCGTCGTCGAGTTCGACCACGATGCCCTCGCGGCGCTGCCGGCAACGCACTGTTTCCGGATTCAGCCGTTCGCGGACGGTCGTTTCAACCCGGTCGATGGCGGCCAGCACCACGGGATCGATGGCAATGCCGGTTTCGACCCGACTTGATAGGCAGGGTGCTGCCGGCAGCTCGGCAAGATCGTCGAGCCCAAACCGGCGGGCCAAGGCGCGCACGCCTACCTTGTCGATGCCGGCCTCGACGAAGGGGTGACGAACGCCGTGAGCCTCGGCTGCAGCCAGACCGGGACGCCAGTCGCCGAGATCGTCGGTGTTGGTGCCGCTGGCGAGCATCCCGTCGTGCACCGACGTCATCGTGGCGTAAAGATTGGTCTTGCAGAAAAAGCAGCGGTTGGCCGGGTTGGCCATATAGGCGGCATCGGCGAATTCGCCGGCGTCGATGACACGCAGCTCCCAGCCTTCCCGTGCCGCATGTTCGCGCACCCGTGCTGTGGCGGCCGGCGGCACAGCCGGTGAAACCGCATGCATGGCGATAACCGGCTCGGCGCGCCAGCGGCCGGCGGCGACCGCGAGCGTCATACTGTCGACACCGCCGCTGACGGCGACGGCAAGCCGGTGGCTCGCCGCCACGATCGCCTTCAGGCGTGCTGCCGAATCGGCTACCTCAAGCATCGTTGTCATCCGAATTCTGCAAGGCCAACTCTTCCGCCTTCCGACGCAGGCGGCGGCGTTGCTGTGGCGCAAGGCCAGCCAAATCGTCCATCTCGGCTTTGGCCGTGCGGGAACCGTCCGGCCGGCGCGCCAGTTTAACGCGGATCGGCACGCCGTCGACGGTCATCGTCACCTGGCGTCGCGGCAGGATCAGTCGTTCGCAGGCAGCAAGGCGAACGCCCAGCGTGGTCGTCAAGGACAGGCAAGCCGTCGCCACGTCATCCCGGCGCCCTAGCGCACAGAGTACGCGAACCTGAACGACGCTGCGCCCCTTCTTGCCGAAGGCGGGGGATTGCAGCACATCGAAAACGCCTTCCGTGGCACGCAAGGTCTCCAACGCCGCCGCCAGTTCCTCGCCGCTCTGGTCGTCGATCTCGAAGGCGACCTCGCCGATCCATTCGCGCGACAGCCCATGCTGGTCCATGCCTCCGCTCGGAACAAGAAACAAGGCGCGCAGCACATTGCTGATGCCCGGCAGTTGCCGGCTGCCGAAACCGAAGCCCTGGCGTCCCAAGATGTGGGACCCGAGCAGCGGTGCCTGACTGGCTTCCAGATGGCACAGGATGACGGCGCCGGTTGGTGTCACCCGTTCTCCTGGCTGGCCATCGTCCACCACCCGGAAACCATCCAGCAACATCGAGGTCGCCGGCGCCGGTACCGGCAGGGGGCCGTGAGCCGAACGCACCCGTCCGGCCCCAAAGGGAATCGACGAAACGGTGCAGGAGGCGATGCCCAAAGTTTCGATCAGCGCGGCGGCACCAACGATGTCGGCAATCGAGTCCCAGGCACATACCTCGTGCATCTGCACACGGTCGATGTCGACGCCGTGGATGCGGGCCTCGCAGGCGGCCAACCGGCGGAACATATCCTCGGCGCGTTGGCGCACCGCCGCCTCAAGCCCGGCAGCGGCCAGCCGTTCGAAGACCTGGCGCAGGGTTCGATGGGCGTGTTCGTGCGGATGGCGCACCGCGACTCGGGTGCCGGCGAAGACATGATTCGCGTGCGGATGAACGTCGATCGCCAACTCGCCCGGCCCGCCGCCCGGCCCCGCCAACCGGAGAATGACGGCATCGACCTGGGGCCGCGCTTCGGGATAGGCGTCGAGCAGCGCGGCAAGAAACATGTCGCCGGAAATACCGCCGATGCAATCGAGGTGCAGGTGAACGGCCATGTCAGGAGCTGACGCCTGGGCATTGGGAATTAAAAGGAGGCGCAGTCTATCGCCTTTGCCGATGCCCCGTCACGGCCTCTGCGCACCGCTTTGGGCAACATAGACGGCATAGAGGGAGCGGGTTGCCGTGATGAACAGCCGATTGCGTTTCGGTCCGCCGAAGGTCAGGTTGGAAACCTTTTCGGGCACATGGATTTTTCCGAGCAGGACACCGTGCGGATCGAAGCAATGGACGCCGTCGCCAGCGCTGATCCACAGATTGCCGTCGGTATCCAATCGAAAGCCATCGGCCAAACCCGGGCTGACCTTGGCGAACACCCGGCTATTGGCCAATCGCTTGCCGTCCACCACATCGAAAGCGCGGATGTGCGGCGGACCGGCGGGATTGTCGGAGCGGTCGCTGTCGGCCACGTAAAGCACCGACTCGTCGGGGGAAAAAGCAATGCCGTTGGGACAGGTGAAGTCGTCGGCGACCGGGGTCGGTTCCGTGGCTCCTGGATCGAGCCGGAAGACGTAGCGGGCGCCCTGTTCTTCCTCTGCTTTGTGACCTTCATAGTCCGAGCGAATGCCGTAGGGTGGGTCGGTGAACCAGATGGAGCCATCCGATTTCACCACGACGTCGTTGGGCGAATTCAGCCGCCGTCCCTTGTGGCGGTCGGCAAGCACGGTGAGGGAACCGTCGTGTTCGGTGCGGGTCACCCGACGGGCGCCGTGCTCGCAACTGATCAAGCGACCCTGGCGGTCGCGGGTATGGCCGTTGCTGTAGTTGGCGGGCTTGCGGAAGACACGCACGCCCATCCCCTCCACCCATTGCAGGATGCGGTCGTTGGGGATGTCGCTCCACAGCAGATAATCGCCGTCGGCGACGTAGACCGGTCCTTCGGCCCAAAGGCAGCCATCGTAGAGGCGTTCGAGCCAGGCGTTGCTTTGGATGAGGTGGCGGAAGCGAGGGTCGATGATTTCGAACTCACCGTTCGCACCCAATCGCATTCCCGTCATTTTCCGCTCTTTTTCGCTAAGGCTTCGGCGTGTTGTGCGAGACGAGGCATCACCTCTTCGGCCAGCAGCGCCATGGAGCGGCGCCACAGGGGACCATCGTCCCAATCGTGGGCAGTCATCACCAAGGTTCCAAACGGGCCGATCTCGTCGCCAAACGCGACCAGCCTGTCGAGCACGGTCGACGGCGAGCCGACGATCATCATCGCATCGAGCATATAGTCCAAGGTGACCGCCGTATCCGCCATGTCGAGGCGGGCTTTGAAATTATTCATCCCACCGGGGCGAATCGTAGCGTTGCGGTAAAGGTAATCGAAGTAGAAACGCGCGCCGCAGCGGGGATCGGCCAGATAGTCGGCCGCTTGAGCGTCGCTGTCAGCCACCAGGATGCTGCGCGCCACCCGCCATAGCCCCGGATCGGGGCGACGACCGGCGGCATCGGCGCCGGCCGCATAGGCTTCCCAATGGGTACGGACGTTGCTGGGCGGCACGAAATTGGCCGACAACGGAATCCAACCGTGCTCGCCCGCGACCCGGGCGGAGTGGGAGTTGCGGCTGGCGATCGAGGTGGCGATGGGCGGGTGCGGCTTCTGCAGGGGTTTGATCATCTCGCCGACGCCGTGATCGAGGCGGATGGTGTTCTTGACCCGGATGTTCCAATTCTTCCCGGCGATGTCATAGGGCGCCGTGCCGGCCCACATCTTCAGCACGGTATCGATGCATTCCAGCATCAACGGTCCGCGCGCGGCGGGGTCGGTTCGCTCGAACAGTTCGAAGTCGGTACTCAAGCCGCCGGGGCCGATGCCCATCAGGAAGCGCCCGCCGCACAGGTGATCGAACAGGGCGACATCGCCGGCGATTCGCGCCGGGTGATGCTGCGGTAGGTTGAGCACCCCCGTGCCGAAGCGGATCGAAGGCGCGCTGTCAATCAGCGAAGCCAGGAAGACCAGAGGCGAGGTGATGCCCTCCGCCGTCGTCGCGTAGTGTTCGCCGATCCAGGCTTCGGAAAAGCCCAGCCGGTCGGCGAGGACGATGGCTTGGCGGTCCTCGTTGAGGACGGTGGCATAGTCCCGCCGCGGATCGTGCAGCGGCATCATGAACAGACCGAGCTTCACGGCGTTCCTCCCTTTGGCGGAAGAGTTCCATAGGCGCGGGCGAATGGCAAACGGCGGGAAAGGCGAAAGCCGGGCGCGGTCGCGCAACTTTAGCGACGTAGCTTTTCGTAGCCCTTTGGAAGGCAAAACCGTGAATTAATAATAATGATAATCATTATTATATAGGCCAGCACGTCGGGCTTGCATGGGCGGGCGCGGCGGTGGATTTTGGCGGATCGCCGTTTCCGCCCGCTTCGCTCCCCCCCCTTTTTTCCGTCCTGCTGGAATCAACCCATGGCCATGCTGGCTAGCGCCTCTCCCGCGACGGGCGCCGTGTCGTCCCATCCCTACCGTTGGACCATGCTGGGCGGCGTGTGGCTGGTCTATTTCTGCTTTTCCCTGACCACGGCGGCGATGGCGCCGCTGGTGCAGCCGATCGAGCACGATCTGGGCTTCGGGCATGCCGCCATGGGCAGCGTGTTCAGCGCCTGGACCCTGATGTTCATTTTTTCCGCCATGCCCTGCGGCGCGCTGATGGACCGCATCGGGCCGCGCCGGGCGATTTTCATCGCTGTGCTGTTCATCGCGGCATCCGGAGTCTTGCGCGGCACGGCACAGGGCCATCTCAGCCTGCTGTTCGGCGTGGCGATGTTCGGCCTGGGCGGACCGCTGGTTGCCATCGGTGCGCCGAAACTGATTTCGCTTTGGTTCGAGGGCAAGGACCGCGCCGTGGCCATGGGCATTTATATGACCGGACCCTCGTTGGGTTCGGTGATCGGCCTGTCGATCACCAACAGCCTGATGATGCCGATATTCGACCATCAGTGGCGCCACGTGCTGTTTGCCTACGCCGCCTTTGTGCTGTGCTGCGGATTGATCTGGCTGGTCATCAGCGCCCATCCGGCCAGCCGGGCGATGGAAAGCCGCCTCGCCGCCGAGCCCAAACATTCCCACCTGAAAGTGTTCGCCGAACTGATCCACCTGCGCGCCGTGCAGATCACCTTGGCCATGGGCGTCGGCATTTTCTTCATCAACCACAGCCTCAACAACTGGCTGCCGGAACTGCTGCGCCACAACGGCATGGACGCGGTCAGCGCCGGCCTTTGGGCGGCGATCCCGACCGCCGTCGGGGTGATCGGCGCCTTGACCATTCCGCGTCTCGCGACGCCGGAGCGGCGCCTGCGCATCCTGGTCGCCCTGTTCCTATGCACCGGAGTGGCGTCGCTGCTGCTGCACAGCGATCCGGGACCGTCGCTGACCTTTGGCCTGATCCTGCAGGGCCTGGCGAAAAGCTGCATGATGAGCCTTTCGCTGCTGACGGTGATGGAGATTCCCGAGGTTGGCAGCCGTCATGCCGGTTCGGCGAGCGGCATGTTCTTTTCGGCGGCGGAAGTCGGCGGCGTGCTCGGCCCGCTGACGGTCGGTCTGACCTACGATGCGACGGGCGGTTTCGACATGGCGTTGGGCTTGCTGACCGCCATCAGCCTGACCCTGATCCTGCTCACGTGGCGGCTGTCCAGATTGACCAAGTGATGCCTGCGGTTATTTGGCACCCGATCTCTTGACGCTTTCGATCGTCGGTTTGGGGCGGCCTGAGCGCTCGGCGATCTCGCGATCCTGAGCTTCCAGATAGGCTTCGGCCGGTTTGTCGCCATCCAGTCCGCCCAGTTCCGAAGCCGGCACCTTGCGGTTCGAACTGCGCGAGCCGTCATCATAGAAGACGTCGAACAACACGAAGCTGCTGTTGCTTATTTTTCGGCCCGACTTTTTTGCCATGGAAGAATCCTCCCGATCTGAGCGCGTGATGTCGCCGTCACCGGAGAGTGCCCCAAGCCGGCACCCCCGAAGACGACAGGGGGTCGGTTCCGGTCAATTTTCCGGCGGACGCTTCGCGCCCGCGCCCGGCTTCATGGATACCGGACTTGCCGCCGGCAGGTCTTCGGCAAGGATCACCATCTGCAAGGCATAGGAGACTTCGCCGTCCTCGTCGTCGCGATGCAGGACGCCGATGAATTCCTCGCCGATCCGCACCTCGACCGGCGCGCGCGGCTTGGCCGGCGGATCGATGGCGATCCGGTCGTTGGCGAAGAGATGGCGTAGGTAGTCCTGCACCCGGGCAATTTCATTGGCTGTCATCGGCGGCTCCCGTGTCGAATCCATTCCTGGCTGGGCATCGGACTACCACGGCGGGACGCGCGGCCCAAGCCCGATCCTGCACGGGCGGCCATTCTATCCGGCGACGACTTAGCCAAACCGCGCGGTTTGACGGGTTATTCGCATCCGTGCCGGGGCGGGTTCAGCTCGAACGGCCAAGACAACCGCGCAGGGACGCGGCAAGTCCTTCGATCAGCCGGAAGTAGAGATCGGGGCCTTCGGCAAGGGCCGCGCCTTCGGGATCGAGCACGCCGGAAGCCGCCGGCGTGCCTTCGGTGACGACACGCACCAGTCGCGGTTCGAATTCGGGCTCGGAGAACACGCAGGTTGCCCCCAACTCGCGGACTTTGCGATGTATCTCGGACACGCGCTGGGCACCTGCGGCGATTTCCGGGCTCACCGTTATGGATCCGGCGGCGTTCATGCCGAAGCGCTTTTCAAAATACCGATAGGCATCGTGAAAAACGATGAAGGGCTTGCCCTTGACCGGCGCGAGTTTGGCGGCGACGTCGCCGATCAACCGGTCCAGCCGGAGAGAAATCTTTTTCGCATTGGCGTCATAGACGATGGCGTGAAGGGGATCGGCCTTGGCCAGGGATTCCGCAATGTTCCGAACGAGCACCTTGGCGTTCAGCGGGTCGAGCCAAAGGTGCATGTCGATACGTTCACGCGCGGCGTCTTGATGGTGATCCTGGTCTTCGTCGGCGGCCTGATCTTGTTCATCCCCCTGCGCTTCGTCGTCGTGGGCATGCGTCTCGAAAGCGCCGCCCTGGCGATACGCCAGCCGGATCAAGCCGGGAGCTTCGGACAAGGTAACAACCTTGGCGCGGCGCGCGATCTTTTCGATGGGCGATTCCAGGAAAAGTTCGAGCCCCGGCCCGACCCAGAAGACCACGGCGGCACGATCCAACGCGGTCGCATCGGACGGCTTGAGACTGTAAGTGTGGGGCGAAGCGCCGCCGCGCACGATCAGATACGGTGCGCCCACACCCGCCATCACAGAGGCGACCAGGGAGTGTATCGGCTTGATCGAGGCGACCACCGCCGGGCCGTCGGCGGCGACAGCCGGTCCGATGACAGGGGCGGCAAGAACGGCCACAGCGGCAAACAGGGAGCAAAATCGGATCATGCGAATGTCCTCCGGGGGCTGTGCCCCGCACATATAACGGACGATTTCGCTTTGCAATGATATAATGTATCATTATTAAATCTTGCCGCCTCCCGCCCCCGCCGGACCCTTTCCCGGTCCGGTCCTGTCGGCGCTCGCATCCCACAAAGCCGTCCCACATCCGCCAAATTTCGCGATATTCTCTTTTTCTGCCGTAACGAGATTCGACCGACAACGATGCGCCCCAAGTCGCCCGTATTCCTGCTGCTGTTCTTCGCGATCCTTTCCTCGGCAATGCCGGGTCACGCGATCGCCCACCCGCATACTTGGATCGACGTGACCGTCGAGGTTGTTTTCGAGCAAGGCAAGGCGGTCGGGCTTCGCGAGACCTGGCTGTTCGACGACTACTACACGGCCTATGCGACCGAAGGCATGGACGAGGATGGCGACGGTCAGCCGGACGCCCGCAGGCTCCGCGCGCTGCTTGAAGAAAACATGAGCAATCTGGCCGAATACACCTATTTCACCCAAGTGACCCGCGGCGGTAACGACGTCGCCTTCGCCGAGGTCGCCGAGATGTCATCGCGCATGGCCGGCACTCGGTTGGAGATGTCGTTCCTGTTGCCTCTGGCCACGCCGCTCGACGTCGGCGGGCCGGGCATGGTCTACGGTATTTTCGATCCGACCTATTACATCGAGATGCTGCATGCCGAGACACGCGATGCCATTCGCCTGACCGGCGCCCCCGCCGGCTGTTCAACAAAGCTGGACAAGCCCAAACCAACGGCCGAGGCCACGTCGCTGGCGGCCTCCCTCGACCGCCTGCAAAGCGCAGGCGACACGTTGGGCGCCATCTTCGCCGAGCGCGTGACGATCCGGTGTCCGTGAGGTCCCGTTCCTTCGCCCTTCCGGGCATCGGCATCGCCGCGGCGCTGGGGCTTGCCTGGCTGGCGGCGGGTATGGCCGGCGTGAGCGTTGGCGACGTGGAGACCCTATGGGGCGATGCCGTGGTCTGGATCGCCAAACAGCAGCGCCTTCTGCATCGCGAACTCGCCGATCATCTTGGCCGGTTGAAGGCGGACGGCGGCGGTATTGCCGCCTGGGGCCTGATCGTCGCCGGCTTGGCCTATGGCATTGTCCATGCGGCCGGTCCCGGCCACGGCAAGGCCATTCTCGCCACCTATCTTTTGACGCAGCGCCAGCGGTTGCGACGCGGCATCGTCCTGGCGACACTGGCAGCCTATTGCCAGGGCGCGGTCGCCATCG
>CANITX010000014.1 GCA_947470575.1 Rhodospirillales bacterium
AGCCTCGGTTACCGGCCACCGGCCCCGGAAACCGCGACGCCGCCATTGCCGCCTTCCGGTTCCGCTTCGCTCCACCTACAGCCGGCAATGGCCAGGGAGGAAGCAATGCACTAACATTCAACCCGGACCACCTAATGGGGGCCGATCATCACTGAGAATCGTTTCGATCCCGATCATATTCGCTGCAACAGACGCCGTTGTCGGTCGTCGATTGCAAGGAACGATGCTCATGCGTGCGATGAAGATCAGCGGGATTGCCCTGGCCGGAATGTTGGCTGCAACTGCTACCGCCCAGGCCGGGTACATTGCCGACGGTACGATGGATCGTATGTTCCATTTGCACAGCACCTACGGGGCCAACTGGGTCGACCGGGTCGGCAACAGCAATCCGTTCGAATTGTATGGCGTCAACGTCTCGTCCAGCTCGAATGCTGGCGGTACCCTGAACCTCAGCATCTACACCAACTATGGCCTGAACGCCGCGGGTGCCTATCAGACCCGCACCGCCGATATCGCCTTCAAGCTCGATGGGGCCACCAATTTCAATTTCGGCCTGATCCTGGTCGATCACGATACCGATGCCTCCGCCGCCCGTCGGGACAACAATGGCCTTGAAGCCGGCTTCTATGCCGCGAACAGCTGGTTGACCTCGGAAGACATCTTCGGCGACCTCGGCAGTGTCGCCTACGGTGGGCGCGCCGCCATCTGTACCGACAACGCCAGCTGCAACCTGCAGACGCCCCAGGCTGTGAACACCTACCTCAGGAGCGGCACGCTGCTCGCCGCCGACGACGGTCTGCAACACAACGGCTATACGCTGACGATCGCCAGCTCCGATCCCCGCAACGACATTTTGGATCTGACGCCGGATAGCGATATCGCCCTGCGCCGTATCGATATCAGGATGACCGGCGTCGGCGAGTTGTTCGGGCCGGCCTGGGAAATGATGTTCGGCAACGCCATCTGCGCCAATGACACCATCTTCGTCTCCGGTGTCGGCATCCCGCCGGCGTTGCCGGAGCCGGCGGCGATGGGGCTGATGCTGCTCGGGCTGGTCGGTCTGGGCGCGGCCCGACGGGTGACCGCCAAAGCCTGAAATTCTCCCACCACCTCCGCAGCCTAAGGAGCGCCTCCCCCGGGGCGCTCTTTTCTTTTGAGCCCGTCATGCGGGGCCTGTCCGCCGGCGGTGACCAGGGCGACGCCTTTGATCTGGGCGAAGACGGCGCTTCCCGGTGCGAGTTGCAGAACGTCGCGCGACTTGCGGGTGACGCGCGCCACGATGCGCGCGCCGTGGCCTTCGGCGCCCAAGCGCAGCACGACGTTGAACTGGATGGCGTCGGCGTCCTGCGGGGCGAGCGAGACGATGCGTGCCGGCAGCTTGTTGAGGATCGAACTGTCGGTCGCCGCCGACAGTGTCAGGCTGACGTCGGCGGCGCTGATGCGCAGCCGGCGTCGCGCGCCGAGGGTCGCCGATTTGCCCGGCACTAGCAGGCGGCCGCCTTCGGCGGAAAAAACGGTCAGTCCATAGGTACGATCCCGCTCCACCGCCGTCGCTTCGATGGTGACGGCGGCCTGCGGCAGGTGGATCAGCGGCAGGTTGGGGTCGGCTTGCAGATCGGTCAGCCGGCCGCTGGCTTGCACCCGGCCGTGATCCATGAGGACGACGGTGTCGGCCAGCCGCTCGACCTCGGCGATGTCGTGGCTGACGTAGATGACGGGCAGCGACAGCGCGGCGTGCAGAGCCTCCAGGTAGGGAAGGATTTCGTCGCGGCTCGGCCCATCGAGTGCCGCCAGGGGTTCGTCCATCAGCAGCAGGCGGGGCTGAGACAGCAGCGCCCGGCCGATGGCTACCCGCTGGCGCTCGCCGCCCGACAGCGCCGCGGTGCCGCGCGCCAACAGGCCGCCGAGACCGAGCAATTCGACCGCCTCGTCGAAGCGGACGGTTTCCGCAGGATCGGCCCGGCGCTGGCCATAGGTCAGGTTGCCGTGCACCGACAGGTGGGGAAACAGGCTGGCTTCCTGGAAGACGTAACCGACCGGCCGGGCGTGCGGGCGGCGGAAGATACGGGGCGCGTCGTCCTGCCAGACCTCGCCGCCGACGGCAAGGCGGCCGGGCAGCCGCTGCAATCCGGCAATGCAGCGCAGGATCGTCGTTTTGCCGCAGCCCGACGGGCCGAACAGCGCGGTGATGCCGTGCATCGGCGCGGCGAAGGCGACGTCGAGGTCGAAGGTCCCCAGGCGGCCGGCGAGGCGGACGTCGATGATGGCCGGATTGCCGCTCATTTGCCGCCTCGTGCCAGCCGCTTTTCCAGCAGCAGCATGGCCAGGACGACGACGAAGGCGAAGGCCAGCATGCCGCCGGCCAGCACATGGGCCTGGTCCCAGCGCAGGGTCTCGACGTAGTCGTAGATGGCGATGGACAGCACCTTGGTCTCGCCCGGGATGTTGCCGCCGATCATCAGCACGACGCCGAATTCGCCGACCGTATGGGCGAAGCCGAGGATGGCGCCGGTCAGGAATCCGGGGCGGGCCAGCGGCACGGCGACGCTCCAAAAGGCGTCCCACGGGCTGGCGCGCAAGGTCGCGGCCACCTCCAGCGGCCGTTCGCCGATGGCCTGGAAGGCGTTGCGGATCGGCTGCACGACGAAGGGCAGGGAATAGATCACCGAGCCGACGACCAGTCCGGCGAAACTGAAGGCCAGGGTGCGGCCGCCGAACAGGCCGGCGATCCAGCCGCCGGGTCCGTCCGGTCCCAAGGCGATCAGCAGGTAGAAGCCGAGCACGGTCGGCGGCAGCACCAGCGGCAGGGCGACGACGGCGGCGACCGCTTCCTTCCAGGGAGCGTGCGACCGGGCCAGCCACCAGGAGAGGGGCGTGCCGAGGGCCAGCAGCAGCACCGTGGTGACGCTCGCCAGTTCCAGGGTCAGCAGGATCGGCGGCCAGAGTTCGCCCGGAGGAAACATCGGTTCTCGATCAGTCGCCCGCGCCGTAGCCGAAGCGATCCTTGACGGCGGCGGCCTCGGGTCCTTTGAGGAAGGTCAGGTAAGCCCGTGCCGCCGGATTGCCGGCACCGGTCTTCAGCAGCACGGCGTCT
Organism: Rhodospirillales bacterium; assembly: GCA_947470575.1. Taxonomy (GTDB): domain Bacteria; phylum Pseudomonadota; class Alphaproteobacteria; order Rhodospirillales; family CAMCUA01; genus CAMCUA01. The sequence goes on from CANITX010000014.1 coordinate 3,095, forward strand.
TGGGCGATCACCGTATGCAATTCCTCGGGAACGATCCAGCGCGAACCCTTGCCGGCCTCGGTAACCTGCGACAGGGCGACCAAGCCGACCTCGGCGTTGCCGGTCGCAACGAATTGATACGTCTGGGCGATATTGGCGCCCTGGACGATCTTGCCGCGCAGCGCTTCGTAGACGCCGAGCTTCTGCATGGTCTCGATGGCGGCGGCGCCATAGGGGGCGGCGGCGGGGTCGGCGATGGCGAGCTTGGCGAAGCGGCCCTGCCTCAAGGTGGCCTCGCCACGCACCTTGTCCGGGTCGATGCTGAACAGGGCGAGGCGGCCGGTGGCGTAGGTGAAGCGGCTGCCGGGCACGGCCAGGCCGGCGGCGATGGCCTGTGCGGGGCGGTCCCGGTCGGCCGACAGGAAGACCTCGTAGGGGGCGGCCTGGGCGATCTGGGCGTAAAGCTGGCCGGAGGCGCCGAAGCTGTAGACGACCTTGTGGCCGCTGGCCTTGGCGAACAGGGCGCCGATCTCGTTGGCTGCTTCGGTGAAGTTGGCGGCGACGGCGACCTTGACCTCGGCGGCCGGGGCGGGGGCGGATAACGTAACAGCCAGGGCGGCCAGCGCCAGGGCCAGAAAGTTCAATGCCGGCATGAGTTTGCGCCTTTTTGCACTGTAGACTTTCGTAGCCCTTTTGGCGGCGGTTGGCGAGCGTTATATTCGGTCAGATATAACGCTAGATGACGCCGCCGTCCTTCAGGTCGGCGATTTCGGCCGGGGAAAGGCCCAGCCAGCCGCCGTAGACCTGATCGTTGTGCTGGCCCAGGCGCGGGCTGGGGACGATCGGCAAGGGCTTGGATTCATGAAAGCGCAGCGGGCTGCCCGGCACGACGATGCGCCCCAAATCGGGATGGTCGATCCAGTGCAGCATGCCGCGTTCGTGCATGTGCGGATCGTTCATCACCTCGATGAGGCCGCGCACCGGGGCGCAGGGGACGCGCAGGGCGCGCAGCTCGGCCACCACCTCGGCGGTGGTGCGGGCCTTGGCCCAGGCGGCGACGATGGCGTCGGTCTCGGCCATGTGGGCGGAACGCGCCTTGTTGTCCTTAAAGCGCGGATCGACGGTCAGCTCCGGCTTGCCCATGGCCGTGGTCAGCCGGTTCCAGTGATCGTCGACGGCGTTGATGATGGCGGCATGGCCGTCGGCGGTGGCATAGACGTTGTAGGGCGACAGGCCGAGGCCGCCGTGATGATTGCCGGTGCGGGTCGGCGCCGCGCCGCCGCGCAGCAGCAGGCCCAGGTTGGAGGCGAGGCTGGGGTAGACCGTCTCCTGCATGGCGACTTCGACCAGCCGGCCGCGACCGCAGCGCTCGCGGTGGAACAGCGCCGTCATGATCGCGGCGTACAAATGGGTGCCGCCCAGGAAATCGACGACGGCGGCGCCGGCCTTCAACGGCGGACCGTCGGCGAAGCCGGTGATCGCCATGATGCCGGAGGCGGCCTGCACGGTCAGGTCCATGGCCAGGTTGTCCTTGTCCGGGCCGGTCAGGCCGTAACCGGAACCGGAGCCGTAAACCAGGCGCGGATTTTCCTGGCGCAGCCGGTTCCAGCCGACGCCCAAGCGATCGAGCACGCCGGGGGCGAAGTTTTCGACCACCACGTCGGCCTTCTGCGCCATGCGCACGAACAGCTCGCGGCCGCGTTCGTCCTTGAGGTTGAGCGTCACGGCGCGCTTGTTGGAATTGAGCATGGCAAGCGGCAACTGCGCGCCTTTTCCGGCGGTGCGGCGGCGGGCCGGTTCGCCGTTATGGGCCTCGATCTTGATGACGTCGGCGCCGGCCTGGGCCATCAGGAATCCGACATAGGGGCCAAGGTAGACCTGGCCGAGGTCAAGCACGGTGACGCCGGTCAGCGGCAGATCGAAATGTTCAGGCATGGCGGGGTGACTCTATCAGGTAATTGGCTGGGTGCGGACCTCGGATGGTTCGCGGGATGGTGGAGAATCCGGTTCCCCCTCACCCCAACCCTCTCCCCGCCGGGGAGAGGGAGTCTTGTGCTTCCTCCTTCTCCCCAGTTGGGGAGAAGGTCGGGATGAGGGGGGACCGCAGCTTGCCGCCGGCACACCCATGACTCAACTCAGTGATACGCGCCGTCGAGGAGGTCGCGGGCGATGATCAGGCGTTGGACTTCGCTCGGGCCCTCGCCGATGCGGCGGATGCGCATTTCCCGGTACCAGCGTTCCAAGGGCAGGTCCTTGGTGACGCCCATGCCGCCGTGGATCTGCATGGCGCGGTCGACCACCCGGCCGCCGGCTTCGGCGGCGAGCAGTTTGGCCAGGGCGGCGTCGGTGCGATAGGGCTCGCCGCGGTCGCATTTGGCGGCGGCGGCCAGGATCAGGCCGATGGAGGTGCGGATGTCGAGCTCGTTATCGACGATCATCCATTGGATCGCCTGGCGCGAGGCCAGCGGCGCGCCGAAGGTCTGGCGCAGCTTGGCGTAGTCGATGGCCATGGCCTGGGCCTTGATGGCGATGCCGATGCAGGCGGCGGCATAGGGGATGCGCTGGCGCGACAGCCGTTCGTTGGCGATGGAGAAGCCCTTGTCGACCTCGCCCAGCACGTTGCGTTCCGGGATGCGCAGATTGTCGAACTGCAATTCGCAGGCGTAGTGCGACGAGCGCAGGGTGTGGACGACGCGGCGCACGTGGAAGCCCGGCATGTCGGCATCGACGATGAAACAGGTGATGCCGTTGCGGCCCTTGGCGGGGTCGGTGCGGGCGAAGATGATGCCGTATTGCGCCTTGTCGGCGGCGCTGATGAAAATCTTGGCGCCGTTGACGACCCAATGATCGCCGTCCTTGACCGCGCGGGTCTGGATGGCGCGGGCCGGATCGCTGCCGCCCGAGGGCTCGGTCAGGCCGAAGAAGCCCTTCATCTCGCCGCGCAGGGTCGGATACAGGTAGCGTTCCTTCTGGTCGTCGTTGGCTTCGTAGAGCTGGGCCAGGCCGGTGGCGCCGAAGACGTTGTAGCAGGGGGCATAGAGGCCGGCCCGGTGCTGCGCCATTTCGAAAGCCAACAGGGCGCGGGTGGTGAGGTCCAATCCGGGACCGCCGTATTCTTCCGGGATGTCGATGCCGAACAGGCCCATCTGCCGGGTGACGGCGGTGAGCCGTTCGTAATCCTCATCGGGCAGCTCGCTGGCGTCGGGATCGAGCTTGTCTTCCAGCGGCACGATTTCCTCGCGCACGAAGCGGCGCACCTGTTCGACCAGCATGCGTTGTTCGTCGGTCATCGGCAGGTCCACGGTTCGCTCCTCGTCTTATCGTCGTTCGTTCAGGCCGGACTCAGGCGGCCAAGCCGGCGTGGGTCGACATCGGTGTTGGCCACCGGCACGCCGCCGTGTTCGGCGACGTGCAGCATCAGCAATTCCTGATGCCTCGTGGTGTATTGCATGTTGACCTCGTAACGGAAGCGGGCCGGCTTGCCGGCGCGCAGCTTCAGCCAGCTTTCCAGCTCGCTGCGCAGCCCGAACAGGGTGCGCCCGCCGGCGAAGCCGATATAGACGATGCTGCCGTCGGGCTCGCCGATCTGATAGATGCCGAGTTGGCCGGGCAGCTTCGCCACATTCTCCGCCGTCAGCTCGATCCAGGGTTTGGTCAGGCGCAGGTTCATGGGTGGGCCTTTGCGCGGGATGGTTCTTGGGACGCCGGATGGCGCGGTTCCCCCTCACCCTCCCGCTGCGCGGGCCCCTCCCTCTCCCCAACAGGGGTGAGGGGAAGCATGCTCCCTCTCCCCTGTTGGGGAGAGGGTTGGGGTGAGGGGGAACCGGTCTTTCCGGATTGCGGAACCATGCTGCCGCCTTTCATGCGCCGGTAAAGCGCGGCGGGCGTTTTTCGGCGCGTGCCGTGCGGCCTTCCTTGGCGTCGGCGCTGTGCACGGCCTTGAGCACCATGGCATCGACGTCGCCATGGGCGATGGGGTCGCGAAAGCTCATGCCGCGGCCGATCACCGCCTTGACGGCGCGCAGGGACAGCGGCGCGTTGGCGGCGAGGCGCTCGACGACGGCGGCGGCGGCGGACAGCAGTTGATCGGGCGGCACGGCGGCGGCGATCAGGCCCAAAGCGGCCAGCCGCTCGGCGGAGATCGCGTCGCCCAGCATCAAAATCTGGCGGGTCACCGCCGGCCCGGCCAGTTCCAACAGCTTGTTGGTCAGGTGCCAGGTGGGGGCCAGGCCGATCTGCACCAGCGGCATGGCGAAACGCGCCGCCGTGCTGGCGACCACGATATCGGCATGCAGGGCCAGCTCGCAGCCGCCGGCGATGGCCGGGCCCTGGACGACGGCGACGACGGGCAGGGGATAGGCGGCGACCGCGTGCAGCGTCGCCTCGATGGAGCTTTCGGCGGAAGCCGACAGTTCGCGCCGGGTGGTGAGATCGAGCCCGGCGCAAAAGACGCCGCCCTCGGCACGCAGCACCGCCAGGCGTTCGGCGGCATCGGGGGCGTGGGGGAAGGCCTCGGTCAGGGCGGCCAACATCTCGGGATCGAGCGCGTTGCGCTTGTCGGCCCGGTTCAGCCGCACCGTCCGCACCCCGTCGCGGACCTCCACTTCGACCTTCATCGCCGCCCCTGTCCGTGTTTTCTTCGGCCCGAAAGGGCCCTCACGCGCTTATAGCAGCTTGGGGGATAGGGGAGAATGACTTTAGGTCAAGGGGCGTTGCGCGAAGATTGCCCTGCCGGCTTGGGTGGCAGCGCTCGGTGCATTGCTGTCGCCTAACCGAGATAGCAGGCGGTTCACGTCCCGCAAAACGTCTGCAACACCCGCTCATGCGGCTGCGGCGGTTCGGCATACTTCGCAAACTCCGCCCGCTCCTCGAACGGCTTCGCCAGCACCGTCAGCAGTTCCTCGAAGGGCGCAAAGTCGTCGGTTTCCACGGCGGCGGCGATGACCGCTTCGACCCGGTGGTTGCGCGGGATGTAGGCGGGATTGATGGCGTGCATGGCGGCGCGGCGGGTCGGGCCGTCGCAGGGTTCCTCGGCCAGGCGCTGGTGCCAGCGGGCGGCCCAGGTGTCGAAGGCAACGGGGTCCGTGAACAGGCGGCGGACGGGGCCGTCGCCCTCGGGGCTGGCGGCCGCATCGCCCATACGCCGGAAGGTGTTGGTGAAATCGGCCTGATTGGCGGCCATGGTGTGGAGCAGGTCCTGGGCCAGGGCCACGTCGCCGGGTTGTTCGGTGGCGAGGCCGAGCTTGCGGCGCAGGCCCGATTGCACAGCGGCTTCGAAGCGCGGCGCGAAGGCGGCCAGCGCCTCGGTGGCGATGGCGATGGCCGCGTCGGTGTCGTCGGCCAGCAGCGGCAGCAGGGTTTCGGCCAGGCGGGCCAGGTTCCATTGGGCGATGGTCGGCTGGTTGCCATAGGCGTAGCGGCCGTGGTGGTCGATGGAGCTGTAGACGGTGGCCGGGTCGTAGGCGTCCATGAAGGCGCAGGGGCCGTAGTCGATGGTCTCGCCGGCGATCGACATATTATCCGTGTTCATCACCCCGTGAATGAAGCCGACCAGCAGCCATTTGGCGACCAGTTCGGCTTGCGCCGCGACGACGGCCTGGAACAGGGCGAGGTAGGGTTGCGCGTTGCCGGCGGCTGCCGGGTAATGGCGGGCGATGACGTGATCGGCGAGCAGATGCACGGCCTCGGTATCGCCGCGCGAGGCGAAGAACTGAAAGGTGCCGATGCGGATGTGGCTGGAGGCGACACGGGCCAGCACGGCGCCGGGCAGGGGTTCCTCGCGGCGGACCATTTCGCCGGTGGTCACGGCGGCCAGCGTGCGGGTGGTCGGGATGCCGAGGGCGTACATGGCCTCGCCGACGACGTATTCGCGCAGCACCGGGCCGAGCGCGGCGCGGCCATCGCCGTTGCGCGAGAAGGGGGTCGGGCCGGAGCCCTTGAGCTGGATATCGCGGCGGACGCCGTCGCGCGACACCACCTCGCCCAGCAGCACGGCGCGGCCATCGCCCAACTGCGGCGAGAAATGGCCGAACTGATGGCCGGCATAGGCGGCGGCCAGCGGCGTGGCGGTGGGCGACAGGCTGTTGCCGGCGAGCATGGCGACGCCTTCGGGCGCCTCCAGCCGGTCGGGATCGATGCCGAGCAGGCGGGCCAGCTCGCGGTTGACCTTGATCAGGCGCGGCGCCTTGACGGCGGTCGGCGCGATGCGCGCGTAAAAGCGGTCGGGCAGGCGGGCGTAGCTGTTGTCGAAGGGGATGTGAACGGTCATGGGAAGAGCATCGGGCCGGGCGGGCGGAATGGCAAGAGGGGGCGGGAAGACATCCAAAAATCCGCCTCACCCTGAGGAACCGGCGCGAGCCGGCGTCTCGAAGGGTCGGCCGGCGCCGTGCGGATGCCCATCCTTCGAGACGCCCCTTCGGGGCTCTTCAGGATGAGGATGTAAATTTTCCGCCGGGGCGAGGAAGGGTGGCCGCGCCGCTGGCCGGGCGCTTCGGCTTCGCGCTAAGCTGGCGGCAACGGCATAACGGGAGGAACGGCGATGGATTTGAAATTGACGGGCAAGCGCTGTCTGGTGACGGGGGCGAGCCGGGGGTTGGGGCGGGAGTCGGCGAAGATGCTGGCGGCCGAAGGGGCGCGCACGGCGATCGTGGCGCGGCGGCGCAACCTGCTCGACGAACTGTCGGCTGAGATCGTCGCGGCGGGCGGCGCCAAGCCGGTGATTATCGAGGCCGACGTGACGGCCGAGGGCGCGCACGATGCGATCCGCGAGGCGGCCTACAAGGGCCTGGGCGGGGTCGACGTGCTGGTCAATTCGGCGGGCGGCTCGCGGCCGACCAAGTGGAACGCGCCGGAAGAGGAATGGATCGAGGGCATGCACCTCAACTTCACGGCGCTGCGCCGGCTGACCACCGGCATCGTGCCGGGCATGACGGCGGGCAAGTGGGGACGCATCGTCAACATCACCGGCTCGGTGGAGCCGAAGGGCTTTAACATCGCCAACGCGGCGAAATCGGCGGTGCATGCCTGGGCCAAGGGCCTGTCGCGGATGATCGCCGCCGACGGCATCACGGTGAACAACATCGCGCCGGGGCGGCTGAACACGGAACAGATCTGGCGCATGCATCCGTCGGCCGAGGCGCGCCAGGCCTTCGCCACGGAACACATCCCGGTCGGCTTCTACGGCGAGCCGGAGGATCTGGCCTGCCTGGTGACGTTTCTAGCGTCGCCCTTGGCGCGCTACATCACCGGCGAGCTGTTCCATGTCGACGGGGGGATGAAGCGGTTCGCGCATTGAGGCCAAATTTCCCTCTCCCCTGTTGGGGAGAGGGAGGTAGGGGGATATAGCCGCCAGCGTCAGGCGGCGCGGCTGGCTTGGCTGTTGCCGCCGCCGCTGCGCCGGCGACGCCGGCGGGGGGCCTGGCGGTCGGAGCGGTCGTCCGCCTGCGGCCGGTTGGAGCGGTGCGGAGCGGGACGGGATTCGCGGCGGTCGCGCAGGTCGACGACCGGGGCGGCGGCGATGGCCGCTTCGTCGTTGGCGGCCAACTTGACCACCGTCAACGGCCGCTTGGTCAGCCGTTCGATATCGCGCAGGTAGGCGCGTTCCTCGCCGTCGCAGAACGACACGGCGATTCCGGACGCCCCGGCGCGGGCCGTGCGACCGATGCGGTGCACGTAGCTTTCCGGGATGTTCGGCAGCTCGTAGTTGATGACGTGGCTGATGCCGTCGACGTCGATGCCGCGGGCCGCGATGTCGGTGGCGACCAGGACGCGGACGCGGCCGGCCTTGAAGCCTTCCAAGGCCCGCTGTCGAGCGCTTTGGGATTTATTGCCGTGGATGGCTTCCGACGTGACGCCGGTCTTCTCCAGAAGCTGGGTCACCTTGTTGGCGCCGTGCTTGGTGCGGGTGAAGACGATGACGCGCGACATCTTGGGATCGTTCAGCAGGTGGGTCAGCAGGCCGCGCTTGCGCGCCCCGTCGACGTGGTAGACGAACTGTTCGATGAGTTCGACGGTCACCACCTTGGGTGTCACTTCAACACGCAGCGGATCGACCAGGAAGTCGCGGGCGAGCTGGGCGATTTCGGCCGGCATGGTCGCCGAGAACAGCAGCGACTGACGCTGCTTGGGCACCTTGGCGACGATCTTGCGGATGTCGCGGATGAAGCCCATGTCGAGCATGCGGTCGGCTTCGTCGAGAACCAGCACGGAGACGCCGTCGAGACGGACGTGGCCCTGGTTCATCAGGTCGAGCAGGCGGCCCGGGGTGGCGACCAGGATGTCGACGCCATGGGCCATGACGGTGACCTGCGGGTTCTGACCGACGCCGCCGAAGATGACGGCGCGGCGCAGGCCCATGTGGCGGCCGTAGGCGCCGAAGCTGTCGGCGATCTGGATGGCCAGTTCGCGGGTCGGCGCCAGGATCAGGGCGCGGGCGCCACGCTTGGGCGCCGGCTTCTTTTCAGCAGCCAGGCGCTGCAGGATCGGCAGCGCGAAGGCCGCCGTCTTGCCGGTGCCGGTCTGGGCGATGCCCATCAGGTCGCGGCCGGTCAGCAGCGGCGGAATCGCCTGGGTCTGGATGGGGGTGGGCTGGGTGTAGTTTTCCGCGATCAAGGCACGGAGCAGGGGCTCGGCAACGCCGAGGGCTTCGAAAGTCGTATTCGTCACGAGTAGGGTATTCCTTAAGCGCCGAACGGGCGCGTGCCTCATTTGGGCAGGCGAAATGATCCGGCGCGTAGCCGCTTTCCACGCGCATCTGGAAATTACGGAGTTTTAATGAAAACGTCCCGGCAATGATGCCTGACCAATCGTCAGGCTCGCGCGCTCACAAGGACGCCATGACGGGTAAATGGGCCCTGGGGCAGCAGATGTCAAGCGTGGCAGCGGACAGGTGCGCTTCCCGGAGCGGCAATTGCGCGTGCATTTCAGGGCGCGGCGATTATCTTCGCTGCGACGAACGCCCTGAGCATCGAGACGCCCCGTAATACCGAGATGACCGGCAGCCTGCCCCCTTACATGTCGCCGCCGCGCGACCTGCGACTCGACTTCTTTCGCGGGCTGGCGCTGTTTTGCATCTTCATCGATCACATCCCGAACAATGTGGCGAGCGCCTTCACCATCCAGGTGCTGGGCCTTGCGGACGCTGCCGAGGTGTTCATCCTGATCGCCGGATACGCGGCCGGCATGGTCTATGGCCGCCACTTCATCGCCGGCAATACGGTGGTCGGCATCGCGCGCATCTATAACCGGGTCTGGCAGCTGTACGTCGCCCACATCTTCATGTTCGTGATCTTCCTGGCGACCGTGGCGCGCACCGTCGCCGTGCTGAACAGTTCGCTCTACGCCGAGGAGCTGCGCGCCGCCGACTTCCTGGCCGAACCCGATGTCGCCATTGCCAAGGCGCTGATGCTGCAATTTCAGCCCCAGTTGATGGACATCCTGCCGCTTTACATCGTGCTGCTGGCGCTGTTGCCGGGCGTGCTGTGGGGATTTCGCCATGTGCCCGGACTGGTGCTGAGCGCCTCGCTCGCCCTGTGGCTGGCGGTGCAGGCCACGGACGGCCTGGCCTTGCCGGCCTATCCGGGACCCGACCTGGTGTGGCCGTTCAATCCCTTCGGCTGGCAGGCGCTGTTCTTCCTCAGCGCCTATTTCGGCTGGCGCGGGGTTCAGGGCGACATTTCCCTCCTTGGCCGCCCGTGGCTGCTGTGGGGGGCGGTCGCCTATGCGGTGTTCTGCCTGTGGATGCGGAACTACACCCTGTTTCACGACGCTTCCGACTCGTTGCCGGCCACCCTGATCCTGGAGCTGTGGCCTTACCTCGGTAAGACCGATCTGTCGCCCTTGCGCTTCGCCAATGTGCTGGCCTGGGGGGTGATCGTCGCCCGGCTGGTGCACCCTCAGGCGCGTATCCTGGCCGGTGGGTTGGCGCGGCCGTTCGTTTTGTGCGGGCGCCATTCGCTGCACATTTTCTGCCTGGGAATCCTGCTTTCCGTCATTGGACACTTCATCATTGACGAAATGTATGGTGGAGTGGGGGTGCAACTGGCCATCTCGCTGGGGGGCGTGGCAATCATGGTCGGCGTCGCGGCGGTGATGGAATGGTTCGCTGGCGTATCGCAGCGCCGGCACCGGGTTACGGACGGCGCACACAAAGCGGGAGCGAGGTGACAATGCGCCCGATTCCGCGATGTTTCGCCGCCCTATCGGTTTGTGGGTTGGCCCTGCTCGCGAATATCGCGGGGGCCGAGGCGTGCGACGCGCCCTTTTCGTTCCTGGAAGAGCAGCCGCCCGTGCTGCGTACCTATGGCGACCTGAGGAACGGCCGCCCGGTGGTCATCGCCGCCGTCGGCGGGGCATCGACCCAAGGCAGCGCGGCGGGAGACGATTTGCGGCTGGCCTGGCCCGAGCGGATGGCGGCGGCGTTGTCCCGACGATTTCCGGCCGCGGCGGTTCGCGCCGTCAACCTGGGCGTGGCGCGACAATCGGCGCAGGACATGCTGCGGCGCATCGACGGCGAGGTGCTGAAGATGAAGCCGAGCCTGGTCGTCTGGGAAACCGGCACGGCCGATGCCGTCCGCGGCGTCAGCCCGGAGGATTTTCGCGAGACGCTGCAGGCCGGTATCGACCGCCTGAAGGCGCAGAAGATCGACGTGATGCTGATGGACATGCAGTATTCCCGGCGCACGCTCGCGCTCTACGACCTTACCGAATACCTGAACACGCTCAACGAATTGGCCGACGTCAACGGCATCCCGATCTTTCACCGCCACGAGGCGATGCGGGCCTGGTCCGATGCCGGCGTTTTCGATTTCGACGTGGCCGATCCAGCCAAGCGGCGCGTGGTGGCAGCCGGCCTGTACGACTGTATCGGCGAGGGCGTCGCCGCCCTGATCGAGCGGGGGGGAAAGAAGCCCGCCGTGCCCGCCAACACCGCACCGGGCAAGCATCCTTGAGGCGCCGCCTTTTCGCCCTGGCGGCCCTGGCCGGCCTTCTCATCGCCACCGACGTGGCGGCCCAATCGGCTGTCGAGGGATGCGACGTTCCCGGGGAACTGCGCGGACTCCATGCCCGGTTGCCTAACACCGCCGAGGCGGTCGGCAAGGGCAGGGAATTGGTCGTCGTCGCCCTCGGTTCGTCCTCGACGGTCGGGGTCGGCGCATCGCGGCCGGACATCGCCTATCCGGCGCAATTGGAAGCGGCCCTGCGCCGCGCCTGGCCGGCGCTGGCCATTGTCGTTCATAACGAGGGCGTTGGCGGCGAGACGGCGGCGCAGATGTTGGCGCGGTTGGAGAGCAGCGTGCTTGTCCACCGGCCGCAATTGGTCATCTGGCAGGTGGGCGGCAACGGATTGCTCCAGGATCGCGATGTCGCCGAGCACGGCAACCTGCTGCGCCTCGGCATCGCCAGGATCGCGGCGGCGAAGTCCGATGTGGTGCTGATGGACCCACAATACGCGCCACGCCTTCTGATGAATCTTCGGTATCGCGACGTCGTCGACGGTATCGCCGCCGTGGCCGAGGAGACCAGGGTCGGCCTGCTGCAACGATCCGACATGATGCGCTATTGGGTGACGAGCGGCGGCTACCGCATCGACGAGTTGATCGGTCCCGATCAGTTGCACATGAGCGATATCGGATACACCTGCGTTGCGCGGCTCCTGGCGGAAGGCGTGGTGGCGGCGACGCGCGCCGCGTTGCCGTCGCCGGCCGCATCGCTGAAGGAAGGTGTAAAGTGACGGACCGGCTTACGCTCCGATAGCTTCCCGGTCCTGGCGTTCCAGGCCGCCGGCGTGCAGCAGGAAGCGGACGATGTCGGCGACGCCCTGGTCGGCCTTCAGGTTGGAAAACAGGAAGGGGCGATCGCCGCGCATCTTGAGCGCGTCGCGCTTCATGACGCCGAGATCGGCGCCGACCAGCGGCGCTAGGTCGATTTTGTTGATGACCAAAAGGTCGGAGCGGGTGATGCCGGGGCCGCCCTTGCGCGGGATCTTGTCGCCGGCCGAAACGTCGATGACGTAGATGGTGATGTCGGCCAGTTCCGGCGAGAAGGTGGCGGCCAGATTGTCGCCGCCCGACTCGACGAAGATGATTTCAAGGCCGGGGAAGCGGGCATTGAGATCGTCGATGGCGGCCAGGTTCATCGATGCGTCCTCGCGGATCGCCGTGTGCGGACAGCCGCCGGTCTCCACCCCGACGATGCGCTCGGGCGCCAGCGCCCCGGCGCGGATCAGGAATTCGGCGTCCTCGCGGGTATAGATATCGTTGGTGACGGCAGCGATGCGGTAGCTGTCGCGCAGACACTTGCACAGGCGCTCCATCAGGGCGGTTTTGCCGGAACCGACCGGTCCGCCGATACCGACGCGCAAGGGGGAGGTGCTCATGATCGGAAAAGCCTCGTGTACTGGGTTTCGTGAAGCATGGAACAGAGGTCGATGAGAGGGGTGGCGCTGCCGATGTCCGCCTCGGAGCGGACCAAACTGGCCTCGACGGCGAGCAGCACGTCGGCTTCCAATGCGGCGAGCGCCCGCTGGCCCTGGGTTTGGCCCAAGGGGATCAGGCGCACCCCGGCGGAAACCAAGTTGGCCGCTTGGGCATGCAGGAAGGCGGCGAGCGACGGTCTGAGACCCAGCCCCGCTGCCGCCGAGACGGCACCGACGGCAACCGCGTAGGAGGGTTCGGCCGGCGATTGGGCGAGGCGCGCCAGCCAGCGCGACGGGCCGGGTGACGGCCAGGCATCGGCGACGGCGCGGCGGAAGGCAGCACCTTGCGCCGCGCTTTCCAACGCCAGCTCGGCGCTGCCGCGCAACAAGGCGGCACGTTCGGCGACGCGGTGCAGGGCTTCGACATCGTCATCGTCCACCGCCTGCCAGGCCATGCGAAAGAGATCGGCGTCGAGCCGTCCGGGGCCGTGGGCGATGGCGGCGCCGACCCAATCGGCAAGCGCCTCGGCGTCGGCGATCAGGCCGGACTCCACCGCCTGTTCAATGCCCTGCGAATAGGCATAGGCGCCGACGGGAAATCCTGGCGACAGCCAGGCCATCAGGCGGATCAGCGTCAGTTCAGCGGTCATGGCTGTGTCCATGTCCATGCCCGTGCCCTTGGCCGGAATAAGCGCCGGCCTCCGGATTGAAGGGTGCCTGCGAGCGACTGACGCGGCCGCCCAAGCCTTCGACCATGGCAACGAGGACATGATCGTCGAGGATGCGCAGGCTGCCGTCGGGGCGAACCTCGACCGGGGTGTGGCGGTTGCCAAGATGCCAGGCGATACGGGCGACGGCGCGGGGCGTCGCGGCGCGGATGGTGGCCACCGGCTCGTCGGCGGCGATGACGCAGAGCCAGCCTCCGTCGTCCATTTCCAGGCCGTCGCCGTTAGCCAGCCGCGTCGCCGTCGCGAGATCGAGCAGGAACGGCCGGCCGTGGTCGTCGGTTAGCCGGAAGCGACGGCGGTGGCGGTCGTTGAAGGTCAGCGTCACCGTCGCCTCTGCCCGTTGCTCGGGCCAGGCGCCGGCCCGGCTGACGGCGACGGCGTGGCGCAGGGTGTCGAGGCTGTCCATGACCGAGCTCAATAGAGGAAGTAGCGTTGGGCGAGCGGCAGCACGGTAGCCGGTTCGCAGGTCAGCAGTTCGCCATCGGCGCGCACTTCGTAGGTTTCGGAGTCGACTTCCATCTTCGGGCAGGCGTTGTTGTGCACCATGTTGGCTTTGGTCACCGTGCGGGTGCCCGACACCGGTAGGCAAAGACGTTGCAGTCCCAACCGTTCGGCGATTGAATCCTGGTGGGCGGCCTGGGAGACGAAAGTCACAGCGCTGGCCTGCAGGGCGCGGCCGAGGGTGGCGAACATCGGCCGGTAGTGCACCGGCTGCGGCGTCGGGATCGAGGCGTTGGGATCGCCCATGGCGGCGGCGGCAATCGTGCCGCATTTCAGTACCAGGTCCGGCTTGACGCCGAAGAACATCGGCTTCCACAGCACCAGATCAGCCAGCTTGCCGACCTCGACCGAGCCGACATGGTTGGCAATGCCGTGGGCCAGCGCCGGGTTGATGGTGTACTTGGCGATGTAGCGGCGGACCCGGAGGTTGTCGTTGTCGCCGCGCTCGCCGGGCAGGCGGCCGCGCTGGCGACGCATCTTGTCGGCGGTTTGCCAGGTGCGGATGATGACTTCGCCGACCCGGCCCATGGCTTGGCTGTCCGAGGAGATCATCGAGAAGGCACCGATGTCGTGCAGGATGTCTTCGGCGGCGATGGTCTCGCGGCGGATGCGGCTTTCGGCGAAGGCGACGTCTTCGGGAATGCGCGCGTCCAGGTGATGGCAGACCATCAGCATGTCCAGATGTTCGTCGATGGTGTTGACGGTGAAGGGCCGCGTCGGATTGGTGCTCGACGGCAGCACGTTGGGCTCGCCGCAGACCTTGATGATGTCGGGCGCATGACCGCCGCCGGCGCCTTCGGTGTGGAAGGCGTGGATGGTGCGGCCCTTGAAGGCGGCCACGGTGTTTTCGACGAAGCCCGACTCGTTGAGCGTGTCGGTATGGATGGCGACCTGGATGTCGTAGTCCTCGGCGACGGAAAGGCAGCAATCGATGGCGGCCGGCGTCGTGCCCCAGTCCTCGTGCAGCTTGAGGCCGCAGGCACCGGCGACGATCTGTTCGATCAAGGCATGCGGCTGCGAGGCATTGCCCTTGCCGAAGAAGGCGAGGTTCATGGGCAGACCTTCGGCCGCTTGCAGCATGCGCGCCAGGTGCCACGGCCCCGGTGTGCAGGTAGTGGCGTTGGTGCCTTCCGCCGGACCGGTGCCGCCGCCCATCATGGTGGTGACGCCGGAATAGAGCGCGTCGTAGACCTGCTGCGGGCAGATGAAGTGGATGTGCGCATCGATGCCGCCGGCGGTCAGGATGCGGCCTTCGCCGGCGATCACTTCGGTGCCCGGACCGATGACGATGTCGATGCCGGGTTGGATGTCGGGATTGCCGGCCTTGCCGATGGCGTGGATACGCCCGTCGCGCAAGCCGACGTCGGCCTTGACGATTCCCCAGTGGTCGACAATCAGGGCGTTGGTGATGACCGTGTCGACGGCGCCTTCGGCGCGGCTGCGCTGCGATTGGCCCATGCCGTCGCGGATCACCTTGCCGCCGCCGAACTTGACCTCTTCGCCGTAGACGGTGCGATCCGCCTCGACTTCGATGACCAGCTCGGTGTCGGCCAGACGGACGCGGTCGCCGACGGTCGGACCGTACATGGCAGCATAGGCGGCGCGGTCGATGTCGAAGGCCATGTCTCAGTCCTCCAGCCGGCCCTGAACCAGGGCATTGAATCCGTAGACGACGCGATCGCCGGCGTAGGCGACCAGGTGGACCTCGCGGGTCTGGCCGGGTTCGAAGCGCACCGCGGTGCCGGCCGGGATGTCGAGGCGCATGCCGCGGGCCGCGTCGCGCGGAAACTCCAGGGCGCCGTTGACCTCGTGGAAATGATAATGCGAGCCGACTTGAACCGGCCGGTCGCCGGTATTGGCAACGCGGATCGTCGCGGTCGCGCGGCCGTCGTTGAGCCGGATGCTGCCGGTGGCTGTCATCACTTCGCCGGGAATCATCGCGTCGTCCCTTTCAGCGGATGGGTTCGTGAACGGTCACCAGTTTGGTGCCGTCGGGGAAGGTGGCTTCGACCTGGATGTCGTGGATCATCTCGGCGACCCCGTCCATGACCTGTTCGCGGCGCAGCACCGTGGCGCCGTCGCGCATCAGGTCGGCGACGCTGCGGCCGTCGCGCGCGCCCTCGGCCACGTAGTCGCTGATCAGGGCGATGGCTTCCGGGTAGTTGAGCTTGACGCCCCGCTCCAGCCGGCGGCGGGCCACCATGGCGGCGACGGCGATCAGCAGTTTGTCTTTTTCCCTGGGTGTCAGGTTCATGGGTGTTATCTCCCTCTCATTCTTTTTAACACTCGGTCAGACATGCCACAGGCGCGGCAGAGCGGCCGGACGGGCGAAAAGGTGGGCGCGCATGGCGCACCAGAAGGCGCCGAAGGCGGCGCGCAGGTCGGCCGGGTCGGCGGCGATCCAGCGCATGACGAGGACGCCGTTGACCGCCGTCGCGGCAGCGCGGACCCGCTCGGGCTCCCCGAGCATGCGGCGCGCGGTGGCCAGTTCGGTGGGCGCGTCGTCGGCAACGTAGACGGCGGTCGCGAAAGCGCCCGCACCGTCCAGCACGGCGGCGCGCCGCGTCGTCTCGCCGATGTCGCCTTCCAGGTGCAGGGCGTCGGCCCAGACCGGCCGGCCATCGCGCCGGACGGTCCAGCACTCGCGGACCAGACCGTGGGTCAGCCGCTCGCCACGGGCGAGACGGCCCAGCACCAAAATCTCGCCGGCCAGCACGCGGGCACCGGCGGCGGCATCGACGGTGGTCTCGCGGCGCAGGCGGGCGCCGTCGAACAGGATGGTCTCCTGCGGCAGCCATTCCAGGCGGGCATCGGCGGCGGCCTGCAAGTCGACGGTGACATGACAGTCGGAGCCGGCCGAACGGTAAATCTTTTCGGCGGCCTGGGGCAGGACCAGCGCCTCGGCGCCGGGAGACAAGGCGATCTCGACATTCAGCGTATCGCCGCCGACCAGCCCGCCCGAGGTGGTCACCGGTACGACGGTGAGGGGATCGCCGGGTGCCGGATAAGGGAACAGCACGCGCAACGGGTCGTGCTGATACAGATGGGCCAGCCGCGTTCGGCCGTCGCGCCGACACAGCCCGATTTCGGCGCGACCGTGCACGCCCCGGACGATGGCCTGGGCAACGGTCGGATCAGACGGTGAGATACCGTCGAACATCCTCTTCCACCATGTCGTCGCGGGTGCCAGACAGAACGACCTCGCCCCGTTCCATGACCGCGAAGTCGTCGGCCAGGTCGCGGGCGAAGTCGAAGTATTGCTCGACCAGGACGATAGCCATCTCGCCGCGTCCGGCCAATGTCTGAATGACCCGCTTGATATCTTTGATGATGGACGGCTGGATGCCCTCGGTCGGTTCGTCGAGAATGAGCAGACGCGGCCGGGTGACCAGGGCCCGGGCAATGGCCAATTGCTGCTGCTGACCGCCGGAAAGATCGCCGCCGCGCCGATGCAGCATGTCCTTGAGCACGGGGAAGAGGTCGAAAATCTCGTCGGGCACATGGCGCAGCATGCGCGGCAGGGGCGCGAAACCGGTCTCCAGGTTCTCGCGCACGGTCAGCAGGGCGAAGATCTCGCGGCCTTGCGGCACATAGGCGATACCGCGCGCGGCGCGCAGGTAGGGCGGCAGGGCGGTGATGTCCTCGCCGGCCCACTCGATGCGGCCGGCGGCCACCGGCTGCTGGCCGGCAATGGCGCGTAGCAGGCTGGTCTTGCCGACGCCGTTGCGGCCCATGACGCAGGTGACGCGGCCGGGCGCCGCGCTCAGGCTGACGCCCCGCAACGCCTGGCTGGCGCCGTAGTATAGGTCGATGTCGCGTGCTTCGAGCATCAGTCGCCGCGCCCCAGATAGACTTCGATGACCCGTTCGTCATTCTGCACGGCGGCCATGACGCCTTCGGCCAAAACAGAACCTTCGTGCAGCACCGTCACCCGGCAGTCCAGCTCGCGGACGAATTCCATATCGTGTTCGACGACGACCACCGAGCGCTTGCCGGCGATTGAGGTCAGCAGTTGCCGGGTCTGCGCGGTTTCGGCGTCGGTCATGCCGGCGACCGGTTCATCGATCAGCAGCAGGTCGGGGTCCTGCATCAGCAGCATGCCGATCTCCAGCCATTGCTTCTGGCCGTGCGACAGCGAACCGGCTCGGTCGTGGCGTTGGGCGGTCAGCGCGATGGTCTCCAGGATCTCGTCGACCCGGTCGCGCTGTTCGCCATTCAGGCGAAAGAGCAGGGATTCGAAGACGCCGCGCTTGCCGCTCAATGCCAGTTCCAGGTTTTCGAAGACGCTCTGGTTCTCGAACACGGTCGGCTTCTGAAACTTGCGGCCGATGCCGAGATTGGCGATACGGGCTTCGTCGAGGCGCGTCAAATCGACGGTACCGTTGAAATAGACCATGCCGCTGGATGGCCGGGTCTTGCCGGTCACCACGTCCATCATGGTCGTCTTGCCGGCGCCGTTGGGGCCGATGATGGCGCGCAGCTCGCCGGCCAGCACGTAGAAGCTGAGCGCGTTGAGCGCCCGGAAGCCGTCGAAATCGACCGTGACGCCGTCGATGTAGAGGATGGTGTCGGTCTGTTCCGGCTTGTTTTGCAGGGCGTTCATCGGACCTCTCCGGTGTGCGGCCGGGCGACGGCCAAAGGCGATGCTGCTGCCTGTTTTTTACGCAGCGCCGTCCGGCGGCGATGGATCAGGCCGGGGATCAGGCCGACGATGCCCTTGGGCAGGAACAGGGTGACGGCGATGAACAGAAAACCGAGAACGTAGAGCCAGGCTTCGGGCAGGGCGCCGGTAAAGTAGGACTTGCCGAAATTGACCAAGATGCCGCCCAGCACCGCGCCATAGAGCGTGCCGCGGCCACCGACGGCGGCCCAGACCACCACTTCGATGGACGTGGCCGGCGAAAATTCGCTGGGATTGATGATGCCGACCTGCGGCACGTAGAGCGCCCCGGCGATGCCGGCCAGCACACCCGATACGGTGAAGACGAAGAGCTTGTAGTGTTCCACCCGGTAGCCGAGGAAGCGGGTGCGGCTTTCGGCATCGCGGACGGCAAGCAGCACCCGGCCCAGGCGCGAACCGACGATGCCTCGGCAGACGACATAGGCGGCGGCCAGCAACAGCCCGGTGAGGGCGAAAAGCGCGCTGCGCGTGGCGGGCGCCTGCAGGTTGAAGCCGAGCACGTCCTTGAAGTCGGTCATGCCGTTATTGCCGCCGAAGCCCATGTCGTTGCGGAAGAAAGCCAGCATCAGGGCGAAGGTCATGGCCTGGGTGATGATCGACAAATAGACCCCGGTGACCCGCGAACGGAAGGCCAGCCAGCCGAAGACGAAGGCCAACAGCCCCGGCACCAGCATCACCATCAGCAGGGCAAAGGCAAAATTGTCGAAGCCGTGCCAATACCAGGGCAGCTCCTTCCAATTGAGGAACACCATGAAGTCGGGCAGTTCGGCGTTGCCGTAGACGCCGCGATCGCCGATCTCGCGCATCAGGTGCATGCCCATGGCGTAGCCGCCGAGCGCAAAGAAAGCGCCGTGACCGAGACTGAGGATGCCGCAAAAGCCCCAGACCAGATCGAGGCTGAGCGCCAGCATGGCAAAGCACAAATACTTGCCGGTCAGGCTGACCACATAGGTCGGCACGTGAAAGGCGCTGGCCGGCGGCACCGCCAGATTGAGCACCGGCACCAGGACGGCGGCGGTAATCAGCAGGGCCAACAGGATCTGTCCACCCGTATCGCCGAGCAGGGTGGCGATGAGCGGCGCACGTCCGAATGCCATAGCTTAAACCTCGACGGCGCGGCCCTTGAGGGCGAACAGTCCCCGCGGGCGCTTTTGGATGAACAGGATGACGGCGATCAGCACGAAAATCTTGCCGAGAACGGCGCCGGCGTATGGTTCCAGGAATTTGTTGACGATGCCCAGGCTCAATGCCCCGAGCAGGGTACCCCACAGATTGCCGACCCCGCCGAAGACGACGACCAGGAAAGAGTCGATGATATAGGACTGACCGAGATTGGGGCTGACGTTATCGATCTGGCTGAGCGCCACGCCGGCGACGCCGGCGATGCCCGATCCCAGGCCGAAGGTCAGCGCGTCGATGCGCCCGGTGCGAATGCCCATGGAGGCCGCCATCTGCCGGTTCTGCGTCACCGCCCGCATGCGCAGCCCGAAGGCGGTCTTGCGCATGACGATGGCGATAGCGGCGAGGACCGCCAGGCTGAAGATCACGATGACGATGCGGTTATAGGTCAGTACCAAGCCGCCGGCGATTTCAAAGGCGCCGCTCATCCACGACGGCGCACCGACCTCGCGGTTGGTCGGACCGAAGATGGAGCGCACCATCTGCTGTAGGATCAGGCTGATGCCCCAGGTGGCGAGCAGGGTTTCCAGCGGCCGGCCGTAAAGGTGGCGGATGATGCCGCGTTCGATGGCGATGCCGAACAGGCCGGAGACCAGGAAGGCGAGCGGCACGGCCACCGTCAGGGAATGATCGAAGGCGCCGGGGAAGCGGGTGCGAAAGACTTCCTGGACGACGAAGGTGGTATAGGCGCCGAGCATCACCAGTTCGCCGTGCGCCATGTTGATGACACCCATGACGCCGAAGGTGATGGCCAGCCCGACCGCGGCGAGCAACAGCACCGAACCCAGACTGATGCCCTGAAAGACGGCGCCGACCGAGGCCCACAGGGCGAGGCGCTTTTCGATGTCGACCAGGGCATCGACGGCGGCGGTGCGCACCGCCGGGTCGGCATCCTTCTGGGCGACCGAGCCGAGCAGGTTGCGGATGTCGGGGGTGGCGAACTTCGCCAGCATGGCGACGGCGGCGACGCGTTCGGCCGGTTCGGCGGCGAGCGCCAGCCGGTCGGCGGCCAGTGCCATTTCAAGCTGCGAGCGGATGTCGGCATCGGTCTCGCGCTCGATGGCGCGTTGCAGAACCTCGTAGAGACCTTCCTGCGGCGCGGCGAAGACGGCCTTGGCGGCGGTTCGGCGTTTGGCCGGATCGGCGCTGAACAAGGTCAGGCCGCCGATGGCGCCGCGGGCGATGCCGCGCAAGCGGTTGTTGATGCGGATCTTCTCAAGCTCGGCGGCGGGCGCCTGGCCGATTTCGGAGCCGGAGAGGGCGTCGCGCAAGACAACGGTACTGCCCTGCGCTTTGCCGATCACCGGCACGTTGTCGTCCTTGCGCACATAAAGATCGCCGGCCAGCAGCGCATCGAGCGCCGGTACCAATCGGTCGTCGCCGGAAGCGGCGATGCGTTCGACCGCGGCGATCTTTTCGTTAAAGCCATCGGCGGCAAGGGCCGCCAGCAATTCTTCGGCCGTTTCGGCGCGCAGCGACGCCGGCAGGACGAGAACGAGCGTCAACAGGGCGGCAATCGCGGCAATGACGGGGGAGCGCATGGGTTTGTCCCAAACCGAAGTTGTTATCGTTGTCGCGTGTCGTTGTCGCGCTGGGTGTCTTGGACGTCGAGGTAGGCCCATCGAGGACCGGACCGCCGGGGAGGAAGCAGCGATCCGGTCCTGTCAGGGTAACGTCAGCCTCAGTTGGCGTACTTCGGCTTCTCGCAGTTGCCGCAGACCCAGGGATAGGTCCAGTCGGCGGTCAGCTTCTTGCTCTCCGGGATGTAGTCGGACCAGGCATCGCCGACGACCAGGCCCTTGGTGCTCCAGACCGTGTCGAACTGGCCGTTGGCTTGGATTTCACCGATCAGCACCGGCTTCGACAGGTGATGGTTGGTGTTCATCACCGCGACGCCGCCGGTCAGGTTCTTCACCTTCTGGCCGTACATGGCCTGGCGGACGGCGTTGACGTCGGTGGTACCGGCCTGCTCGACGGCCTGGACCCACATCTTGAAGCCAATGTAGTGGGCTTCCATCGGATCGTTGGTCACCCGCTTCGGATTCTTGATGAAGGCTTGCCACTTCTTGATGAACTCGTCGTTTTCAGGCGACTTCTGCGACATGAAGTAGTTCCAGGCGGCGAGGTGGCCGACCAGTGGGCCGGTATCGAGCCCGGCCAGTTCCTCTTCGCCGACCGAGAAGGCGACGACGGGGATTTCAGAGGCCTTGATGCCCTGGTTGCCGAGTTCCTTGTAGAAGGGCACGTTGGCGTCGCCGTTGATGGTCGAGACGACTGCGGTCTTTTTGCCGGCGCCGGCGAATTTCTTGACGTTGGCGACGATGGTCTGCCAGTCGGAATGACCGAAGGGCGTGTATTCCTCCATGATGTCGGCATCGGCGACGCCCTTGGCATTGAGGAAGGCGCGCAGGATCTTATTGGTCGTGCGCGGATAGACGTAGTCGGTGCCCAAAAGCACCCAACGCTTGGCTTCGCCGCCGTCCTTGCTCATCAGGTATTCGACGGCCGGGATCGCCTGCTGGTTCGGCGCGGCGCCGGTGTAGAAGACGTTGCGCGAGGATTCCTCGCCTTCGTACTGCACGGGGTAGAACAGCATGCTGTTCAGCTCTTCGAACACCGGCAGCACGGATTTGCGCGACACCGACGTCCAGCAGCCGAACACGACGGACACCTTGTCCTTGGAAATCAGTTCGCGGGCCTTTTCGGCAAACAGCGGCCAGTTGGAGGCGGGGTCGACGACGACCGGCTCCAGCTTTTTGCCCAACAGGCCGCCCTTGGCGTTCTGATCGGCGATCAGCATCAGCATGACGTCTTTGAGGGTGGTTTCGCTGATGGCCATGGTTCCCGACAGGGAATGCAGAATGCCGACTTTGATGGTCTCCTGGGCTTGCGCGCCGGCGCCCCACAGCGTCGTTGCGGCGATCGCTGCTGCTCCGGCCATAGCGCGGAAGGTATTTCTCATGGACTCGTCTCCACTCGGGAAGTTGTTGCACCGCAGCAAGACAAGGCAAGAAGCATGCCAATCGGCACCGGTGGCCACATCTCCTGACTTCGACGCCAAGAATCAACGATTTCAAGACCAAAGGCCTGACGATTGGAAGCGATTGCCCGACTTCGCGGCATGTAAATATGCCTATTTTTTGATCTTTTGAATTAAGGTGTGCAAAAAATAAGCAAATAAAATGCTGCCACCTTGGATTGACCCGCCTGCGGACCAGGTACAGGGTATCGCGGACGAAAATCGGCCTGTAGCGCCCGTGCCGAGAGGAAAGCCTGTGTACGATCTGATCCTGCGCAACGGCCACATTATCGACCCGCGAAATGGACGCGACGGTATCGGCGATATTGCCTTTCGTGACGGCAAGGTGGCGGCGGTCGGCGGTAAGATCGCCGGTGCCAGCCGCGCCACGAAGGACGCAACCGGGCGCATCGTGACGCCCGGCCTGATCGACCTGCATGCCCATGTCTATAACCTGGGGACATCGCTCGGTGTCGATCCCGATCACGTTGCGCGGATCAGCGGCGCCACCACCTTGGTCGATGCCGGCAGTGCCGGGGCCGGTATCTTCGCCGGGTTTCGCCGCCACGTGATCGAGCGTTGCCGGACGCGGGTACTGGCCTTTCTTAATATCTCGCATCCCGGCATTTTCGGCTTCGGCGCACCGATCAATGTCGGCGAGTGCCAGGACATGCGGCTGGTCCATGCCGGCGAATGCGTGCGGGTGGCGCGAGAACATCCGGACTTGATCGTCGGGGTCAAGGTGCGCATCGGAGACAATGTCTCTGCCGGTATCCGGCCGCTGGAAGTGGCATTGGAAGCGGCGCGCGAATTGAAGCTGCCGCTGATGACCCATATCGGCAGGCCGCCGCCGTCCATCGAGGCCATCGCCGGTCTCATGCAGACAGGCGACATCCTGACTCATTGCTGCCGGCCGGCGCCGAACGCGCCGATGCTGACCGATGGGGCAGTGTGCGGGGAATATCTGGCGGCGCGGGCGCGCGGCGTTGTCTTCGACGTCGGCCACGGCGCCGGCTCGTTCGGTTTCCAGACGGCGCGCGCCATGCTGGCCGCCGGCTTCTTGCCCGACACCATCAGCAGCGACGTGCACCAGGCCAGCATTCGCGGTCCGGCCTACAACCTGTTGGTCACTATGTCGAAATTCCTCAATCTTGGGGTCGGTATCGCCGACATCGTGCGCCAGAGCACGGCGGGACCCGCCGCCGCCATCGGCCGTCCTGACCTGGGTCATCTGGACGTCGGCGCCATCGGCGATGCGACCGTGCTCGACATCGAATCCGGAACGTTCACCTTTACGGATGCCATCGGCGAAACGGTGACCGGCGAGCGGCAATTCGCCGTCGCCGCCCGGATCGTCGGCGGCACCCTGGCCGACGACCATGTCGAAGCGGCCGCCGACTGACAAGAAAGACGCCCTGGGCGAGCGCTATCTTTCGGGCTTGCCCTTGCGCCACTATTCCCCGCCGACGGGGCAGAGGATGTCGGGGCGCCTGAATATCGGCGTATCGATCGGTCTGATCCTGATCATCGGCCTGGTGCTGTTACTGATGAGCAGCAGCATCGATTCACCTCAGCACGATTGCGAGAACGATGCCGCCGATCCGCTGCACCGCATGGAAATCTGCACGGCGTTATTGGAGCGCGAGTCCCAGGGCGAGGACGAACGGGCCCGGGCCTATGCGGCGCGGGGCAACGCCTACTTTCGTATGGGCGATTTCGCGGCGGCGGTCGCCGACTACAGCGAAGCCATCGCCCGCGATCCCGACAAGCCGGCGAATTGGTTTAACCGCGGCAGCGCTCACTACGGCGCCGGCAACTACAAGTCGGCAATCCGCGACTTTACCGAGGTTATCGCCATCAATCCCGACTCCGGGCGGGCTTGGTACAGCCGGGCCTACGCCCAATTACGTATCGGAGCGACCAGCAAGGCGGTCGCCGATTTCGATCAGGCCATTTTCTTCAATCCGCGCCTGGCCATGGCCTGGAGCGGGCGGGGCATGGCCCAGATCGCGGCGGGACAATACGACCGGGCCCTGACCGATATGGACGAAGCGATCCGGCTCGATCCCAAGCTGGTCCCGGCGCGGATCGGGCGCGCCACCGCTATCCGGTTTGGCGGCGACAGGGGGCGCGCGCTTGAGGAATTGGACTTGATCGTCGCCCAAGCGCCGGAGAATGCCGAAGCGTGGAGCGCGCGCGGCGACGTTTATTTCGATCGGGGCGATCACGACCGGGCCATCGCCGATTACGACACGGCCATCCGACTGGATCGCCGTCGCGCCGGCCTGTGGCAGATGCGCGGCAACGCCTTTTTGACGAAGGGCGAGTATGGCCGCGCCATCGCCGATTACGACGAGGCGTTGAGCCTGGAGCGCGACAATGCGCCCGGCCTTAACGCGCTGGCCTGGATGCAGGCGACATCGCGCGAAAGCCGTCTGCGCGACGGTATCAAGGCGGTGGCGCTGGCCGAACGCGCCATCCGCCTCGACGAAGCCAATGCCAACTATCGCGATACTCTGGCCGCCGCCCACGCCGAAGCCGGTCACTTCATCGATGCCGTGCGCGAACAGGAGCGCGCCGTGCACATGTTGCAGGAGGGTGGCGAGCCAAAGGTCCTGGCCGAGGCGCAGGCCCGGCTGGACCTTTACCGCCAGGGCAAGCCATTCCGGGAGTAGGAGACGGCTTGAGCTTTCGCCTATCCGAACCTATTCGACGATCCGTGTCTCCGCCGTGCTGGCCTCGATGAGCTTCCAGTCGTAAGTGACGCCGAGGCCCGCCCCTTGCGGCACCGGCACGTTGCCGTCCTTGTCGATGGCGTCGAGCTGGTCGGCGTAGCCGTCGGCGTAGAAGGGGCCGCTCCAGGGATTGGTGCAGCGCGGGTGCACCAGATTGATCTCGTAGTAGTTGGTCAGCTTCAGCGCCGCCATCAGCTGGCGGTTCGACGGCCCGCAGGCGTGGATTTCGGTGTCGATGCCCAGGCCCTCGGCGGCGATGGCGATCTTGTAGCAGCCGGTGAGGCCGCCATCGAGGTCCGGATCGGCGCGGGCGAAGTCGGTGGCGCCGGCGACCAGGATGTCGGTGTTGGTTTCCGGGTTGCGGACGTGTTCGTTGATCATGATCGGCGTCCCGATCAACCGTTTCAGGGCCTGATGGCCGTTTATGGAGACGCCGCCGTCCGAGTATGGATCCTCCAACCAGTAGTAGCCGTACTCGTCGCAGACCCGGCCGACCTTCACCGCGTCCATCAGTGTCGGCAGGTGGCAGGCGGCATCGTACATCAGGTCCATCTTGCCGCCGACCCGCTTGCCGACGGCGCGCAGCATGGCGATCTCGCGCTCGACGTTGCCATTGCTCCAGCCGTGCATCTTGTAGCCGCGATAGCCCATCTCCAGGCATTGCTCGGCGAAGTCGGCATAGGCTTCCGGCGAGGACAGCCCGTCCGGCTGTTCGTCGCCGCGCAGGGTGCTGGCATAGGCCTTGAGCTTCTTGCGATGGCCGCCGAGCAACTGGCAGACCGAGGCGTCGTGATGCTTGCCCGCCAGGTCCCAAAGGGCGATGTCGAGCGCCCCGATGCCGAACTCGCCCATGTGCTTGGTGGCGCGGCGCAGGTGGACATAGTTGTGGTCCCGTTCCAGCGCCGGTTTGCCGATCAGGCCGTGCGCCAGGAACTCTACATTGGCCATCAGCACGCCGGTGGCGGCGCGCGTCGGCACGTATTCGCCGACCACCCCGGTATCGGCGACGATGCGCACCGCGAGGCGCTTCTGCGGCGTGCCCTTGCCCGGCCGGTAGGCAACCGAGGCGCCACGGGCGTCGGCGACCAGGTTGTCGACGGTAAACGTAAAGGCGGTCAGTTCGATCCGCTTGACGATCGGCGAGCGGGGCATCGGCGTTCCTCCCATTGGGCCGGCGGTGCGCCCGCCGAGGCTTTAACCTGTTGGTTTCAGGGTATCATGGCGGCTTGGCGCCCGGCCGTCCACCTGCCGGCGGCGCTTTGCTCCACGCGGCACTTGCCCGTGGCCGCGCCGACGCTATTGTATGCCGCGCTTGCCGCCGGCCTCCGACGGCAATTGAACCGCCCGCGGCAACCAAACAGCATTCGATAGGGAAACGCCATGTCCGATCGTCCTCTCGTCTTTGTCATCGATCACCAGATCCATCCGGCCGGGATTGAGAATCTTAAGAAGAAATTCGAGGTGAAGCAGTTCCCCTTCGACGTGAATGAAGACGAGCTGATCGCCCAAGGCAAGGAGTGCGTCGGCATGTTCGCGCGGCGCTCCAGCCAGTCGAAGAAGTTCTTCGATAATATGCCGAAGCTGAAGATCGTCGCGCGCCATGGCGTCGGCTACGATGCCGTCGACATCAAAGCGGCGACCGAGAACGGCGTCATCGTCTGCGCCAATCCGGAAAATTCCAATACGGTCGCCGAACACACCATGGCTTTGATGATGGCCAGCGTGCGTAACATCGTGCCGGCCAACAACGCCTTGCAGGATGGCGTCTGGGACCAGAAGCCGTTGGCCAACGCCTCCGAACTGATGGGCAAGACGCTGGGCATCATCGGGGTGGGGCGCATCGGTTCGCGGGTCGCCAAG
Organism: Rhodospirillales bacterium; assembly: GCA_947470575.1. GTDB lineage: Bacteria > Pseudomonadota > Alphaproteobacteria > Rhodospirillales > CAMCUA01 > CAMCUA01. The sequence goes on from CANITX010000014.1 coordinate 30,192, forward strand.
ATGGCCAAGGCATTTAACATGACCGTCATCGCCTACGATCCCTATGTCCAGGACAACCGTTTTAAGGAATTGGGCATCAAGCGGGTGGCGTTGGACGACCTGATCGCCGAATGCGACGTGTTGACCCTGCATTGCAACCTGACGCCCGAGACCAAGTACGTGATCGACGAGAAGGCCTTCGCGCGGATGAAGGACGGCGTTGTCATCGTCAACTGCTCGCGCGGCCCGACGGTGAAGCAGACGGCGCTGCTCGACGCGCTGAAAAGCGGCAAGGTACGTTGCGCGGCGCTGGACGTCACCGAGCAGGAGCCGTTGCCTTCGGAGAACGATGTGCGTGGCGTCGCCAACCTGATCCTGACGCCGCATATGGCGGCATTGGGCGCCGAAGTCGCGGTGCGCTCCTCGATCTCGGGCGCTCAGCGGGTGATCGACGAACTGGAAGGCCGCAAGCCGAACGAGATCATCAATCCCGACGCTTATAACCACCGCAAGAACAAGAAATAAGCCGCACGGGTTGGCATCTGGGGGGCGTCTGGCGCGTTGTGTCAGGCGCCCCTGTCGTTTTGAGGCTGGCACATCGCGAGGTCGATACGATGAGTGAAGTCCGTAAGGTCGCCGTCTTGGTCGGCAGCCTTCGCAAGGAATCGTTCAACCGCAAGATCGCCCACGTCCTGGCGCGGCTCGCGCCGGCGTCTCTCAAGCTCGACATCGTCGAGATCGGCCAGCTGCCGTTCTTCAACCAGGACAGCGAGGAAGGCGGCAACCAGCCGCCGGAGTCCTGGGTGACCTTCCGCCAGCGCGTCAAGGCGGCCGACGCCGTCCTCTTCGTCACGCCCGAATACAACCGGTCGGTTCCGGGCGTCCTGAAGAACGCCATCGACGTCGGTTCGCGCCCCTACGGCCAGAGCGTTTGGAGCGGCAAGCCGGGAGCCGTGGTCAGCGTCTCGCCGGGCGGTATCGGCGCCTTCGGCGCCAATCATCACCTGCGCCAGTCGTTGGTGTTTCTCGATGTGCCGACCTTGCAGCAGCCGGAAGCCTACATCGGCGGTGTCGGCAAATTGCTGGACGACGCGGGCAACCTCGTCAACGAGGACACCAAGGGCTTCCTGCTCAAGTTCCTGGCGGCCTTCGCCGCCTGGATCGAGGCCAACGCCC
>CANITX010000015.1 GCA_947470575.1 Rhodospirillales bacterium
AGGAGTCTGGGCCGTGTCTCAGTCCCAGTGTGGCTGATCATCCTCTCAGACCAGCTACTGATCGTCGCCTTGGTAGGCCGTTACCCCACCAACAAGCTAATCAGACGCGGGACCATCCAAGGGCGGCCGAAGCCTTTCCCCCGAAGGGCGTATGCGGTATTAGCCGCCGTTTCCAGCGGTTGTCCCCCACTCTTGGGCAGGTTCCCACGCGTTACTCACCCGTGCGCCACTCTCCGCCACCCGAAGGTGACTTCCCGTTCGACTTGCATGTGTTAAGCATGCCGCCAGCGTTCGTTCTGAGCCAGGATCAAACTCTCATGTTGAATTCAAACCCCAGTCCCGCACCGAAATGCAAAACTAAAGCCGAACCCGAGAGCTATCCCATCGCACAAACATCTTTCTAACCCCAGTCATCAGCCACATAAACCAACCAACAACCAAGGCTTAAAGGACATTCGCAGACAGATAGCCCATCGCCATCACAGCAATAGCCGCCGCCCGCGTATCCCTTCCTATCATCACAATGTCAAAGAGCGGAGCTGCCCAAAAACCGCAAAAAAGCGCGGTGTTCCCAGCAGCGAGGGGCGCCTTATACGCTCGTGTTCACGGAAGTGTCAAACGCTTTCTCCCGGCGCGGGAGGGAGCCCCAATACCCGGAAAAACAGGAACAATTTCCTGAAAAAGCGGCTTATTTGCCCCGCCGCCTCCGGCGACCGTCGCCCACAGGACCGGCAGCGTCCCGCGGAAGCCTTCACAAGCCTACGCAACCCGGGATGGTACCCGTCCCGCCACGTCGGGCGGCCCGCTTCCCAGGCAATGCGGTACTTCCCGTCGGGCGCCCCGATCAGGGACTTGATTCGACACATTTATCAGCCTGCTTTCGCTTGACAAGGGCGCCATGCCCCGACATTGTCCAGGCAACAACATTGTCCTGCCGGAGGCCTTCGCCCAACGGTGCGGCACAAAAAGCTGCTCACTGAGGATGAGGAGACCGGCGCCATCATGCACGCAGGCAAAATCGCAGCGGCTATGGCGTTGGGTTTTGGGATACTTTTCCCATTTGTTGCCTCGCAAGATTTTTCCGCCATTGAGCCGGCTGACCGAGGGGACGATACCGCGGCGCGCGGCACCTTTTCCCTTAACCCGCCGTCGCTCGGCAATCCCCTGGTGGCGAGCGCCCTTCAGCTTATCAATGCTGCCCTGCCCACTACCGACGAGCCGTCCGTCGAGGAAGGGAATGCGACCAGAGATGTTGCCGAAGGCGAATTGGTTGGCGATCCCATTTACAGTTGGACACTGGACATCAAGCGCGGCGACGCCTTGATGCCGAAACTGGTCGACGCCGGCATTCCGCGCGCCGAAGCCCATGCCGCCATCAGCGCGCTTGGACGCTTCTACGATCCACGTCGCATTCGCCCCGGCCAGGCGGTGACGGTGACCTTCCGCGACGCCCCCATCGAACCTGTGGAAGAAGGCAGCCGCGACGACGGCAGCGCGGCATTCATCGGTTTGACCGTGACCATCGATTACGCCAAGCAGGTCGAAGTCGCGCGTACCGAGGATGGGAATTTTTCGGCGCGCCAGATCGAGGCCAATCTGGTCCGGGAGCTGCACACGGTCAGCGGCGCCATCGACAGCAGCCTGTTCGAGGCGGCCGAACGCCAAGGCGTGCCGCTTCCCGTACTGATCAACATGATCAAGGCATTCTCCTGGGACGTCGACTTTCAGCGCGACATTCAGCCCGGCGACAGCTTCGAGGTGATGTACGAGCGTTTTCGCAACGACGCCGGCGAAAGCGTGCACGAAGGCCGAATGGTCTATGCCAACCTGACGCTGCAGGGCAAACGCAAGCCGATCTACTTGTTCACCGCCGAGGACGGCGTTGAGGACTACTTCGACGAGGACGGCAAAGCGGCGCGCAAAGCCTTGCTGCGCACGCCCATCGACGGCGCCCGGCTGACCTCGGGGTTCGGCCAACGTAAGCACCCGATCCTTGGGTATAACCGCATGCATCGCGGCATCGATTTCGCAGCCCCGAATGGCACGCCGATCTATGCCGCCGGCGACGGGGTCATCGATTTCGCCGGCCCGAACAGCGGTTACGGTCGCTATATCCGCATCCGTCACAACGACGAATATTCGACCGCCTACGCCCACATGAGCGCCTTTGCCGCCAGCATGATGCGGGGCAAGCGGGTCCGCCAAGGCGACGTCATCGGCTATGTCGGCACCACCGGGGAATCCACCGGCCCGCACCTGCACTACGAAATCCTGCGCCAGAGCGAGCAGATCAATCCGATGACGGTCAAGGTTCAGGCCGGGCGCACGTTGGCGGGCCTCGACATGAAGCGTTTCTCGACACAGCGCAATGCCGTCCATCACGAGTTGGCTGCTGCCCAGCAGGAGCGGCAATTCGCCGCCGACGCCGGTCGCTAGACCGTATCTCCCTTCCGACTTCCATCTCCACCCCGCCAGTGCGATATACGTGCACTGGAGGCATTCCAATGTTTCGTCTTCACCGCGATGAAGGCCGCGCCTCGGCGGCGGGATTTGTGCGAGCCCTTTGGCCTGCCGGGCGCCTCGCGCTCGATACTCTTTTGCCGATGCAATGCCTGAGTTGCGGTACTGTGGTCGGCGCAGAAGGCGGATTGTGCGCCAAATGCTGGCCAAAGGTGACCTTCATCCAATCGCCGCAATGCGCGGCCTGCGGGCTGCCGTTCGCGCATGATGTGGGTGTCGGCGCCAGGTGCGGCGCCTGCAGCCGGGAATTGCCGCCCTATGACCGTGCCCGCGCCGCTTTCGTTTACGACGATGCTTCGCGCAATCTGGTGCTATCGTTCAAACATGCGGATCGGACGGATGCGGCGTCGGTCTATGCCCGCTGGATGGCGCAGGCAGGCGCCGCACTGATAGAAGAGGCCGACGTCATCGCTCCCGTACCGCTGCATTGGACCCGCCTGTTGCGGCGGCGATACAATCAGGCTGCGCTGCTGGTCATTGCATTGGCACACCGCAGCGGAACCCGAGCGGACCCCAGCCTTTTGGTCAGAACCCGGCGAACGCCCTCGCAAGGCGGCCTCGGCGTGACGGGCCGGCGCGAAAACGTACGCGGCGCCATCGCCGTGCGCGACGGGCGGCAGGACGGCATCGCCGGACGCCGAGTTCTGGTCGTCGACGATGTTTTCACCACGGGCGCAACGGCGGCCGCCTGTACCCGGGCGCTGTTGCGCAGCGGCGCAAAGGCCGTCGACTTACTGACCCTTGCCCGAGTCGTGCGGCCCATCTTTTAGGAAGGCGCAAGGCCAACTATATTATAAAGGCGGATCGATTCCGCCTACCAGCGCCCCCACCGAGGATCGAAGCGTTGCCCAACATCGAAATTTACACCACCCCCCTATGCCCCTACTGCCATGCCGCCAAGCGCCTGCTCGACCGGAAGGGCGTGCGTTACCAGGAAATCGATGTTCAGGCGGCCCCAGACCGGCGCCGGGAGATGACGGCACGGGCCGGCGGGCGGACCACGGTGCCGCAAATCTTCATCGACGGGCGCCCTATCGGCGGCTGCGACGATCTTCACGATTTGGACGCCGCCGGCGGTCTGGACCCGCTGCTGAGCTCCGTTGGCGCCGCCGGTCCCGCATGATTTTGTACGAATTGGTCTGCTCGGCCGAACACCGCTTCGAGGCTTGGTTCCGCGATAGCGCCGCGTTCGACAAACAACGCAAGGCACGCATCGTCAGCTGTCCGCTCTGCGGCGACGCCAAGGTCCGCAAAGCCATCATGGCGCCGGCGCTGACCCGCAGCAAGCAACGGGGCGAAGGCGTTACCCCTGCCAGCCCTCAGCCCACCGAGGATAGCGGCGCCGACCGGCAACACCTGCTGGCGGAGGTCGTTGCCCAACTGCGCGAACACGTGGAAAAGAACTGCGATTATGTCGGCGACAGCTTCCCGGAAGAGGCCCGGCGGATCCATTACGGCGAGGTGGAAGCCCGCGGCATTTATGGCGAAGCCAGCGAAGCCGAGGCCCAGGATCTGAAGGAAGAGGGCGTTGCCGTCGGACGGCTGCCCTTCATGCCCAAGCGCAACAGCTGACGGTCAGGACGCCGCCACCACCCCTGCCTTGACCGCCATGGCCAGATAGTTGACCGACACATCATCCGTCAGGCGCCAATCGCCTTCCGCCGGGGCATAGCTCAAGCCGCGGAGCACCGTTAAGGACAACCCGGCACAGCGCAAGCCGCGGGCCAGCTCCGAGGGGCGGACGAACCTTCGCCAGTCATGGGTGCCGGGCGGTACCCAGCCCAGCAGGTATTCGGCACCGATCTTGGCCTGGGCCAGGGATTTCAGCGTCCGGTTAAGGGTCGACAGCAACAGCACGCCACCGGGGCGGACCAACGACCCCGAGGCGGCGAGGAAGGCATCGACGTCCTCGACATGCTCGATCACCTCCATGCTGATTACGGCGTCGAACACCCGCCCCGATTCAGCCAGGGTTTCGGGGGTCGCCGCCCGGTATTCGATGCTAAGCCCGCTCCGGGCCGAATGTTCGGTGGCGGCCGCCACCGATTCGGCGGCCGCATCGATGCCGCTAACCCGCGCGCCGAGGCGGGCCAGCGGTTCGCACAGCAAGCCGCCGCCACAACCGATATCGAGGATGTCGAGGCCCCGCAGCGAGGCTGTGGTGTGCGGATCTCCGCCGAAATGGTCGCAGAGTCGATCCCGGATGAAGGTCAGGCGCGCCGGGTTGATGCGGTGCAGGGGCCGAAACGGCCCATCTTCGTCCCACCACTGCCCGGCAAGCGCGGCAAAGCGCGCCACCTCGTCGGGAATGGCCGAAGATGCCGCCTGCCCAGGGGCCTGCGGCGGCGCGGTCCGTCGATCCTTGCCTGCATCCATGACGGCGAGTATGAATACGCGCCCGCCGAACCGCAACCGGCGCGACGTTCCGCTTTGCCTCAATTCTTGCGCATGCGCAGGGTGGCGCGCGACGGAGCCAGCGCGGCGCGGCGGCTTTTGGCCGGTGCCCGGGAATCGCGACCGGAGGCCACCGCCGCGTGAGGATGAAACAGGTCGTTCATGGCGCGTATCGTACAGAAATTCGGCGGCACGTCGGTCGCCGATACGGATCGGATCAAGAATGTGGTGCGCCATGTCCGCCGCGAGGTCGACGCCGGCCATCAGGTTGCCGTCGTGGTTTCCGCCATGGCCGGGGTCACCAACCAGTTGGTCAAATACGTCCGCGACATCAGTACGCTGTACGATGCCCGGGAATACGATACGGTGGTCGCCACCGGCGAGCAGGTCACGGCGGGATTGCTGGCTCTGGCCCTACAGCGCGAGGGCATCAATGCCCGATCTTGGGCGGGATGGCAGATTCCAATCCATACCGACGGCGTCCATGGCCGCGCCCGCATCGAATCGATCGAGACCGAGGAATTGGAGAAGCGCCTGGCCCAGGGCGAGGTGGTGGTGGTCACGGGCTTCCAAGGCCTGGGGCCGGACAACCGGGTGACGACACTGGGGCGGGGCGGGTCGGATACCAGCGCCGTGGCACTGGCCGCGGCCCTCGGCGCCGACCGATGCGACATCTATACGGATGTCGATGGAGTCTATACGACGGACCCGCGCATCGTCGCCAAGGCCCGCAAGCTCTCGAAGATCACCTACGAGGAGATGCTGGAACTGGCCTCGGTCGGTGCCAAAGTCTTGCAGACCCGTTCGGTGGAATTGGCCATGAAACAACGGGTGCGCGTTCAGGTCCTCTCCAGTTTCGAGGACGTGCCCGGCACCTTGGTCGTGGATGAGGACGAGATCGTGGAAAAAGAATTGGTCAGCGGGATCGCCTATAGCCGAGACGAGGCGAAAGTCACCTTGGTCGGCGTTCCCGACCGCCCCGGCATCGCCGCCGGCATTTTCGGCCCGCTATCGGAAGCCAGCATCAACGTCGACATGATCGTGCAGAACGTATCGCCGGACGGACGGACGACAGACCTGACCTTCACCGTCGGCGAGGCCGATCTGGAGCGCACGCTTCAAGTCCTTGGGGAGCACCGTTCGGCACTTGCCTATGCGGATTTGCTGTCGGATTCCCATGTCGCCAAGATTTCCGTCATCGGCGTCGGCATGCGCAGCCACGCCGGCGTCGCCCAACAGATGTTCCAGGCGCTTGCCGAGAAAAGCATCAACATCCAGGTGATTTCCACTTCGGAAATCAAGGTCAGCGTCCTAATCGCCGAGGACTATACCGAACTGGCTTTGCGCGCCCTGCACGCAGCCTACGGTCTGGACGCGGACTGATCGCGCGGTAGCGCCCCTCGGTATTTCCGACGAATGCCGAAGGGTATCGCGATCGGACCGTTGGCGGCATTCGCGGTCCGGGACATACTCTTGCTTCGGATGAAGGGGCAGAACGTGCACGCTCGACCAGTCGCAACGACATCGCGCGCCGCAGCCGGCGCTTTGGGCGAGGGGAGTTAGGCCGTGGCGATACGGCCTCGCGTAGCACGTCCACGCCGGCTGTTAGCGCGTATGCGCGACGTGATGGCCGGTTCCGGTGCGGCGGAAGCGAGGCTGGCCGAAATTGTCGAGATTCTTGCCAGCGACATGGTCGCCGAAGTGTGTTCGGTTTACGTCCGACGCGCCGGCGACATGCTGGAATTGTTCGCGACCCAAGGCTTGAACCCCGAAGCCGTGCACCGAACCCGGCTGCGCTTCGGCGAAGGCCTGGTCGGCGATATCGCCGCCCATGCCCGGCCGCTCAGCCTGGCCGACGCCCAGAGCCACCCAAACTTCGTCTTCCGCCCGGAAACCGGGGAGGAAATATACAGCTCGCTGATGGGTGTGCCGATCTTGCGCGGCGGGCGCGTCGTCGGCGTGGTCGTGGTGCAGAACCGGGTTCGGCGCAGCTATTCCGAAGAAGAAGTGGAAACGTTGCAGACGGTCGCCATGGTGCTGGCCGAACTGGTTGGCAGCGGCGAATTGATCAACAGCGCCGAGTTGCTGCCGGCCGACGGCACCGGCCAATTGCCCCTGCGCCTGGAAGGTATTTCCCTGAACCCGGGCCAGGCGATGGGCTTCGCCGTGCTGCATCAGCCGCAACTTGGCATCCGCCGGCTGGTCGCCGAGGATACCGAAGTGGAGCATCGCCGCCTGCGCGAGGCCGTCGCCGATATGCACGGCCGGCTCGACGACATGCTGGATGCCAGCGACCTGGCCGGCGGCGGCGAACATCGCGACGTTCTCGAATCCTACCGGATGATCGCCGAAGATGCCGGTTGGCTGTCGCGGATTGCCGAGGCCATCGACGGCGGTCTGACGGCCGAAGCGGCCGTTACCCGCGTGCACAACGACCTTCGCGTTCGCCTGACCCGGGTTTCGGACCCCTATCTGCGCGAGCGCGTCCACGACATCGAGGATCTGACCAGCCGCCTGCTGGGTCATCTGATGGGCAACGACCAAACCAATGTAGCCTCCACCGTCAGCGGCGACTTCGTCCTCATCGCCCGCAACATGGGCCCCGCGCAGTTGCTCGATTACGACCGCACGCGGCTGCGCGGATTGGTCCTCGAGGAAGGGTCCCCCAACAGCCATGTGGCGATCGTCGCCCGGGCCCTCGACATCCCCGTCGTCGGCCATGTGCGGGATGCGTTGATACGGGCCGAATCCGGCGATCCCGTGCTGGTCGACGGCGACAGCGCTCGGGTGTATGTCCGCCCGGGCGAAGACATTCAAATGGCCTTCATGGAAGGTTTGGAGTCGCGGTTGCAGCGCCGCGCCGTCTATTCGAGCCTGCGCGATCTGCCCGCCGTTTCGTGCGACGGGCAGAAGATCGGACTCAAAATCAACGCCGGCCTCACCTCGGACGTGCTGGCGCTCAGGGAATCGGGCGCCGACGGCATTGGGCTTTACCGCACCGAACTTGCCTTCATGATGCACGGCTCCTTCCCAAATGTCGCCCAGCAGACCCGGATGTATCGCGACGTCCTGGATCAGGCCGGCGGCAGGCCGGTCATCTTTCGAACGCTGGACGCCGGCGGCGACAAGACGCTGCCCTATTGGCAGGACGGCAACGAGGAGAATCCCGCGATGGGGTGGCGGGCCTTGCGCGTCGCCCTCGATCGACCGGCATTGTTGCGTCAGCAATTGCGCGCCCTGCTGGTGGCGGGTGCCGGGCGGGACATGTCCATCATGTTCCCGATGGTTGCGGAAGTTGCGGAGTTCGAGCGCGCCCGGAATCTGGCGCTGCGCGAGCTGCGGCGCCTGCGCGAGAATGGCGAGGCCGAGCCCGCTACGTTGGAAATGGGCGTCATGCTCGAAGTACCCGGACTGCTGTTTCAGTTCCCGTCATTGCTACAGCGGGTCGATTTCGTTTCGGTCGGCAGCAACGATCTGCTGCAATTCTTTTTCGCCAGCGACCGGGGGAATCCGAGGCTGACCGGCCGGTACGATCCGTTGTCGCCATCGGTGCTGTCGTTCATGCGCGAGGTCGTCTCGCGGTGCAATGCCGCCGGCGTGCGGGTCAGCCTGTGCGGCGAAATGGCCGGTCAACCGCTGGAGGCCATGGCGCTGCTTGGGCTCGGTTTCCGCGAATTGTCGGTTACGCCGGGGGCTGTCGGGCCGATCAAGCGGATGCTTCGCAGCCTGTCCATTGCGCCGTTGACGGCGTATATGACGGGTCTATATGACCTGCCGGAGCATAGCGTGCGGGGTAAACTCAGGGCTTTCGCACTGGATCATGGAGTTATCGTTTAAGTTTTTCTTGTCCGAGGCTTGAAAATTATACATGTTTTGCCACTACACCCGAGGATGGGTTGGGGGATTGACCCAGATGTCCAGCGCGGGCGCCCGAACACAGGGCACGGCAAGGCCAGGACGGCAACAAGGATCGCCTGGATATGAAACTGCAAAAACCGGGAATTCGTAGCAGTCTGCACGCATGGCGGCCAGGCGCCGCCAGCGAAGAACCGGCGACTGAAAAGACGGAGTCGCCGGTCGGCGTTTTGCTGAGAGCCTCCCGCCTGCGCTGCGGCGGGGACCTGACCGGTATCGCCCAGACCTTGCGCATTCGTCGCAACTATTTGGAAGCCCTTGAAGAGGGACACTTCGGCGATCTGCCTGGCGCTACCTATGCCGTGGGTTTCGTTCGCACCTATGCCGAGCACCTTGGCCTGGACGGCGATGAGATCGTACGCCGGTTCAAGGCCGAGGCATCGGGCATCAACCAATCGACATCGCTGGTGTTCCCTTCGCCAACCACAGAAGGAAGCATCCCCGGCGGAGCGCTCTTGCTGGTCGGCGCCTTGCTGGCCGTCATGGTTTATGGCGGCTGGTATTTACTGTCGACCCAAAATCAAACGATGGTCGAACTGGTGCCCAAACTTCCGGACCGGTTGATGGCCCTGGTCGAGAATGTCCGCATCTCCTTAACCGGAGAGCCCAGCGGCGCCGAAGTCCTTGTCAACGAACCTCCATCGCCGAGGCCAGCCCCAGTCGTAACACCGCAGGTTTCCGCGGCGCCCGCCCCTCCGACAACCGCCGAAGTCGAGGCACCGCCGATGCCGCGGCCCGCCGCAACGGAAGCAGCGACCGGGCAAGGCGCCGGTAACGAAACCAGGACCGCCGCAGTCCCCTCGGCCCCGGCGGGGCCACCCGCGGTTCCAGGAACCAACGCCGAGCCGGCCGATCGTCCGGCTGGCGCATCAGCCGAAAGTTCAGAACCGCCTGCCGCCACCGGCACTCCCGAAGAGGGTCCCGCCCGGATTGTCGTGCGTGCCAAACTGGACAGTTGGATCCAGGTCCGCGATGACGCCGGCAATCAAGTGTTGTTCACCCGACAGATGAAAGCCGGGGATACCTACGACGTACCGAATCGTTCGGGGCTTAAGCTGTTAACCGGCAATGCCGGCGCCTTGGAAATCTTGGTCGATGGCGAAGCGACGCCGTCCTTGGGCCCGGTCGGCACCGTGCGGCGCGACATCGCCCTCAACGCCGAGCTTTTGCGGGCCGGCACGGCTGCCCGTCCTTAGCCTGCCGACATACCGGAGGGATCATGGCGCCGGTCAAGCCGGTTCGCGGCACTCACGACATTCTGCCCAAAGACATCGGCCGGTTCCGCCACGTCGAGGAAACCGCGCGGGAGATCGCGCGACGCTATGGCTATGGCGAGATCGCGACGCCGATCTTCGAATTCACCGAGGTTTTCGCCCGGACACTGGGCGATACCTCGGATGTCGTCACCAAGGAGATGTACTCTTTCGACGACCGCGGCGGCGAAAGCCTGACGCTGCGGCCCGAAGGCACGGCCGGCGTTGCCCGCGCCTTCATCTCCAATGGGCTGATCCAGAACCTGCCGTTGCGATTTTTCTACCGCGGTCCGATGTTCCGCTACGAACGCCCGCAAAAGGGGCGGCAGCGCCAGTTCCATCAGGTCGGCGTCGAGTTACTGGGTATTGCCGATCCGTTGGGGGACGCCGAAATCATATGCCAGGGCGCCGATCTGCTCGACGCGCTGGGACTGAGCGATAAGGTCACGCTGCATCTGAATTCGTTGGGCGACACGGAAAGCCGCGCCACCTATCGGCAACGGCTGATCGCCTATTTGGACGGCCATCGCGACCGGTTGTCGGAAGACAGCCTGCAGCGGCTCGACCACAATCCGTTGCGTGTGCTGGATTCGAAAGACGAGCGCGACCGCGCCATCGTCGCCGCGGCGCCCATCCTGACCGACAGTTTGAACGACGAATCCCGACGCTTTTTCGATGCCGTGCGCCGAGGACTGGATACCGCGGGAATCCCTTACGTCATCGATCCCCGCTTGGTGCGCGGTCTGGACTATTACTGCCACACGGCATTCGAGTTCGTCACCGACGCTTTGGGCGCTCAAGGCACCGTTCTGGCGGGTGGACGCTATGACGGATTGATCAAACAAATGGGCGGCCAGCCGACGCCCGGCACCGGTTGGGCCGCAGGTATCGAACGTCTGGCTATGCTGAGCGAGGGCGCACCGCCCGAGCCCCGTCCGATCGCCATCGTCGCCGCCGGCGAGGCACCGCAGAGCGCCGCCTTTGCCCTGACCCATCGCTTGCGCCGGGCCGGGTTTGCCATCGACATCGCCTATACCGGCAATATGGGACGGCGCATGTCGCGAGCCAACAAGGTGGGCGCCCGCGCCACGGTCATCATCGGCGAGGACGAACTGGCTCGCGGCGCGGCGGGCGTACGCGACATGGAGAGCGGCGTGCAGGAAGAGGTTTCCCTGACTTCCTTGGAGACCTTCCTCAGCCGCTTCCGTTAGCCGGCGATGAGCCCACACACCTTCCCGGGCGTAAACCGCTACGTGCTGATCGGCGCCAATCACCGGTCGAGCCCCTTGGCCCTGCGCGACCGCCTGTTCGTCGAGGATGCCCAACTTCCGGCCTTCTTCGCCCTGTTGCGTCAGGGCGGCATCGGCCAGGCCGTGGTGTTGTCCACCTGCGACCGGGTGGAAGTTTTGGCCGCCGACGGCAATCCAGAAGGCACCGGCGCGGGCATCGTGGCCGCTTTGGCCCGCCATGCCGAGATGGCGGAAACGGAATTGGCCGGTCACCTTTACCGCCTGTACGACGACGACGCAGTGCGTCACGCGGTAGCCGTGACCGCGGCCCTGGACAGCCAGATCCTGGGCGAGCCGCAGGTGCCGGGTCAGGTCAAAGCCAGCCATCGGCTGGCCCGCGATGCCGGCATGACCGGCGCGGAAATCGAAGCCTTGCTGCAGGCTGCTTATGGCGCCGCGAAACGGGTACGCAGCGAGACCGCCATCGGCGAACGGCCGGTTTCCATGGCCGCGGCCGCCGTGCAGGTCGCCCGCGAATTGCATGGCGACCTTAACAGGTGCCGAGCCCTGCTGATCGGCGCCGGCGATATGGGTGCCATGATCGCGGGCCAGTTGCTTGACGGCGGCTTGGCCGATCTTACGGTTACCCATCCACGGGAATCGCGGGCCGAGACCGTTGCGCGGACCTTGGCCAGCCATACCGCCGCCTTTGAGAATTTGGCCGACGCCGTGGTCGGTTGCGACGTGGTGATTTCGGCGTTGGGGACGCGTCGGCGCGTCCTGGCCGCCGATTTCGTTCAATCCGCCTTGTTGCGCCGGCGACGGCGCCCCATTTTCATCGTCGATGCCGGAGTCCCCGGCGATGTCGACCCTGCCGTCAACCGTCTGGATGGCGCCTTCCTCTACGATATGGACGATCTGGAGCGGGTCGCCCTGGCGGGCCGGGCGTCGCGCATCGCGGAGGTCGACGTCGCCCGGCGGATCGTCGAGGAAGAGGTCACGCTGTTCCTGCGCAGCCGCGCGGAACGGGCGGCCGTGCCGATCTTGAGCCGGTTGCGCGCCCACTTCGAAGACACCCGCGGACAGGTGCTGGCGATCTCGAGCAACGATGCCGACAAGGCCACCCGCCTGCTGATCAATCGCCTGCTGCACGGCCCTTCGGAAGCGTTACGCGACCTGGCAGCGACCGAGGCCGCCGGGGAGCCCAGAGAGTCGCAGCGCGATGCCCTTAGCTGGGATGTGGCCGAGCGCATGTTGCGCCGGCTGTTTCGCCTCGACGACAAGGACGGCGATATCGATAAGGACGCCGGCAGCACGCCCGGGACCGGAGAGCGCGGTTGAGTACCAATCTGGATGACAAGCTGCAACGTCTGATCGGTCGTTACGCCGAGCTTGAGCACGGGCTCAATTCCCCGGACGGGGGCGACAGCTCCAGTTTCGTGCGCATGTCCAAGGAATATGCCGAGCTGACCCCGGTCGTCGTCGCGATCAAGCAGCTCAACGACACGCGCCGCGAACTGGCCGACCTCGACGCCTTACTGGGCGACTCCGCCACCGATGCCGACATGCGCGAACTGGCCGCCAAGGAGCGGGAGGCGGTGGCCCGTCGCCTGCCCGACGTCGAACGCCATGTGCAGGTTCTGTTGCTGCCCAAGGACGAGGCCGACACCAAGAACGCGATTCTCGAAGTGCGGGCCGGAACCGGTGGCGAGGAGGCAGCTTTGTTCGCCGCCGATCTATTTCGCATGTATCAGCGCTATGCCGAAGAGCACGGCTGGACTTTCGAAACGATGGCCACCAACGAGACCGGCATCGGCGGCTACAAGGAAGCCATCGCCTCGATCAGCGGACGCGACGTCTTTGCCCGGCTGAAGCACGAATCCGGCGTGCATCGCGTACAGCGCATCCCCGCCACCGAGGCGGGCGGGCGCATCCATACGTCGGCGGCAACGGTTGCCGTGCTGCCGGAAGCCGAGGAGGTCGACGTCGTTCTCAACGACAAGGACCTGCGCATCGACGTCTATCGATCGAGCGGACCGGGCGGTCAGTCGGTGAACACCACCGACAGCGCCGTGCGCATCACCCATCTGCCGACCGGCATCGTCGTCACCCAACAGGATGAAAAATCGCAGCATAAGAACAAGGCAAAAGCGCTGAAGATCCTGCGCGCCCGCATTTACGACCGCCAGCGCGACGAACTCGACGCGGCGCGTTCCGCCTCGCGACGCAGTCAAGTCGGCTCGGGCGACCGGTCGGAACGAATCCGCACCTATAATTTCCCGCAAGGGCGGGTCACCGACCATCGCATCAACCTGACGCTCTACAAACTCGACCGGGTCATGGATGGCGAGGTGGATGAACTGATCGACGCGTTGCTTGCCGACGAACAGGCGGCACGCCTGGCCGACGTACAATGACCTCCGCCACGATCGACGATCCGTCCCAGCGCACGATCGGCGACAGCTTCGCCTGGGCCGTGCGGCAGTTGAGGGCGGCCGGCATCGACAATGCCCGCCTGGACGCCCGCGTGCTGCTGGAAACCGCCACGGAACGACGCGGCGGCGCCATCCTGGCTTGGCGCGAGCAGCCGCTGAGCGACACCCAATGGCAACGCTTCGCCGCCGACATCGGCCGGCGCAGGGCGCGCGAACCCCTCGCCCGCATCCTTGGCGAGAAGGAGTTTTGGGGCCTGACCTTCAGGGTCGACCGGCACACCCTGGTACCCCGGCCGGACAGCGAGACGCTGGTCGAAGCGGCTTTGGCCGCCTGTCCCGACCGGAATGAAGAGGCAAGCGTGCTCGACTTCGGCACCGGGAGCGGCTGCCTACTTCTCTCCATCCTGGCCGAACGCCCACGTTTCACCGGGATCGGCATCGATGCGGCGCCGGGCGCCGTCGCCGTCGCACAGCAGAATGCCCGGCGCCTGGGGCTTATCGACCGGGCCGCTTTCGTCGCCGCCGATTGGGGTGCCCCGCTCATCGGGCGCCACCGCCTGATTCTCAGCAACCCGCCCTATATCCCGGATGGCGAAATAGCCAATTTGGATCAAGAGGTTAAGAACTTCGATCCCCATCTGGCGCTGGCCGGGGGCGACGATGGCCTGACGGCATTCGCAGCGATGGCAACCTCGGCCGTCGGGCTGCTGGCCGACGGCGGCACGCTGATAATCGAAATCGGCGCGACGCAGGCGGCGGCAGCAAAGCGTTGCCTGGAAGGGCTGGGGCTGGCCGTCCTGGAAATCCGCCAGGACCTGGGCGGGCGGGATCGTTGCGTGATTGCGCGCACTTTGTAAAAAAAAAAAGATTGGATTGGGGCCGCTTACCGTCTAGGTTCGATGGCGCGGGTAGCCGGGCTGGCCCACGGGCTGGGTGTCGAGAGCGCCACGCAAAGGTACCCATTTCATACGTTGTAGCCGGAAGCTTCCGCGTGAAGTTTCGGCCTTGTCGGTCCTTATGCGAAAAATCGCCGCCGACATACAACGTATGGCCCTGTGCAATCAGGCCTACAACAACCAGGTGCAATGAGACAGTCTCCAAACACCAGACGGGTACGCACCCGTGGCAACGGCAAGCGTCACCCCTCGTCCAAGAACTTTCCCATCGAAAGTAATGGTCCGGACGTCAAAATCCGCGGCACGGCACAGCAGGTCATGGACAAGTATCTTGCCCTGGCCCGCGATGCCGCATCGGCCGGGGATCGGGTCACGGCCGAAAGCTATTTCCAGCACGCCGATCACTATTATCGGATTGCCCATAGCTTCGACAACGGACCCGACGGGCAGAACCGCCGCCCGCGACCCAATGAAAGAATGCCAGGGTCGCCCGACGGTCCGCAGCCCGACATCGACGATTTCCCCGAAGCGGGAATGCATGACAATCGCCCAGGAGGACAGGGGCGGCCGGCCATGCACGACGTCTCGACACAAGATGACGACGACGACGATGACGATGGTAACGATTCGGAGCATGACGCGGCCGTTAGTGACCGCCTGACCGAACGCTGAGGGGGAAGCCGCTAACTTTCTAGTTCGACGGTATCGCCCACGGCGATGCCGCCGGCGGATTCGACCCTGGCGTAGACTCCCAGTTCGATGTGACCGAAGCCCTGGCGCAGGAGTTTCGGCACCTGGATGTCGCGTTCGCCGGTCGCGGGATTGACCGTGGTGGCGGCGCAGCGATCGATCCGGGCCGTGACCGTGAGCCGCGCACCACCGATGCGCAATTGCCGCCCGACCCAGGCGAATTCCTGCCATGCCGGCGTTCCGGCGAGATAGAGGTTGGCGCGAAAGCGCAGGGGGTCGACCGGCTGGCCAGCGATCCGGGCCAGATCGTCGACGCTGGCAAGACCGATCAGCGATACCACTCTGTCGGCACAATCGGAAAACATGTGGCCTGCCGGCGCCGCGACCAGACGCGGTTTGCCGCCGGCTTCGGATCCCAGATAAGCGGCGAAGAAATCTTCGATCACCGCCCGGCCCAAGGGATCGGAGAGCCGCCCCTGGGCAACGGTACGCCCGGCGCGCCGCACCTCCAGCATGCTGCCAGGCACATCGAAGCGCGTTTCGAGCGCCGCCAGCCGGGCGTTCAATGCCAGCATCAGAAAATTCCGCTTCGGCATCCATTGCGGCGCCGTCGGGTCGATGGCAACGCCGGCGCGGGCCAAGGCAAAACGGCGGTCGCCCGGCAGGCCATCGCCCTGGGCAAGGTTGATTTGCCTCAATGACTCCGGGCTCAAACCCTTTATGGGATAGCGGTACAGCTTGTCGACGGTAACAGGCATGTCAGCGCCTTCTCCACGATTTTTATGCCGCCCGGTAGCGATCGGCCCGCAGCTTGCGCCATCGCCGCTGGACGCCATATTAGGCGGGAAAGCCATTGCGACGAGGGGCCATCCTTTCCTGTCGCACGGCCGGCGGAACTTATCCGTGCCGAGATGAACGAGCATTGAACGAGGGGACCCATGAACCTGGAAAAATACACGGAACGGGTACGCGGATTCATCCAATCGGCGCAGACCCTCGCCTTGCGTTCCGGCCATCAACAGTTATCGCCGCTGCATATCCTGAAGGTTCTGCTCGACGACCGGGAAGGCTTGGCCGCCAACCTGATCCGCAGCGCCGGCGGCGACGCGGACCACGCCTTGCAAGGCGCCGAGGCCGAACTGGCCAAGTTGCCCAAGGTCGAAGGCGGCGGCGCCGGGCAGATTTACATGGCTCCGGAAACCGCTCGCGTCCTCGATCAAGCCGAGCAGATCGCCGAGAAGGCCGGCGACAGCTTCGTCACCGCCGAGCGCCTGTTGCTGGCCCTTGTCCTGTCGCCGTCGAGCGCCGCCGGAAAGGTGTTGGCCGATGCCCGTGTCACGGCCCAAAACCTCAACCGCGCCATCGAACAGTTGCGCAAGGGGCGCAAGGCCGATTCCGCTTCGGCCGAAGACAGCTACGAGGCTTTGAAGAAATATGCCCGCGACCTGACCCAGGCCGCAGCCGATGGCAAGATCGATCCGGTAATCGGCCGCGACGAGGAAATCCGGCGCACCATTCAAGTGCTGTCGCGGCGCACCAAGAACAATCCGGTGCTGATCGGCGAACCGGGCGTCGGCAAGACCGCTATCGTCGAAGGCTTGGCGCAACGCATCGTCAACGGCGACGTACCGGAGAACCTCAAGAACAAGAAGCTCATGGCGCTCGACCTGGGAGCCCTGGTCGCCGGTGCCAAGTTCCGCGGCGAGTTCGAGGAGCGCCTCAAGGCCGTATTGGCGGAGATTACCGCAGCGGCCGGCGAGATCGTGCTGTTCATCGACGAGATGCACACCCTGGTCGGGGCCGGTGCCGCCGAAGGTTCGATGGATGCCTCGAACATGCTGAAGCCGGCGCTGGCGCGCGGTGAGCTGCATTGCGTCGGCGCCACCACGCTTAACGAATATCGCAAGCGCATCGAAAAGGACGCTGCGCTGGCGCGGCGCTTCCAGCCGGTCTTCGTCTCCGAACCGACCGTGGAGGACACCGTCTCCATCCTGCGCGGCATCAAGGAGAAGTACGAGCTGCACCACGGGGTGCGCATTGCCGATGCTGCATTGGTGGCGGCGGCGACCCTATCCAACCGCTACATCACCGACCGCTTCTTGCCGGACAAGGCCATCGACCTGGTCGACGAGGCCGCCAGCCGGATGCGCATGGAGGTCGATTCCAAGCCCGAAGAGATCGACGAACTCGACCGGCGCATCATTCAATTGAAGATCGAGCGGGAAGCCTTGAAGAAGGAAAGCGACGAGGCGTCGCGCGACCGGCTGGTTAAGATCGAGGTCGAACTGGCCGACCTGGAATCCCGATCCATGGAGCTGACCGCCGAATGGCAGGCGGAAAAGGGCGCGCTGGCGGATACGACCAAGATCAAGGAACAGCTCGATCAGGCCCGCGCCGCCGTCGAAAAGGCGATGCGCGACGGCCAGTACGAAAAGGCCGGCGAATTGCAATACGGCGTCATCCCCAAACTGGAACAAACGCTGGTCAACGCCGATGCCAATAAGTCGAACCGGATGGTCGAGGAAACGGTGACGGCCGAACATATCGCCAGCATCGTTTCGCGCTGGACCGGCATTCCCGTCGACAAGATGTTGCAAGGCGAACGCGATAAACTGATTCATATGGAAGAAGGCCTGCGCAAGCGGGTGCTCGGTCAGGAAGAGGCTTTGATCGCCGTCGCCAATGCGGTGCGCCGTTCCCGCGCCGGCCTGCAAGACCCCAACCGGCCGATCGGTTCGTTCCTGTTCCTGGGCCCGACCGGCGTCGGCAAGACCGAGCTGACCAAGGCGTTGGCCGAGTTCCTGTTCGACGACGAGCAGGCGATGATCCGCATCGACATGTCGGAATACATGGAAAAGCACGCGGTGGCCCGCCTGATCGGCGCGCCGCCGGGCTACGTCGGTTACGAGGAAGGCGGCGCCCTGACCGAGGCGGTGCGGCGGCGGCCCTATCAGGTGATCCTGTTCGACGAGGTCGAAAAGGCGCATCCCGACGTCTTCAACGTGCTTTTGCAGGTGCTCGACGACGGTCGCCTCACCGATGGCCAGGGACGTACGGTCGATTTCCGCAATGCCCTGATCGTGCTGACCTCGAACTTGGGCGGCGACATTCTCGCCAACCAGCCGACGGGGCAAGATTCGAGCGCCGTGCGCGGCCAAGTGATGGAGGTTGTGCGCGGTGCCTTCCGGCCCGAGTTCCTCAACCGATTGGATGAGATCATCCTGTTCCACCGGCTGTCGCGCGACCACATGTCCGGTATCGTCGATATTCAGCTTGGCCGGCTGCGCAAACTGCTGACCGACCGCAAGATCGATCTGGAGCTGGACGAGGCCGCCAACGCTTGGCTGGCCGATGCCGGCTACGACCCGGTCTACGGCGCCCGGCCGTTGAAGCGAGTGATCCAGCAATCGCTGCAAAACCCTCTGGCCAGCTTGATCCTGGAAGGCCGCATCCACGACGGCGAGACGGTCAGCGTCTCGGCCGGCAAACAAGGCTTGGTGATCAACGGGCAAGCGGTGGCGCAGGCCGCCTGATGCGCGGTGCGCGCCGTGGATCAGCGGCGCGACAGCCGGCTCATCAAATCGGCCGCGCCCTCGGCCAGCGACCGCGTCAAGTCGGCGGCCGGCATCTCTCGCGCCAGGGCCGCCGACTGCCCCGCCCACAGCGGCGAGAAGTCCCCCGTGCCGGCGGCTTCGGCGCGGGCGCGGAGCGGGGCGACGGCGCCGGTCGCCAAGGGAAAGGCCGGCGACTCGGCGCTCATTGGACCGACCTCGCGGATGACCCGGTTGATCAGGCCGCGCGCCGGCCGGCCGGTGAAAACGTTGGTCAGGACGGTGGCGTCGTCGCGGGCCTGGCGCAAGGCCGCGCGGTGCAGGGGATGGATCAGCGATTCGGGGCAACTCAGATAGGCGGTTCCGACCTGCACTGCCGAAGCACCGAGCACCAGGGCGGCGACCATGGTGCGCGCGTCGGCGATACCCCCCGCGGCGATGACCGGCACCTTGACGGCATCGGCGACCTGGGGAACCAGCGCGAACGTTCCAGGCTGCGCCGAAATGTCATCGGCCAGGAACATGCCGCGATGCCCCCCGGCCTCGCAGCCCTGGGCGATGACGGCGTCGCAGCCCGCGCCCTCCAACCGGCGCGCCTCCTCGACCGTGGTCGCCGAGGATATAATCTTGGCGCCGGTGTCCCGGACCCGCCCGAGCAGCGATTTTTCCGGCAGGCCAAAATGGAAGCTCACCACCTCGGGCCGAAGTTCGACGACCAGATCGCAAAAAGCCGCGTCGAACGGCGCCCGCCCGGGGCCGGCCGGAATCGTCGCCGGATCGATGCCGAACTCGGCATAGTAGACTTCCAGCCGGCGTCGCCAGGCCGCCTCGCGGGCGGCATCGGGTTGCGGCGGCCGATGGCAGAAGAAGTTGGCGTTTACCGGCCGCGCCGTCCGCTGCCGGACGATCCCCATTTGGGTGCGAAACTGCTCGGGCGTGAACATCGCGCAGGGCAGCGCCCCCAGGCCGCCGGCTTCGCCGACCGCGATCGCCAGCGCGGCGTCCGACGACCCGGCCATCGGCGCCTGCAGGATGGGCAGTTCGATGCCGAACAGATCGAGGATGCGTCGGTCGGGCCACATGGGTCGAACTCCAAAGTCATGCGCGATAGGGATCTTATCACCATAGCGGCGCCCCGCCGACGGGGCGAGCCTGCTCTTCCCGTCGGCGCACCCGGCCTATAGGGTACTTTGCATCATGTCCGCCCCGTTCGACCGCCCGACCCTGCGCCGCCGCCGCGACCGTGCCGCCGCGCGGCTCGGCGACTTCGACTTCCTGCTGCGCGAGGTGGGCGACCGGCTGCTCGACCGACTGGCCGATATCCGCCGGACCTTTCCGCTGGCCGTCGATCTTGGCAGCCATACAGGGCAATTGGCCGAGATGCTGGGCGGACGCGGCGGCATCGAGCGGCTTATCTCCTGCGATCTATCGCCGAAAATGACTGCCTTGGCGCCACGCCCATCGGTTGCCTGCGACGAAGAACTGCTGCCCTTCGCCGATGGCAGCCTCGATCTGGTGTTGAGCAGCTTCAGCCTGCATTGGGTCAACGACCTGCCGGGCGCCTTGGTGCAGGTGTGCCGCGCGCTGAGACCGGATGGTTTGTTCCTGGCGGCCATGGCCGGCGGCGAAACCCTGAAGGAATTGCGTTGGGCGCTGTCGGAAGCTGAAATTGCCATGGACGGCGGTTTGAGCCCACGCATGTCACCCGTTGTCGATGTGCGCGACATGGGCGACCTGCTCCGCCGCGCCGGTTTCGCCCTGCCGGTGGCCGACAGCGAGACGATCACCGTTTCCTACGCCGATCCGCTGCGCCTGATGGCCGACCTGCGCGGCATGGGCGAAAGCAACGCGGTGGCAGAGCGCCGGCGCACACCGTTGCGACGGGCCACTTTAATGAATGCTGTCGCGCGCTATCGCGAACGCTTCGCCGACCCCGACGGGCGCGTGCCGGCGACCTTCCAGATCGTCTACCTGACCGGCTGGGCGCCGCATGCCGCGCAGCCGAAGGCCTTGCGTCCCGGTAGCGGCCAGACGAGGCTGGCCGAGGTTTTAGGCGGCGTGGAAATTCCAGCCGGCGAAAAGGCCCGTCCATGACGCCCTCCCTCCGTATTGCCCGACACGCCTTCGACCGTTAGGTTCGCCGCATGCTGTATCCTGCTCCGTTGTTCCGCGGCACGCTGATCAAGCGCTACAAGCGGTTTCTTACCGACGTCACCCTGGAGGTCGGCACGATCGTCGTCGCCCATTGCGCCAATTCGGGATCGATGCTCAGCGTCAACACCCCGGGCGCCGAGGTCTGGCTGTCGCCGGCCAGCAATCCGGACCGCAAACTGCGCTATACCTGGGAGCTGGTGCGCATCGGCAATACCCTGGTCGGCATCAATACGGGCCTGCCCAATTACATCGTCGAAGAGGCCATCCTTGCGGGGACCATTCCCGAACTTGCCGGTTATGCCCGGGTTCGCCGCGAGGTGAAGTACGGCCGCAATTCGCGCATCGACCTGCTGCTGGAGGACGACAACCGGCCGCCCTGCTACGTCGAAGTCAAGAACGTCACCATGCGCCGCAACTTGACGGATGGACCCGTGGAGTTCCCCGACGCCGTGACATCGCGCGGCGCCAAGCATCTGGAAGAGATGATCGACATGGTCAAGGGCGGCGCACGCGCGGCGATGATGTACCTGGTTCAGCGCGACGACGGCGCCGCGTTCAGCATCGCCGGCGATATCGATCCGACCTACCGCGACGGACTGAAGCGGGCAATGGCCGGCGGGGTCGAGGTGCTGTGCTATTCCTGCACGGTCAATCCCAAGGGGGTGGCGGTCGCCGGCCCGGTGCCGCTGGCCCTGGACCGCCCCTAGCCGACAGTTGTTTGCAATTGGCTAACCGCGAACATAGATTAATGCCATGAACGATATGTTGACGGGATCCGTCACCGGCGACGGCCGGCGGATCAAAATACACACACCGGCAGATTTCGACGGCATGCGCCGCGCCGGCCGGCTGGCCGCCGAGACGCTGGACTTCATCACGCCCCATGTCGAAGCCGGGATCAGCACCGAACAGTTGGATCGCCTGTGCCACGACTTTATCGTCGGCCATGGGGCGATCCCAGCGCCACTGAACTATCGGGGCTTTCCCAAGTCGATCTGCACCTCGATCAATCACGTGGTCTGCCACGGCATCCCGGCCGACCGGCGGCTGATGGACGGCGATATCGTCAACATCGACGTCACCGTCATTCTCGATGGCTGGTTCGGCGATACCAGCCGCATGTACGCCGTCGGCAAGGTCGGCGTGAAAGCCCGCCGCCTGATCGACATCACGTTCGAGGGCATGTGGCGCGGCATCCAAGCGGTCCGCCCCGGCGCCACCGTCGGCGACATCGGTCATGCCATCCAGACATTCGCCGAAGCCGAACGCTTTTCGGTGGTCCGCGATTTTTGCGGACACGGCCTCGGGCGCATCTTTCACGACGCGCCCAACATCATGCATTATGGGAGGCCCGGTGAAGGGCCCGTCCTGCGCGAAGGCATGTTCTTCACCATCGAACCGATGATCAATGCCGGCCGCTTTGACGTAAAGATTCTCAATGACGGTTGGACGGCGGTCACCAAGGACCGTTCGCTGTCCGCCCAATTCGAGCACTCTCTCGGGGTTACGGCTGACGGTTATGAAGTCTTCACCCTCTCGCCCACGGGCCTCGACCGGCCGCCCTACGCCGCCTGAGCCCACGGACCCGGTAGCCATGCCGGAAGATGACGCCTCAGCCGGCGTGCCCGATCACGTCGGACATCGAGCCCTGCTGCGCAGCCGGTTTCTACATGGCGGCGCCGATGCCCTTCCCGACTACGAACTGCTTGAGCTGCTGTTGTTTCAGGCGCTGCCGCGGCGCGACACCAAACCCATCGCCAAGGCCCTGCTGCGCCGCTTCGGTTCCTTCGCCGATGCGATCAGCGCCGAGCCATTGGCGCTGTGCGAAGTTCCGGGTGTCGGCGAGGCGGTGGTCGTCGCCCTGAAATCGGTGCAGGCGGCTGCCATCCGCCTGGGTCGCGAGCAGGTCTTGAACCGTCCGGTCATCGACAACTGGCAGGTCCTGATCGATTACTGCCGGTCGGCCATGGGCTACGAGAAGACCGAACGCTTCCGCATCCTGTTCCTCGACCGCAAGAACATCCTGATGGCCGACGAGGTGCAACAGAAGGGCACCGTCGACCACACCCCGGTTTATCCGCGCGAGGTGGTCAAACGGGCGCTTGAGCTAGGGGCGTCGGCCCTGATCCTGGTGCACAATCACCCGTCGGGCGACCCCGCCCCGTCGAAGGCCGACATCGCCATGACCCACGAGGTCAAGGAAGCCGGCGCCAGGCTTGGCATCACGTTGCACGATCACGTCATCGTCACGCGCACCGGCTTCAATTCCTTCCGCTCCCTAGGACTGCTCTAAGCCGGCTGAACCTACCTCGGGACAGTACGGACAAGCACCTGCTATCGCCCTAGAAATGCAAGGGATCATCCGCATAGCGCCCGGTCGGGCGATTCGGATATCCACAATGCGGCGCGTAGCAGCCCCCATTGTCAGCCGATGCGTCCGGCCATAACGTCGGCCCGCTTTGGACAACCGCGAGTCGAAGCTGGCCTTTTCGCCTGGACTGTCGGACGTCTCAAAGAAAGCGTGCAGGAAGCATGCGATCGCGGCAACGGGCGGCGGTAAACTTTTTGCCATCGGAACCGAAAGAATTGAGGCGACATTTCGTCTCGCAGGTTCGCCTCGATGGCGATTTTACATCCGCGCGACACAATGACGTCACACCCTGCTGTTAGCTTTCCGGCGCGTTGAGCATCGAGCCGATTGAAGAGAAGGAAACGCTACATGCGCCTTTACCATGTTCGTGTCGCTCCAGGAAGCGGCGATCCCCTGCCAGCCCGCACTTGGCTGATCATCGCCCATTCCGAATACGAAGCCCGAAAGCTGGCACCCTTGCCGTCGGAGACCGATACAACTATCGAGGCGGTGCGGGAGCTTCCGGCCGACAGCAATCGCCAACAAGGCGTGATCGGCTGGATGGGGGAAAGTCCGGGAGCGGCTTTTTGAGCGCCTTAGCCGAACAGAGAAAGGTCGAGCCGCGTCGATAGATGCCGCATGGCGGCCGGGCCGCCAACGCTGTTGCCCTTCGGCCCCAAGGCCGGTGCGAACACCGCAATGGATAGACGCCCGGGCACGACCGACAGCACCGAACCGCTAACCGAGCTTTTCCCAGGTAACCCGACATCGATGGCAAAGCGGCCGACCTCGTCGTACATGCCGCAGGTTGCCATCAACGCCACCAGGCTGCGGTTGTCGGCCGTATCGAGAACCCGCTTGCCGGCGATCGGATCGACCCCGCGGTTGGCGAGGAACAGACCTGCCCGGCCCAGCCGCTTGGCCGTGCAGACGACAGCGCACAGACGAAAGTAGGTCTCCACCGCCACATCGGCATCGGCGACGATGCCGTGGTGGCGCATGTAGTTGGCCAGCGCCCGGTTGCGAAAGCCGGTGGCCGATTCGGATTGGTAGACCGCTTCGTCCACCGGGAAGGATGCCCCATCGCAGATCTCCGACATGAAGGCGCGAAAGCCGCGCACCTTTTCGTCGGCGCCGCTACCGGGCAACAGGCCGGCGACCATGATGGCGCCGGCATTGATGTAGGGGTTACGCGGCCGACCGTATTCTTCTTCCAGGCGGACGATGGAGTGAAACGAATCGCCGCTCGGTTCGCAGGACATGCGTTCAAGGATAGCCGGCCCCTGTTCGCGAATGGCGTGGGCCAGAAAGAAGACCCTCGACACGCTCTGCATGGTAAACGGCACATCGGCGTCGCCAACCGCCAACGCTTGCCCGTCCACGGGGTACAACGCTATTGCCAATAGGTTGGGATCGACTTTGGCGAGTTCCGGAATGTCGCTGGCAACCCGGCCGGTCTTCGCGGCAGCGCGCCCGATCTCAAGGGCTTCCTGCATGGCCGTTTCGAACCGGCCGTCGACGATGGCTTCTTTCATTGTCGGATCCTCCCCGGCGACAATCTTGCCGGGAACGGCGCCGCCGTACTAGAGCCTCGTGAATGGGCGACGAACGTTCACGGAAAGCCCCACGCGTACCGCTTCAGCGGTTCGGCAATGGCCCCCGCCTGACGCCAGACGCGCCGCCACGGAGGTTAGATGCTTCCGACTCTTCAGCGATGCGGCTGCCCTGCGTGGTGCGCAGACACCGGTGGCTTTATTTTTTGCCTCGCGAATTCTCGCCGATGGGCGGTCCGCGGAACAGGGAACGTTGCCGCCTTTACCGGCAGCAAGCGGCATCCGAGCAAGCAACCGCCCCGACGGCCGGGCGTTTATGTGGCAGGCCGCTAGGTGTCGAACTTCGCGCCTCGCCGATGCGGTGGTTGCCCCACAAACGAGCAATGGAGTCCCACATGCCACAGAATGAAAGCCTGCGTCTTATCTCCGCCGATAAGGTGGACGGTACGAATGTTTACAATAAGACCGGCGACAAGCTCGGATCGATCCATAGCATCATGATCGACAAGTTCTCGGGCAAGGTCGCGTACGCCGAAATGTCGTTCGGCGGCTTCCTCGGCATTGGCGATCGTTATCACCCGCTGCCGTGGAGCATGCTGGATTACGACCAGAAAAAGTCGGGTTACGTCGTCGACCTTTCCAAGCAGTCCTTGGAAGGCGCTCCCTCCTATTCGGCAAAGGATCGCGTCAACTGGGAAGACCAGACTTGGGGGCAACAGGTGCACGACTACTACAAAGTGCCGCCTTTTTGGCTCTGATCGCGGGATGAAGCCTGCCGGCGTCCTATCAAGGATGCCGGCATATTTCATTTTGGGCCGGGGAACCGTTCAAGCTTTTGCTCTCGCACATCGACTTCGCGACCCAAGCCATGCCGACCTTGATTGACGTTGCTGCCATTAAAGGGAACCGGGTACCGCATTCATCCGTTGTCTTCATACATCGGACACATTTTCCGGAGAGGCGGGGTTCCACCCTTATCTCGCCGGTCTTCGAGAAGGACTCGGACACCATGTTGACACATCGAATTGCAAACAACGCGCTATTGCTAATCGCCGCACTGACGGCGGGCTCCCTGGCAGCTTGCGTCAGCTCCTATCCCCCGCCGAAAGAGGTCGCCGCGGCAAATCCAAGCGTCACCTACCAGTATGCCAATGACGACGCGCTGGTGGAGACCACCCAGAAGGCGGAAATCTACTGCCGCGACTTCAACGCCATGCCCCGGGCAATCCGCTTTTCAAACACCACCGACAACCAAAAACAGGTGATTTTCGAGTGCGATCGGACACGGCCAATCGCCACAACACCGATGTACGCTACACAACCCACGGTTGCTGCGGCGCCGGTGTATGTCGTGCCGACGACTGTTCCGAGCATCACGTATTCCTATCGCAACGACGAGGGATTGGTGGCGGCGACGCAACAGGCGGAAACCTACTGCCGGCAATACACCGCTCGGCCGCGCGCCGTGAGTTTCACCAATAATCGTGACGGCACGACGACAGTGGCCTTCGGCTGCGAACGCGCCTGATCCCGTACATGACATGACGATGGCGTCCGTTAGCAACGGACGCCATCTGCATTTTCGGCAAAGGGACGATCAGGCGCCGGTGCTGGCCAGGTAATCCAGAGCCACCTGCACGCCACCGGTCTTATGCGGAACGCCCGCCCGCTTCAGACCCATTTCGACGCCGGCTAGCGTGCCGGCCAGCATCAGGTCGTTGAAGTCGCCAAGATGGCCGATGCGAAAGACCTTGCCCGCCAAGCGACCCAGGCCGTTGCCCAACGACATATTGAAGCTTTCCAAAACCTGCTTGCGGAAGGCATCGGCATCGACGCCGGCGGGCATCATCACCGCCGTAAGCGCGCCGGAATAGGCCGCTTCGTCGCGGCACAGCACCTCGAGCCCCCAAGCACGCACGGCGCGGCGGGTGGCCTCGCCATGCCGGTCATGCCGGGCGAAGACGTTTTCCAACCCCTCTTCCATCAGCATGGCGATCGCTTCGCGTAGCCCGTAAAGCAGGCCGGTCGCAGGCGTGTAAGGGAAAAAGCCGGTGGCGTTCGGCGCCAGCATCGCCTTCCAGTCCCAATAGGAACGCGGCATGCGGGCAGACTTGTGGGCGGCCAGCGCCTTTTCGCCGATAGCGTTAAAGCTGAGGCCGGGCGGTAACATCAAGCCCTTTTGCGAACCGCCGACAGTGACGTCGACACCCCAGTCGTCATGCCGGTAGTCGATGGACGCCAGCGACGAAATTGTATCGACCATCAGCAGCGCCGGGTGTTTGGCACTGTCCATGGCCTTGCGCACGGCGGGAACGGAGCTGACGACACCCGTCGAGGTTTCGTTGTGAACGACGCAGACCGCCTTGATCGTATGGGCCTTGTCTTCGATCAGGCGGGCTTCGATCGCCCCGGCATCGGCCGGAGAGCGCCAGTCGCCCGCCAAAAAGATCGGCTTCAGGCCCAACCGTTCGGCCAGTTCGCGCCACAAGGTGGCGAACTGCCCGGTTTCGTAAATCAACACCGAATCGCCGGGCGACAAGGTGTTGACCAGGGCTGCTTCCCAAGCGCCAGTACCCGAGGCCGGATAAATCACCACATTGCTGTCCGTCCGGAACACTTTCTTCATCCCGTCCAAGACGTCGCGCCCAAGGGCCGCAAACGTCGGGCCGCGATGGTCGATGGTCGGATGGTCGATGGCGCGCAGAACGCGATCCGGGACGTTGGTCGGGCCGGGAATCTGTAAGAAGTGGCGACCTGGCTGATGGCGGTTGGTCACGGCATGGTCCTCTCGCGGAACGGATGAGCCCCAAGATAGCTGCTACGATGGGGTAGACGCCGGCTTTATGCCAGCCCGGGCAGAGACGTGCAACGGAACCATTGACGATGCCGCCACGGCCGGGGAGTCTGCGCCAAGATTGGTTCGTTAGCAGGGACGGAACACAATGGACGGTGACAGCGGCAGGATCGAGAGCGACGTCGTCCCGACGGGCCGCCGGGTTGGCGACCGCGGTCTGGCGGCACGCCTGGCCCGCGAGATCGAGGGCGAGGTGCTGTTCGACGGCGCCAGCCGCGGCCGCTACAGCACCGACGCCTCGATCTACCAGATCGAACCCATCGGCGTGGTCGTGCCGAAGACGGAAGCCGACATCGCGGCGGTGGTCCGCATCGCCGCCGAGGAAGGCGTGCCGGTGCTGCCGCGCGGGGCCGGCACCTCGCAATGCGGGCAGACGGTGGCAGAAGCCGTCGTCGTCGACTGCTCCAAGCACTTCAATCAGGTCCTGAGCCTGGACAAAGATGCCGGCCGGGTCCGGGTCCGCCCTGGCATCGTGCTCGACCAGCTCAACCGCTACCTCAAGCCGCACGGGCTGTTTTTTCCCATCGACCCATCGACGGCGAGCCGCGCCACCATCGGCGGCATGGCCGGCAACAATTCCTGCGGCTCGCGTTCCATCCGCTACGGCAACATGGTGCACAACGTGCTGGCCATCGACGCCCTGATGGCCGACGGCCATCATTGGCATTTCGATCAGGTGCCGCAGGGGCTGGACGGCATCGCCGGAGCTCAGGGCTATCGCGACCTGATCGCCCGGCTGCGGGCCATCGCCGGCCGCGAGGCGGGTGAGATCGAGGCGCATTGGCCGAAGGTGCTGCGCAAGGTCGGCGGCTACAACATCGACAGCATCTCGCCGCACGGCCACAACATGGCCGAGATGCTGGTCGGCTCGGAAGGCACTTTGGCTTTTTTCACCGCGCTCGACCTCAAGCTGGCGCCGATCCCGAAGCACCGCACGCTGGGTGTCTGCCTGTTCCCGACTTTCCATTCGGCGATGGAGATCACCCGCCACATCGTCGAGTTGGACCCGGCGGCGGTCGAGGTGGTCGACCGCACGATGATCGACCTGGCCATGGAAATCCCGATGTTCCGCGCCACCATGCAACGGGTGATCAAGGGCGAGCCCGAGGCCCTGCTGCTGGTCGAATTTGCCGGCGAGGACGCCGACCTGCAGGTCCGCCGGCTCAAGGACCTGGATGTCCTAATGGCCGACCACGGTTTCCCCGACGCCACGGTCAGCGTCATCGACCCGGCCTTCCAGGCCTCGGTCTGGGAGGTACGCGCCTCGGGCCTCAACATCATGATGTCGATGAAGGGCGACGGCAAACCCGTGTCCTTTATCGAGGACTGCGCGGTACCGCTGGAGCACTTGGCCGAATACACGGCGCGGCTGACCGAGGTCTTCACCAAGCACGGCACCAAGGGCACTTGGTACGCCCATGCTTCCGTCGGTTGCCTGCACGTGCGCCCGATCCTCAACATGAAGGACCCGGAGGATGTGCGTAAAATGCGCGCCATCGCCGAGGAAGCCTTCGCCATGGTCAAGCAGTACAAAGGCTCCCATTCCGGCGAACACGGCGACGGCATCGTGCGTTCGGAATTTCACGAGATGATGTTCGGTCCGCGCCTGGTCCGCGCCCTCGAAGACATCAAGGACGCCTTCGACCCGCGCGGCTTGTTCAACCCGCACCGCGTCGTGCATCCACCGCGCATGGACGACCGCCGGCTGTTCCGTTACACGCCCGACTACGCGGCGAAGCCACTGGAGCCGGTGCTCGACTGGACACCGTGGGGCGGAATTCTGGGCGCCGTCGAGATGTGCAACAACAACGGCAATTGTCGCAAGTCGGACGCTGCCGTGATGTGCCCGTCCTTCCGGGCGACCGGCGACGAGATTCACCTGACGCGGGGGCGCGCCAATACCCTGCGGCTGGCCTTGACCGGACAGCTCGGTCCGGACGCCATCGCTTCCGACGACATGAAGGCGGCGATGGACCTGTGTGTCGGCTGCAAGGGCTGCAAGCGCGAATGCCCGACCGGCGTCGACATGGCGCGCATGAAGATCGAGTTCCTGGCCCACTATCGACGCCGCCATCCGCATGGACCGCGCGAGCGGCTGATCGCCGCCTTGCCCCGCTATGCCCCTTGGGCCGCCCGATTGTCGTGGCTGATGAATTTGCGCAATCGCATTCCGGCCTTGGCTTCCTTGAGCGAAAAGCTGTTCGGCCTCGCCGCCGGCCGGCCGCTGCCCGCCTGGCGCGGCGATGCCTTCCGCGCCGGAGAATCGGCGGTAACCGCGGCGGAGGCCGACGTCGTGCTGTTCGCCGATACCTTCAACACCTGGTTCGAGCCGGAGAACGCGCGCGCCGCGCTGGCCGTGCTGAGTGCCGCCGGCTACCGCGTCCACGTTGCCCGCGCGGCAGGCGAGCGACGGCCGCTATGCTGCGGGCGCACCTATCTCGCCGAAGGCATGATCGAAGAGGCGCGTGCCGAGGCCGAACGGACTCTCGCCGCGCTGGCACCCTTTGTCGCGCGCGGCGTTCCCGTCGTCGGGCTGGAGCCGTCGTGCCTGTTCACCTTCCGCGACGAATACCCGGCACTGCTGCCGGG
This sequence comes from Rhodospirillales bacterium, assembly GCA_947470575.1. Classification (GTDB taxonomy): domain Bacteria; phylum Pseudomonadota; class Alphaproteobacteria; order Rhodospirillales; family CAMCUA01; genus CAMCUA01. The sequence continues at coordinate 30,384 of CANITX010000015.1, forward strand.
CGAGGCAACGACGCGGCTGGCGGCGGCCTCCCTGCTGTTCGAGGAATTCCTGGTCCGCCAGCGGGACGCCGGCCGCCTGAAGCTCGACCTCGCCACCGCCGAGGAAAAGGTGCTGTTGCACGGCCACTGCCACCAGAAGGCCTTCGGCATCATGGGCGCCGTCGAAGGTGCTTTGAAGCTGGC